>NZ_JBEOOX010000003.1:0-291350 GCF_040309565.1 Psychrobacter sp. 16-MNA-CIBAN-0192
ATAAAATGGCTGACAGCGGTGTTATTGCCTCTGTGGGCACGACTGGTGACTCATACGACAATGCATTGGCTGAAACGGTCAACGGGCTTTATAAGTCTGAGGTGATTGAATATCTAAAAGAACAATGGCATGGCGTGAATGATGTTGAATTAGCAACCCTTGAATGGGTAGACTGGTTTAACAAAACACGACTGCATAGTACGATTGGTTATGTGTCACCCTTTGAGTTTGAAAAACGGTACTATGATAGTTTAATCCTGTCAGGTATTGCTGCCTGACTCAAGTAAATCACTCTCCGATAAAGTCGGGGCGGTTCAGTACCAGTAATGTTGCAACAACGGAGACTACATTCACTGGCACCATAACGGTGGCATAGCGCCCAAAGCCAATATCAAAATAATTGGCGCTGACAATATTAACTAGATTGGAGGTTACTAATGGCAGGCTTGCCGTATCTGCAATAAATCCGGTAGCAATAATAAAAGCTAAAGCTGACTTTGGCGCAAAATCAAGACGCAGTAAGATTGCGATAACGATAGGCGTGAGCAATAATGCTGCTCCATCGTTGGCAAAAAATGCGGAAATAAAGGCACCTAGTACCACAATCATCGGGAACAATCGCCGACCTTGACCATTACCGAATCGAGCCACATGCAAGGCTGCCCAGCCGAAAAAACCTGCCTCATCTAATATTAAAGAGATGATAATCAAGGCAACAAAGGTAAAGGTCGCATCCCAAACGATATCCCATACAATAGCAATATCAGACAATTGCACCACACCAAACAGCAGGGCAACCAATGCTCCACCAAGCGCGCTCCAGCCGATACCCAGTCCTTTTGGCTGCCATATGACCAATACCAAAGTGACTATAAAAATTGCTAGCGCTAACATAAACGTGCCTTATTAAACATGCCTTGCTATAAATGTACTTTACTATAAATGCGCTTTAATCGAATAAAGCAGCCATAGCTATTTTTGATTGACCCGTTGTGACACTTGCTCACAGCTTTCTACCCGTTCAGAGTAACGATCGGTTAGATAATCAGCACGACCACGCGTCAGCCACGTGAATTTTACCAGCTCTTCGCAAACATCAACCATACGCTGATATAAAGGCGATAACTTCATCCGATTGTCGTCATTAAACTCCAAAAACGCTTTTGGGATAGAAGATTGATTAGGGATGGTAATCATACGCATCCAGCGCCCAAGAATGCGCAGCTGATTAACGGTATTAAAACTTTGACTGCCACCGCTAACTTGCATGATTGCCAGCGTTTTACCTTGCGTGGGTCGTACGCCGCCAAGTGACAAGGGTATCCAATCAATCTGTGCTTTCATAATACTGGTAATACTACCGTGACGTTCAGGACTCACCCACAGCATACCCTCCGACCATGCTGCAAGTTCGCGCAACTCTTGTACCTTAGGATGGTTAACATCGGCGTCATCTGGCAGTGGCAAACCGGATGGATTAAAGGTACGCACTTCGCAACCATACCAGCGTAAAATTCGGCTTGCTTCTTCTGCGGCTAATTTAGAAAATGAGCGCTCACGTAAGGAGCCATATAGTACCAATATCTTTGGCGCATGGCGTGGGTCATTTGCCCCAATCAAAGACTCAATATCAATTGGACGCAAGTGTTCACTATAGATATTTGGCAACTCAGTTAAATCAATGAATGGCTCTGGAATATGACTTGTCGCATTGCTACCGAGATACTGTAAGACTTCACCATCTTCTTTGATAAAACGACTGACAGGATGCGTTAATAAATCAAATACTCGCTCTGACGGACGGCATAATGCAGCGCCTTTATCCGTAACGACGATGGGACGATTGATTAAAATAGGATGCGCAATCATGGCATCGAGAAGCTGCTCATCGGATAACGCTGATTCATACAGTTCTAAAGCCGCCATCTCTTTTTGCCGTAACAACGCACGCGGCGAGAGGTTCATTAAGTCAAGCAGCTCAACCAAATATTCGCGTGTGGGCGGCGTTTTTAGATATTCGATGATGTTAGGCGTTTCACCTGACGCTTGCATAATAGCTAAGGTATTGCGCGAAGTACCACAGTTCGGATTGTGAAAAATAATCGGTGTCATAACGACCTTTTGTTATGTAAGAGTTGTCATTATTTTAGTGAAAATAGCAGCCATAAGCTTTAAATAGCATCGATTTACTCAGATAACAATTTAGTGAGCAACTCATCAATTTCTACTTTAAATTCTTTGTCTTCTATTTTATTGGCAGTGATTTTTGCATTTTGTAGGCTAGTAATAGCCGCGTCCTTTTGCCCCAATTCAACTTGAATAACTGCCATAGAAAAGGCAATAGATGACAGATGGTCTTTCGAATTGACGGCCTTGGCTTTCTCTAACGCTTTATCATAAATGACCAGAGCTTCGTCGAAATCGGCAGTAAAGTCAGCAAGCGTTTCCCATTGTTCAGGATGGTCTTTATCGGTATTTTCATTGTCGACACAAATTGCTTTTAGCTCACTATATAGCCAATTAAAAGCTTCCTGATGTCCTTTTCTATCGGCTTCGAGTAGCTTTTCAGCCAAGGTATAAACCGACTTATATATTTTGGTATTAATCATGACACACTTCCTTTTTAGAATTAAGCACAGCGCTATTGGCAAAAATATGAGTGAAACTGTGAGCGAAATACGGGCAAATCGTTATTTTAACATCATTTGTGTTACTGCTGAACGGCAGACATAAGCAGGGGCTGTAAAATAGCACCCTACCTGCGCTGACTCAATAGACGATTGCATTTAACTGCTGTTTATTATTGAGCGTTATATGAGTAAACAGGGATGAAAAATCGGTTCTAATAATGCAATTTTAACGATACCGTTCCTACCTTTTAGCTAAGTAACATTTGCTAGGTACAGTCAGCGCCATGCCATTACATATATTGCCAATAAAAATAGAAAGGATAAAAATTATGGATATCATTATTAAAAACGCTCGATTGGAAAATCATCAGAATATGGTAACGATAAAGATAAAAGACGGGCTGATTGCTGCTATTGAAGACGTTAATCATGCTATTGACGATAGTCATGATGAAAACTATGAAGATGAAGTCGCTATAAATAACGCTAACACCAGCATTTACGATGCTCAAGGTAATTTCGTTTGTGCAGGTTTTTATGAAAGCCATATCCACCTTGATAAAGCCTGCATACTTGACCGCTGTAGTATAGAAAGCGGTGATTTGGAAGAAGCAGTGAATGAGACTGGGCAAGCTAAAGAAGAATTTAGCGAAGCTGATGTGTACGCACGCGCCTGTAAAGTAATAGAGATGGCAATAAAAAAAGGCACTGTAGGAATGCGTACCTTTGTAGAAACAGATGCCAAAACGCAATTACGCAGCTTTAACGCGATTAAAAAAGCGCGCGAAAAATATGCTTTTGCAATGGATATTGAGATTTGTGCCTTTGCCCAAGATGGTTTGACCACGGCACCACAGACTTATGCGCTGTTACAGCAAGCGTTGACACAAGGAGCGGATTTGGTCGGTGGTTGCCCCTATAAAGACGAGCATCCAGACCGCCATATCGAGATGATATTTGATTTAGCAGAGCAGTTTGATGTCAATGTTGACTTTCATTTGAACTTTGACTTAGACCCTGAAGGCTCGAGCATCCCTAAAGTGGTGAAAGAAACCATCAAACGTCAGTATCAAGGGCGCGTGTCTATCGGTCATGTGACTAAGCTTTCGGCGATGGATACCTTACAACGCGGCGCCATGGCTGGACTATTAAAATTCGCGGATATCTCATTAACCGTCTTGCCTGCAACCGACATTTATTTAAACGGACGTGATTACGAGGCATTAATTCCAAGAGGAATGGTCAATGCCAATGAGCTGGCAGAATTGGGCATTAATACTACAATTTCTAGTAACAATATTCTCAATGCCTTTACCCCTTATGGGGATGCGTCTCTTATCAGAATGGGTAATATGTACGCCAATATTGCGCAACTGTCGAAAGATAAAGATATAGAAACCGTCTTTGATATGATTGGAAAAAATGCAGCCAAGATATTGTCGATGCAAGCAGAAATAGCCATCGGTGCGCCTGCAACTTTAGTGGTATTAGAAGCGAAAGATGCGGTGAGTGCTATTAGAACCAACGCGCAAGCTTTGGCAGGCTTTAAAAATGGTAAGCAGACGTTTTGCAATGCAGCCGCTTTTATTTGTTTTGATAAATAATTATTTTATGAGTGCAAGTACTATCGTCGCGTATAGCTAAATATCGACTTTACCACGTAATACTTTTGTTCTACCACGCTGGGTTTTGTTGTCCATGCGCTTACGCCGAGCATTGTTGCTTGGCTTGGTAGGTTTACGAGCTTTTTCGATATAAGTAGCCGTGATGATAAATTGCTTGAGGCGCTCAAATGCATCGATTTTATTGCGTTCTTGAGTACGAAATTGCTGCGCTTTCAGGATAAGTACGCCATCTTTGCTGATACGACTGTCTTTACTGGCAAATAAGCGTTGTTTATTACTGGCGCTCAAACTTGAAGCTGAAATATCAAAACGCAGGTGAATGGCTGAGGAAACCTTATTAACATTTTGCCCGCCAGCACCTTGGGCGCGTATGGCGTGAATTTCTACCTCATCGTCATTAAGGCTAATATTATTGGTGATAAAAATCATAGTTGTCTACCAACTTAAAATAATGATTATAAAGGTTTATCATAAACCATTGGCTAATGAGTCGACAATTTTCTTTTATAACACATTCTAAAGTCACACACTAAAAAGCCGCTACACACGTCACTGTATGTAGCAGCTTTTTGACATTTAAGACTCAATACTCAACTTAAGACCCTAAATACCTTGTTTAAAATGCACCACTTAACCCTACAAATACACTGGTATCTTTGTCATCATCGCCTTGAGAATGCGTTACACCTGCATTGGCGTTAAGCAAGCCGAAGTTTTTGGATAGCCCCAAGGTTATAGCCGCATTATCATCGTCAGTTTGCACCATAGGGGTATCAAAGCTAATATCTGCGATGGTATTTAAACGTGCTGAAGCTGCCTTACGATTGTCGCTCAACTGTTTTTGATAATGAATATCACCAAATAAATTTAGATTTTGACCAAGCTCATGATTGGCTTTTACCCCAAGCTTACCATAAGTCGTATTGTATTTTTGCTCATCAAACTGCATGGCAATGCCTGACATTTCTTGCTCTTTTAGTCCATCTATTTTTACACGACTGGCAGTAGCACCTATGTACGGCGTGACTCCAATACCGCTTACTTGCATGGGATACCCTGCCTGTACATTGGCATAATAACGCTTACCATCTGCATTTGAACCAAACTCTTGTTTATTGCCACCAAGGGTAACGGCTCGTGTCACATTAATGTCCATATTGCCAAAACCAACAGCACCATTAATCTGCATACCACCAAACTTATCTAAGGCATTGCTATGGTAGACACCAAAACCAACTTCGTCTATCGCAATATCACTAAGACCTGTGGGAATACCTAGATTCTCAAACTCATTTTTGGTGATGTTGCCATATAATCCTGTGACGGCATTTTCTGAATTAGGATGAGCAAAATCTGCGCCCAATAATACTTGTGTATTACCATCACTTTCGAAGCCTGCAATGTCTTGATTTTTAAATTCGCCAGTTGCCCACAATGTGCGGGTGGGTTTTGCCTCACTGCTTTGAATGTGATTGATGTGAGATTGCAAGCGCTCGTTGGTTGCCAGTCCTGTTGTCGTCGCAATGTGCGGCAAGACGCCTATTTGGCTTGGAGCGGTGACAACCGCATAAGCATAGTCTGCTATCATTTGATGCGCGCGACCAGTAGGATGAATACCATCGGCAAAGAAATAACTGTTATTGGCATTTGGCGTGACTAAATTACCAGCGCCACATACTAGCAAGCTGCTAGTGTTACAAGCGGGCGCCGTTACATTGGTGAAGCCATATGCCGCAGGGTTTTTGCTTACTTGTTGTAGCAAGCTAAAAGTATCAAGCGGGATGATATTAGCGCCCGTTGCAACCGCGCCATTATAAATAGATTGGTTATATAGGCTTGCTAACATTGTGCCAGACGACTGAAACCCTGCTCCTGCGGCAATAGCAGTAGGTGTCAGTCCTATATCAGGAATATTGGGTACTAAAATGTAATTCGCACCATTATCTTTTAGCATTTTGATGGCTGCGACTTGGCTGCCAGCTGCTGATGAAACCGTATTTAGTGCATTAGCAGGGTCTGCAGCTGCTGCAAGTAAATCATTTGCGCCGCCCCACACCACATACATGCCATTAGGATCAACTTTTTTATTAGATAGATAATCATTTACCTGATTACTAACAGACGGGATAGGAACAATTACAGAAGCACCTGGGATAGGAAGCTCACGTAAATCATTCTTACCTGCTCTTGCCCATCCAGTAGCATAGTTATTACCTGTCTTGTCGCCCAGATATTTATTAGCAACCGCTGTAGTTCCCAGCTGCTCGGCAAAGGAGGTTGCCCACACATTATCAGGATTGGTGGTGAACTGTCCTGATTGATTCAATCCCAGACTACCTTGAGTAATCGGGCTAAAATAACCACCATCGGTTAAGCTGTCACCGAAAAACGTGACACTATTATAAAGATTAGCTTGAGCAGCATTGGCATGAGAGTAACTTATTGCCGAGACGGTAATAGCAAGGATACATTTGGTTAAGTTTTTAACAGAAAAATGCGTGATAGGCTGGAATGTAGAGTGCATATTGACTTCCTTGTCCGGAATATGGCAGATTGGTCTATTAAGTGTAACGGCTTTTGCGAAATCTAGCAATTATTCTGCGTATACAAGTCTACATAAGTTGCTTATTGTCAGTTGCTTACTATTAATCATCGTCATAAAAAATGACTTATAAAAAAATCATTTATAAAGCATTATAAAAAAGCACTATAAGAAAGCGCTATAAATTACTAGGATTCTTTTTGCTCATTAGTAGGATGCCCTATGCACACACCCACAGAGCGAAAAACAGCTCAGCACCCACACGCATGGCTTATTCCCTTTGCTTGTTTAATTGCAGGCGGCATCTTAACCGGTCTCTCCACCAATCTTGCAAAATATGCGGGCAGTATTGGACTTACTGCGTTGGCGTTTCTTTTTTGGGCGATAACAGGAGCAGCGATTATATTGCTCGTTATTGCAACCGTGAGGCGTGAGCGTCCACTTTTAACGGCGCGCTATTTAGAATATTACTTCATTGCAGCGCTAGTCAGTGTTGCCGGTGCCAACCTGATTTTCTTCTCTGCGATACCTCATGTTGGTGCCAGTTTTGTCGCCTTGATACTCGCTTTACCGCCGCTACTTACTTATATTGGCGCATTGGCATTAGATATGGAACGTTTTAATAAACAGCGCGCTTTTGGTGTTGCATGCGCGCTGGCTGGGGCATCTGTGCTGGCAATTCATAAATTTTCTGCTGCGGACGCTTCTATATTTTGGGTGTTATTGGCGCTGTGCGGACCGATATTGTTGGCAATCGGCAATTTGTATCGGACATTACGCTGGCCAGACCAAGCGTCTCCTATGGCACTTGCCCCCGGAATGCTGATTGCTGCAGCGTTATTGCTGGCTATGGTTAGCCTGTTTCCCACCTTTTCACTGGCAGTACCGATGGGAAAGATGTTGCCATTTATAGTTATCGTTGTACAAGCTTTTATCTTTGCCGGACAATTTTTACTGTTATTTTTATTACAAAAAACAGGCGGTCCGGTTTTATTAAGCTTGCTTGGTACGATTGGAGCGGTGGTCGGCGTGCCTATTGCTATTTTTTTACAAGGCGAGCGTCCACCGGATGGGTTACTACTTGGCGCGTCTCTTATTGGACTGGGGGTATTTTTTGTCACTTGGGGCGGGATTAAAATAAAAAATCTATAAACTTAAAAATCTATTATTTTCCATAAAACTCATGAGCAAATTAATTAGCTTAGCTTATTATCTCTTTTATCAGACCAATATCGCTTGATAAAAAAGCCAATAATAATAGCCACTGTTAACAATAAGAATAATTTTGAATATGGCGCGAGCATCACTTCAATACGTGCATAATTCTTGCCCAAGTAATAGCCCGCAAGCGTTAACACGGTCGTCCAAATACTGGCACCTACTGTGGTTAATACTAAAAAAGAGCCTATAGGCATGTGATTCATCCCGGCAGGAATAGATATGAGCGAGCGAATACCGGGTACCATACGTCCAAAAAAAACTGCTTTTTTGCCATGCTTATTAAACCAATCATCAGACGCCAAAACATCATCTGATTTAACAAATACATATTTGCCATATTTCTGCGTGAATAGAACTAAGCGCTCTTTATTAAACACACTGCCCAAATAATATAAAGGTAATGCACCCAGTACAGCGCCAAATGTACCGGCTATTATGACCAGTATCAGATTTAGCTGACCTTGCGCGGCAGCAAAACCAGCGGCTGGCATGATTAACTCAGAAGGTATAGGCGGAAAAACGTTTTCAGCAAACATGGCAAATACAATACCGAAATAGCCAAACTTTGCCATAATCATTAAGACCCACGCGCTTATTTGATTCATTTTAGGGTCTCAGTCATAGGTTCTTAGTAATGTATTTCAATTAACGTGTACGGACAAGTATCAAGATAAATGACATTATAATAAATTATTTTCTACTATTAATAACACTTTAAATCATCACATTATTCAGCATTTCTACCTAAAATTCTCATAATGTCCATTTTATCTAGTAATGACAATGCATAATTTTTATGTCATAAAAATTGTTATATGGTTATCAGAGTGCATTAGCCGCGTCATAAGCCGTTTTAATCGCGTGTGAGATGTCAGTAACTTCTGAGCAGTCTCCTACTTTGACGACTGCAATACCTTTATCAAGGAATGCTGCTGTGTCAAATTCAACGGGACGTGCACCGCTGGCAATAACCACGTAGTCGCATGGAATTTCTACCGGCTTATTGTCCTTATCCACGCAATGCAATTTTTCCTTATCAATGCTAATGACTTGATGATTCACATACTGTTCTACGCCGTGTATTCGATAATTCTCAAGCATGGTGGGTAAAATAGTGGTACTTAAGTGATCTGCAATCTTATCTTGCATCTCTACTATTGAAACTTTGCAATCTTGTTCGGCCAGATATTCTGCCGTCTCACAACCAACAATACCACCGCCGATAACCACCACCCGACCCGATACTTTTTGCTCACTAGCAAGTACTTTCCACGCATCACGGACGTTCTCACCATCCACGCCTGCGATAGGCGGTATGAAGCTCGACGCACCAACGGCTACGATGACAGCATCAGGCGCACAAGCCAGCACATTTGAGACAGTAGCGGTTTTCCCAAGATGCAATGTCACGCCCTCACGGTGAACTGCCTGTATCAAGTCCTCTACAGCACGGTATATCTCACTTTTACGCGGGGGAATATTAGCGATATTTAACTGACCGCCAAGCTGATTTTCTTTTTCAAATAAAGTGACACGATGCCCTTTTTTTGCAGCGACGCGCGCAGCCTCTAATCCTGCAGGACCGCCACCAATGACGACAATATTTTTCTGAGTTTCAGCAGGTGTAATGAAGCGCGTTTCTTCAAAACCATTCTCAGCATTGACCACACAAGCGATAAACGAGCGATTGAGAACATTATCAACGCAGCCTTCGTTGCATGAGATACAGCGGACAATGTCTTGGGCTTGACCTGCAGCAGCTTTATTTGTCCAGTCAGGGTCAGCCAACAGCGCACGACCAATACCAATCATATCAGCCTTGCCGTTTTGAAGCATATTCTCGCCCATATTGGGATCAATAATACGCCCTGAAGTGCTGACAGGAATAGAGACAGCCCGTTTAATATTGCCTGTAATATCCGCAAAAAAGCAATAAGGCTGCACCCCCATCGGTGGAATGGTATCTGCCATATTACCGGTGTGATTTGCCTGCCCAACATGCAGCATATCCACGCCAACAGCCTCAAGCCTCTGTGCAAACAGTGGCGCATCCACCTCATCAATACCGCCTTTACCACGCTCAGGAGTGACCACCGATAATTTATAATCGATAATCATGGTTGGTACGGATTTTTTTAATGCCGCCACCAACATCAAGGCAAAACCAGTACGATTTTCAAAAGAACCGCCGAATTTATCTGTGCGTGTATTCATTTGCGTACTACACAGCGCGCCCACTAGCCTATCACCATGTACTTGTATGACATCCACACCTGCTTTTTGAGCACGCACTGCGCAAGCACACATCTTGTCAATAATAGTCATTAAGGCGTCTTCAGACACCTCATTAACGAAAAACTGCATATCATGATGTAGTTGCGCACGCACTTTATCCATCTCACCCGCAGCAAACAACGCATTAAGCGCATCGCAATCATATTCTGGGTGAAAGATTTGCACGCCAAGTTTAGCGCCATAGGCATGTACATTATCAGCGAGCAGGCGAAAACTTGCTATTTGGCTATCATCAAACAGCTTGGGTGTGGGTGCAAAGGTACGGATAGGCGCGACATCACCCAGCACAATATATCCGACGCCACCTTGAGCAAGGCGGGTATAAAAGGCATTACTTTGTGAGCTGATCGTACCATCTTTGGCTTCATACCCTGTCGTCAGCGGCGGAAACATAATGCGATTTTTAAATAGTACACCACCAATCGTGATCGGTTCCAATATCTTCATAATCATTCTCTTATCTATCACTCAGAAATAATCGTAACTGTTAAACAGTCATATTCCGCTATTCTCTCATTCCCTGCTCTAATTGTGGGGTTTAATGTTTTATTAAAATAAGATTTTTGATAGTCATCAAAATGTAATATTCGGCTGTTAGAGTGTGCCTAAGTTAAGGTTCCTTAATTAGAAATAGCACCTAAACCCTATAAAATTACCATTCTATTACTTAGTAAAAAATTTATAACTATTTTAAAATCAATATCTTAAATTCACTATTCGCTATATTTTTTACTGTCTTATTTCATTTATTTAAAATTTTTTTGTTATCGATTCTTACTTAAAATCTACTTAGGAGAGTTACATGCGTTATTCATTACTGGCTGTGGCAACAATGGCGAGCGCCCTTACTTTAGCAGCTTGTGATAGTAAAAAAGAGGCAAATACTGATGCCAACGCTGGTGCAGTAGCAACAGAATCGTCAGCACAAGCTACCGGCAGCCAAGCATCTTCTGCTCCAACGTCAGATTTTAAATCCGCTGAAAACATCGCTCTTAATATCACGGGTGCTGGTGCATCTTTTCCGCAGCCTATTTATGCCAAATGGTCAGCTGATTACAATGCGGCAACGGGTGGTCAGGTCAATTATCAATCTATCGGCTCATCCGGTGGTATAAAGCAAATCGAATCAAAAACGGTCGATTTTGGCGCATCTGATGCACCCCTTACTCCTGAAGAATTAGAAGCGTCAGGTCTGATTCAGTTTCCCTCTGTGATTGGCGGCGTTGTACCGGTGGTTAATATTGACGGCATTAAACCGGGTCAACTGCAGTTAGATGGCGAGACTTTAGCAAATATTTATTTGGGTAAAATCAGTAAATGGAATGACCCAGCTATTAAGGCGATGAATCCCGATTTAACCCTACCTGATGCCGCGATTACTACCGTATTTCGCTCTGACGGCTCTGGTACGACCTTTAACTTTACCGATTATTTAGCCAAAGTATCAACCGCTTGGAAAGACACTGTTGGTGTAGATAAAACAGTGAAATGGCCAACGTCAGCAACGGGCGCTGGTGGTAAAGGTAATGAGGGCGTGTCAAGTTATGTGAACCGTATGAAGAACTCTATCGGCTATGTTGAATACGCTTATGCTAAGCAAAACAATATGGCACATACCGCACTTAAGAATGCAGCGGGTAACTTTGTGCAGCCTTCTGCAAAAACCTTTGCCGCAGCAGGCGATATCGATTGGTCACAACAAGCAGGCTTTTATAAAGTCATTACCAACTCTGAAACTGAGCAAGCATGGCCAATCGCCGCAGCTACCTTTATCTTAGTACACAAACAACCTGAGAATCCACAACAAGTGGCAGGCGTGTTGAACTTCTTTGATTGGGCATATGCGCAAGGTGATGACAGTGCGATTGCGCTTGATTATGTACCATTCTCTGATACCGCAGTGGCGTTATTTAAAGCCAAGTGGAATGACGTGAAAGGCAGTGATGGACAACCTGTCTATAAGCCAGCTCAGTAAGTTCATTACAACCTTAATAACAACATTATTTACAGCGTAACTTGATAAGTTTTATTACAGCAAATTTAATGGTAAAGCGCAGCATTTTAATACGCTTTACCAATTTGAGTTTGCTGTTGCAAGACGATATTAAATCATAAACCCTTATATTACTCCTCTACTCTTTTCGACTGAATCATATTTAATAATGAGACACTTATGATAGATCTAAGGTCGCAACTGGCTAAACAAAAACGTTACGATGCACTGTTCGTCAATGCAACCAAAGCTTTTGCCATTCTGGTGCTGTTGTCATTGGGCGGTATCCTTGCTTCTTTGGTTATTGGTGCGCTACCGAGTATCCAAACATTTGGGCTTGGGTTTTATACCAGCAATAATTGGGATACGGTTGCGAACGAATATGGGGCATTAGCGCCTATTTATGGCACGTTAGTCACATCATTTATTGCTATTTTAATAGCTGTACCGGTCAGCTTTGGTATTGCTATATTTTTAACAGAAATGTGCCCCAACTTTCTTAAAAAACCGCTGGGCATTGCCATCGAATTATTAGCCGGTATTCCTTCTATTATTTATGGGATGTGGGGCTTATTTGTCTTTGCACCTTTTTTTGGCAATCATATTCAGCCGTGGTTTATCGAGCATATAGGTCCACTGCCTATTATCGGTAAGTTATTTACCGGCGCACCGATGGGTCTAGGCATGTTTACCGCGTCTTTGGTGCTTGCCATTATGATTATCCCGTTTATCGCTGCCACCATGCGCGATGTTTTCTCGGTAGTGCCCGACTTACTAAAAGAGTCAGCTTATGGCATGGGCGCGACGACTTGGGAGGTGATGTTTAAGATTATATTACCGTATACCAAAGCGGGCGTGGTTGGCGGTGTCATTTTGGGACTGGGGCGCGCTTTAGGGGAAACCATGGCAGTGACGTTTTTAATTGGTAATGCCTTTAATATTAGCCCCAGTTTGTTTACCTCAGGGGTCACGATTACTTCGGCATTGGCAAATGAGTTTGCAGAGGCATCGAGCGAGCTGCATTTGGCATCGCTATTGCATTTAGGCTTAATTCTATTCGTCATTACCTTTATTGTACTGTCACTTGCCAAGCTGATGCTCATGCGTATGGATCACAAGGCTGGCAATCGCTGACTTTAAAACTGCGAAGTCTGACCCTGCCAACTCACGTGTATTCTTTTATCACGTATTGTTTATCGCACACTATTTTATCTAAGACGATAAGGAAATTCAGGTTATGCCCATTAACCCCACCAGTGCAGCTGTTAATACCGCATTGCCGATTGCCACCAGTTTTAAGGGTCGTTATAACCAAAGTTTATATAACAAACGACGCTGGGTGAATAAGCTTGGCTTAGGCTTTGCGATGTCGGCAATGGTATTTGGCTTGTTTTGGTTATGTTGGATTTTGCTGACGTTATTGGTCGAAGGCTTTCAAGGTTTGGTGCAATTGCCGGTATTTACGGCGGATACGCCACCACCGATGAGCGTGGGTGGATTGCGCAATGCCATTGTTGGTTCAGTGATGTTGGCTTTCTCTGGGTTATTTATCGGTGCGCCTATTGGACTGATGACCGGTATTTACTTAGCCGAATTCTCACACGGTAGCTTGCTAGGTAAAGTGACCCGATTTTTAAATGATATTTTATTATCAGCACCATCGATTGTCATCGGGCTGTTTATTTACGCGTTAATGGTTAAAGGTAAAAGTTTCTCTGGTTGGGCAGGCGCGTTGGCATTGGCTTTAATTGTCATTCCTGTGGTCGTACGGACGACAGAAAATATGCTTAAACTGGTGCCCAACACTTTACGTGAAGCTGCCTATGCACTGGGCACGCCAAAGTGGAAGTTGGTGACCCAAGTTACCTTTAAAGCGGCTAAAGCAGGATTGACTACCGGTATATTATTGGCATTTGCACGCATTACGGGTGAGACAGCGCCCTTGCTATTTACCGCGCTAAACAATCAATACTTTAGTACGGATATGGGTCAGCCACTGGCAAACTTGCCTAATACCATTTATCAATTTGCGATGAGTCCTTACGAGAACTGGCACACCTTAGCGTGGGCTGCAGCACTGCTGATTACCGGTTCAGTGTTGGTCTTAAATATTTTGGCACGCTTTATTGGTAACCGAGGTCATCGTTAATAAAAATACGATGCTTTTCCTCACTACCTAATATTAAGAACCAATTGCTAATGACCCATTTTCATACATTTAATTATGCTAAACGAGATACTTTATGAGCGATGTCAAAAAAAGAAAGTCTAAATCAGCTAACGATTTTAGCGCAAAAGAGCGCAGCCTATTTGCTCAACCCATACCAAGCAAAGCGCAAATGGCACAACCGGACAGCGCCAATTTTACCCAGCAAACCTGGCAAGATATTCCCAAAAATATGCCACCGGCAAAAATGGAAATTCGTGATTTGAATTTTTATTATGGTGACTTCCAAGCGCTTAAAAATATCAATATTGATATTGCGGATAAAAAAGTCACCGCCTTTATCGGTCCGTCCGGCTGTGGCAAGTCTACCTTACTGCGCACCTTGAATCGCATGTATGATTTGTATCCCGGTATGCGCGCTGAAGGCAATATTAATCTTGATGGCAATAATATCTTAGGCAAAGACATCGACGTTAATTTATTACGGGCGCAAGTGGGCATGGTGTTTCAAAAGCCAACCCCTTTCCCGATGTCTATTTATGACAATGTTGCGTTTGGCGTGCGCTTGTATGAAAAGCTGAGCAAGGCAGAACTGGATAATCGCGTCGAATGGGCACTCAAAAAATCGGCATTGTGGCCAGAAGTGAAAGACAAGTTAAAAGCATCGGGCTTATCTTTATCAGGCGGACAGCAACAGCGCTTGTGTATCGCGCGTAGCGTAGCGACTAAACCTGAAGTATTATTGCTAGATGAGCCAACTTCAGCACTTGACCCTATATCGACCGGCGCGATTGAAGACTTAATTGAAGATTTAAAAAAAGACTACACCATCGCCATCGTGACCCATAACATGCAACAAGCCGCGCGGGTGTCTGACTACACTGTTTATATGTATTTGGGCGATATGATTGAGATGGGCGAGACCGATCAAGTCTTTACCAACCCTGCCCAAAAAGCGACTGAAGACTATATTACTGGTCGTTATGGCTAAGCGCATTATGATGAAAATGCTGCTAAAAATATGGCTAAAAACCATCTTTTACATGGTTGTAAAAAATGGCAAAACATACGATTTAATTAAGCGTTTTAGATTAGACATTACTATTCAAATCCGCTGCATGATGCGCCCAATATTTTGATATTATGGAGTACCCTTGATGCAAAATGATAAACATACGTCTAAAAGCTTTGACCAAGACCTTGATGAAGCCATCCGCTTATTTTTATACATGGGTGATAGTGCTGCCAGTCAAGTGACAAAAGCCATTCACGCGCTAACTGATAAAGATGCGGTACTGGCGCAAGAAGTCATTGATATGGATTTTGATATCAATCGTATGGAAATTGAGCTTGACGAACATATTTTATTATTGGTAGCAAAACGGCAACCGACTGCCAGTGATTTGCGCTTGGTTATGGCAATCAGTAAAGGCGTGGTCGATCTAGAGCGTATTGGCGATGAAGCGGTCAAAATGGCACAAATGGCATTAAAAATAATTGCGCAAAGCCATACACCTTACGGCTATGCTGAAGTACAACACTTAGGCAATCATGTGCGACTCATGCTGCACAATGCCCTTGATTGCTTTAGCCAATCCAATGCTGAGCAAGCGTTTGAAGTCATTCGTAATGATGATGTGGTTAATGCTGAATACCAATCTGCACTGCGGGCACTAATGACTTATATTATGGAGGACTCGCGGCACGTCTCCAAAGTGATTAATGTGATGTGGGTGTTGCGGGCGCTGGAGAGGATTGGCGATCATGCCCAAAATATCGCTGAGCTGGTCATTAACTACATGAGTGGGCACGATGTGCGGCATTCGGACTATACTTTGGTTGAAAAAGCCGTACAAGAAGCCAATGATCGCATGGCGTCACACTATCCGCAAGTCACTATGAGCCAAGAAGAAAGCCCGAGTACAGTAGAGGATAAGGTCAAAGAGTAAAGGCAAAAGTATAATTATATTGCCAAGCTTATGTTTACAACCAAGCCTTTAACGCCCTGAGCATTAGGTTCGCTATTATGCACTTCAAGCTGACCTTGATGCGCCATAATTACCGCGTGTACAATCGCTAAACCCAGACCATAGCCACCTGTTTGTCTGTGGCGAGCGGAATCAAGCCGAACAAAGGGCTGAAAGATACGTTCTAAATCTTGTTCAGCCACGCCGCCACCTTCATCGCTGATAGTTATCTGTATGCCTGACTTGGTTTTCGTCAACGGTACTTGTTTAATGGTAGCGGTGACGGTCGAGCCTGCGGGCGTGTGCATAAAGGCATTACGAATCACATTTTCAAGGGCGCTATATAACTGTTCTTGATTGCCAGTAATAATAAACGGAGCGGTAGGCGGACTCCATTGCCACCGCACTTGTTTATGCTGAAACTCAAAGCACACATCTTGTCCAATCTCACTCATTATCTCTGCAATATCAACGGACTCGCCTTCTCTATCATCCATAGTATATTGCTGCATTTGCAGAGATTGAATGCGAATAATTTGTTCAATCAGCTCATTCATACGCGCCGACTCTTTATCAATGCGATCCAAGTATCGGCTGGCATTAGGTGCAAAATCACGGGTCAATTCTGTAGCAACATCAAGTCGTGCCAGCGGTGAGCGCAGTTCGTGCGAGATATCGCTCAGCATCTGCTTCCGTGCCAGCTCACTGGCAGCCAAACGTGTTGATAACTGTGCGACATCTTTTGCTAATAGCCCTATCTCATCGCTACCAAGATGGGATAAGTCAGGATTGGCTTGATAATCACCCTCAAGCATACGGCGAATACTGTGCTGAACCCGCAAAATACGCTTGGACATCGTTCTGCTTAGCCAGTAGCAAACTAAAATACTAAACAGTAAAATAAGAGACAAGCGTAAAGTAAAATGTCCTCGCTGTAGCTCTAACACGTCTTTAAACAGCAGGTGCGGGCGAAGCTGAATAATAGCTGTTTCGCCATTAGGTAAAGTCACAGTCATTTCAGCCAATTCGGGGCGACTGTCTACATCGGCAATGGCTTTATGCGGGGGCATTGGCTGCAAAATATCATCAAGTAGTGAAGGTTTTGCATATGGATTATTACCATCACTATTACTTAGGCTATATATGTCATAAGGGTTTTTACTGGCACGTGCCTTATCGCTAAATCGACTGTAATCTGACTCATTGCTATTAGATTTATCATCATTCAAACTATCATCAGTCAAATTATCACTAGTCAAACGCTGATTATCTGCTGAATTAATGGCTGGTCGTTCCTTTAAACGATTTTTATTGTGACCGCTTGGCATTCCTTCTTGATAACGATAGCGTGGATAAATAATTGCACCTTGCTCATCGTAGACTCTAATCTGATTCATAACCCGACGATCATCTGCATACAGTCGTTTAACCGCTGTCATATCACCAGCTTGTAAGGCTATGATTAAGACTTCTCGTTTAGACAACAACTTCTCGATTTGGCTATCCATACGCGTTGCCAGCTCTTGCTCATTAAGCCAGCGTTCCCCAACAATGGATATCAGCGAAGTAATCAAAATCATGAATAGCAAGCTTAAAAACAGCCGCCAAAATAAAGTAACCGGTATATGAAAACGTGATTTTTTTATAGTATTGTGTGGCGCAGCATTAGTGGTCATAGTGTTTTTTATCATAATACCAACTGATAGCCTTTACCACGGATGGCTTTGATTGGCTCATCGTGGAAAGGCTGCATTTTTTTGCGTAGGCGCGACACATGCACATCGAGGCTACGATCAAATGGTTGTAGCTCACGCTGTAGAACATGCTCTGATAGCCACGCCTTACTGACTACCTCTCCTTTTTGTCTTAATAATGCCACCAGTAAATCAAACTCTGTACCGGTAACTTGTAGGGTAATACCATCAATTTGACAGATACGCTGAGTCTGGTCGAGATGCAAGCGGCTCTCAGGTAGTGGCGTGTGCTCTGATACGGCAGCAGTGGTGCGTTTAATCACAGCATTAATACGTGCCAGCAGCTCGCGCGGATTGCACGGCTTGGTAATGTAATCATCTGCGCCCAGCTCCAACCCAATAATGCGGTCAATCTCCTCCCCTTTTGCCGTTAGCATAATCACCGGAATATCACTAATAGCAGGCAATTGACGCAGCACACTTAATCCATCCATCTTTGGCATCATAATGTCTAACACCAGTAAATCATAAGCGCCGATATCATGACTGCCTGTATCAGTCGACATCGATTTTAAGCACTGCATGACTGCCTCACCGTCATGAACACAGTCGCACTGAATACCATGATTGTGCAGATATTCTTGTAATAACTGAGTTAACTCTTCGTCATCATCACCGAGCAAAATATTTGGCATCACTTATCCTTTATTCCTTACTTATTATGTTAAAGCGTTATGACCTAATCGGTTAATAGTTCACACTTTATATGCTCATTATCAGGCACGTCCGGTACGTAGCGCCACAAACGTTACCTTTCTTAAAGTTTCATAAATGTTTGTAACCTCATCCTGTCCTATTATAGAACCTATCAACAGCGGCATATAAATTATTGCCCTGATAAGATGATCAACAAGTTTTAAACCACGAAAACAACTACGTTAAAAACAATAAGGGAAAATAATGAAAAAATTATTAATGAGCACTGTAATTGCAGCATCAAGTATCTTTGCTATCACTGCCGGCGCTAATGCTGCTAGCCCAGCAACCGACACTGCAACGCAAAGCAGCACACAAAAACAACATAGAACGGGCGCACACAACCCTTACTCACAGCTTAATTTGACCGCCACGCAAGACGCGCAAATCAAAGCGATTATGCAAGAAAAGTATGGCGCACAAAAAGACAAACGTGGCGACTATAAAGCAGAACGTGAGCAAATGCAGAAACAAATTCAAACCTTAACAGACAGTAAAACTTTAAATAACACAACGCTAAATCGTTTAGCTGATCAGGAAGCGGCAAAAACCAAGCAACGCTTTATTGAGCGGGTTCAAACTCAACATGCTATTTCTCAAGTATTAACGCCTGAACAGCGCACCAAAATGGCACAGCTAAAGTCAGAGCGCCAAGCTAAAGGTCGCCAACATATGCAAAACCGTACAGCCAATAGTAATTATCAAAAAAACATGTAATGTGGAAACAGCATTAAATAGATAATGAATTAAGCATTAAAATTAGTTATCAAGTTGTTTATAAGTAAGGCGCATCCATCGTGATGCGTCTTTTTTTAGTTTCAATAGATTAAAGGGTTGTTATTCATAACTGTTTCGATACTCTTTCGATGCTGTTTTTGTAGTGCTTTTTCATAGGCATTTCTTATATTCCTTTGCCAGTAGTCCTTTGCCAGCATTTTTGCTAAAATCATCCGAGCAACAAAAGTTTAATATTTAATAGTGTGCTTATCCCTTACTATTATGGGCAGTCATTACTCGACTTCTTCCTCAACTCGTAAAAAGGAATTTGCGATGCTAACTGTATTATCAAAAACTCAGCAAGATGCTAGTCAAATTCATCCTAAAAATAAAACCACCATCAAAGCTGCGATATTACTGATAAGTAGCAGCTTTTTGGTATCCGTATCTGCACATGCGCTTGAGCCTAGTAAGCAGCCGCTTCATAACAACACTATAAATGCCAGTGCTATCAATACTAGCGCCATCAATCTCGCTATCATGAAGGACGCGCCAACGGTCATAACTGAAACCCAGCGCGTTACTCGTACCACGTCCAATAGTGTAAAAAATACGCCTAGCCTAGGTTTAGCACCTATTACGACCCCTGCTAAAGCCGACCAAGCTATCTTTTCAAATGATGCTATTCAGCACCCACTATGGGCGAAGAATGGCATGGTCGCAAGCCAAGAAGCCATTGCCTCTGACGTGGGATTACAGATTTTAAAGCAAGGCGGTAATGCTGTTGATGCTGCTGTAGCGGTTGGCTTTGCCTTAGCAGTCACACTGCCGCGTGCCGGTAATATTGGCGGCGGCGGTTTTATGATGATTTATGATGCCAAAAAAGGCAAAACGGTGGCCCTTGATTATCGTGAAAAAGCGCCAAACAGTGCCTCGCGCGACATGTACCTTGATAAAGACGGTAACGCGGTAAGTGATTTGTCTCGCTATCATGGCTTAGCGGTTGGTGTACCTGGGACGGTCGCAGGATTATTAAAAGCCTTGGAAGAGCATGGCACGATGAGTCGCGGCGCGGTTATGGCACCAGCGATTGCCTTGGCAGAAAAAGGCATTATCGTCACTCCCGGCTTAACCGAATCATTAGAAGCGCTTAGTCCACGTTTGCAAAAATGGTCAAGCACCAAAAAGATATTTTTTAAACCTGATGGCAGTGCTTATCAGCCTGGTGAGCGCTTAAAACAGCCAGAGCTTGCCCGCTCGCTAAAGCTGATTGCCGCCAAAGGTGAAGCTGGATTTTATAAAGGGGAAACCGCGCGTAAGCTGGTTAAGGCAGTCAATGACGCAGGCGGCAGCATGAGCTTACAAGATTTGGCAAATTATAAAGCCATTGCGCGAGAACCCGTTAAGGGTAATTATCGTGGTTATGAGATTGTTTCTATGCCACCTCCGTCCTCTGGCGGTATTCATATTGTGCAGATTTTAAATATTTTAGAGGGCTATCCATTAAAAGATTATGGTCATAATAGCGCGCAGACCATTCACCTGATGAGTGAGGCAATGCAACTGGCTTATGCTGACCGCGCAGAATATTTAGGGGATTCAGACTTTATTAACGTACCAGTAAAAGGGCTGACAGCGCGACCATATGCAGATAAGTTACGCAACTTAATCAACCCCAATAAAGCCACGCCTGCTGCAACCATTAAAGCCAATAATCCATTACCGTATGAAAGTGATCAAACCACCCATTTTTCTATTGTAGATAAAGACGGTAACGCGGTGTCAAACACTTATACTTTGAATTTCTCTTATGGCACTGGATTGGTCGCTGAAGGCACGGGTATTTTACTCAATAATGAGATGGATGACTTTTCTGCCAAACCGGGTGTACCCAATGGTTACGGTCTCCTTGGCGGTGAAGCCAATGCCGTTGCTGCAGATAAGCGTCCCTTGTCTTCTATGAGCCCAACCTTCGTATTTAAAGACAAAAAGCCTTATATCGTGACGGGCAGCCCCGGTGGTAGCCGCATTATTACCACGGTTACGCAAGTTATCTCAAACGTTATTGACCATGACATGAATATTGCTGAAGCTACGCACGCACCACGTATTCACGATCAATGGTTACCGGATGAAATTCGTATCGAAAAAGCATTAAATATTGATACCATTAGAAAACTTGAATCAATGGGACATAAAGTGAGCGCCCAAGAAGCCATGGGCTCAACTCAATCCATTATGATTACTCCAAATGGCGTCTATGGTTCGTCAGATCCGCGCATTGTTGATGCCGCTGTGGTTGGCTATTAATTTTGAAAATTTCACTAACAACTTAAAAACTGATAATGATTTAAAAATTGATATTAACTTCAAAGAAGTGTTACCCCAACATTGAGGTGACACTTTTTATTTTAGACAACGGTTAGACAATAGTTAAATGGCAATTAAACAGCAGTTAATTAATAGCTCATTAATTATTGACTCTATTTAATGGTTATTAATGAGAAAATCGAGTCAACTTGTCTCATTACTAATGGACTATAGGCGTTAAAAGTGGCATTATTTTTATAATAACGATAAATTTCAGTTATATACACCATATAAGCTAGGGAGAGCAGCGGTATGAACCAGAGCGAAAGACCGGATAAATCGGCACTCGTGCATATGTTTCGCGCTTTTATTAAGCCGGAATACGTGATTAGCGATGAAGAAACGCAAAAACCGTTCGAGTGTGATGGGCTGTCTGTATATTGCGATATGCCGCTAATCGTAGTATTGCCCGATACGGTAGCGCAAGTGCAAGAAGTGATGCGTATCTGCCACCGTTATCAGATTCCGGTGGTCGCGCGCGGTGCGGGGACAGGGCTATGTGCCGGTGCGATGCCCAATCCTGATGGTGTATTATTAGTCTTGTCGCGCTTTAAACATATCCTCGATATCGACCCTCTTGCCCGTATGGCACGCCTGCAACCTGGCGTACGTAATCTTGCGATTAGCGAGGCAGCAAGTGCATATGGCTTATATTATGGTCCTGATCCTTCCTCCCAAATTGCGTGCACCATAGGCGGTAATGTCGCTGAAAACTCAGGCGGTGTCCATTGTTTAAAATATGGGCTGACGGTTCATAACTTATTAAAAGTAGAAATGGTCACAGTTGAAGGTGATTTAATTAGCATTGGTAGTGAGGGGCTAGATAGCAACGGTTTTGATTTAATGGCATTGATTACTGGTTCAGAAGGGTTACTGGGTATTGTTACAGAAGTAACGGTCAAGCTGTTACCCAGCCCTGAAAAGGCACAAGTCATCATGGCAGCATTTTCTGATGTACAAACCGCAGGTGATGCAGTCGGCGCGGTAATTGCAAAAGGTATCATCCCCGCTGGGCTTGAAATGATGGACAGTCTTGCCATTATAGCAGCAGAAGCATTTGCTCATGCAGGCTATCCAACTGACGCTGAGGCACTGCTACTGTGTGAGCTTGATGGCACAGTCGCTGAGGTTGACGAGCAGATTCGTGAGGTTGAGCAGCTGTTTATTGAACTTGGTGCTATTACTACTCGCGTATCGCAAACTGAGGCGGAGCGCGCGCTATTGTGGAAGGGTCGCAAGTCTGCATTCCCCGCTGTCGGTCGAATTTCGCCAGATTATTATTGTATGGATGGCACCATTCCGCGTAGCCAACTTGCCCATGTATTGACGGAGATGCAACGGCTTTCAGCAGAGTACGGCTTAAAAGTGGCGAATGTATTTCATGCCGGTGATGGTAATTTACATCCGCTGATTTTATTTGATGCCAATATGCCAGGCGAGCTTGAAAGAACCGAGGAGTTTGGCGGGCGTATCCTTGAACTGTGCGTGGCAGTAGGTGGCTGTATCACTGGCGAGCACGGCGTTGGCGTCGAAAAACTGCGCCAAATGAGCGTGCAATTTAACGAGCAAGAGCTGTGTCAATTTCATGCGATTAAATATGCTTTTGATCCAGTTGGTACCTTAAATCCGGGTAAAGGTATCCCTGTCCTTAAGCGCTGCCAAGAATATCGCACGCTTGAGGGCGGAAATTCAAAGTCAGCGCCTCAACATTCACACCAGCAGGGAGAGCTCGCATGAAGGACATCAGTCAACAGCTGATTGAACAGGTAAAGCAAGCCAGTAATGATGGCACTAAGTTACGTATTGTTGGCGGTGGTAGTAAGAACTTTATGGGTCGTCAAATTGAGGGCGAACCGCTTAGTATTGCCGAGCACACTGGCATCGTTAGTTATGAGCCGATTGAGCTGGTATTAACTGCACGCGCTGGGACGCCTTTAGTCGATATTAATGCAGCTCTAGCTGAGCATAATCAAAGATTGGCA
Source organism: Psychrobacter sp. 16-MNA-CIBAN-0192 (assembly GCF_040309565.1). Classification (NCBI taxonomy): domain Bacteria; kingdom Pseudomonadati; phylum Pseudomonadota; class Gammaproteobacteria; order Moraxellales; family Moraxellaceae; genus Psychrobacter; species Psychrobacter sp. 16-MNA-CIBAN-0192. Next base: position 23,960 of record NZ_JBEOOX010000003.1, read on the forward strand.
TTTGAGCCACCATTATTTGATGGACGGGCGACCTTAGGCGGGACATTAGCGTGCCATTTATCAGGACCCGGGCGACCGTGGAATGGCTCAATAAGAGACCATGTACTGGGTAGTCGCTTGATAAATGGTCGTGCCGAAGAATTACGATTTGGTGGTCAAGTGATGAAGAATGTCGCTGGGTATGATGTCTCTCGTATGCAGGCCGGCGCAATGGGCACATTAGGTGTCATTAGCGAAGTCAGTCTAAAAATCATGCCAAAACCGGCAGTTAGCATGACCCTTAAGCAAGAAATGAGCTCACCGCAAGCCATTGAAACAATGAATCGTCTGGCAGGGCAAGCCAAACCATTAACCGCTGCTTGTTGGTTCGACAATCATTTATATCTGCGCATAGAAGGCGCACGCAGTGCTGTTGATAGCACTATTACTCAATGGCAAGGCAGCATATTAGAAAACGGAACTGATTTGTGGAACCAATTACGTGAGCAGCAATTAGCTTACTTTGCTGATGATATGCCTTTATGGCGTTTCTCAGTTAATAGCAATGCGCCACACTTTTTGCCAGAAGCAGAATGGCTGATTGATTGGGGTGGCAGCCAACGTTGGCTACGCGGTGATTTTGTGGCTGCTGAATTAGAAGTACTTGCTACAAGCGCAGGTGGTCAAGTCAGCCTATATCGTGGCGGCGACAGGTTGCAAGACGTTTTTCATACTCAGCCGACAGCCCTAAGACAATTGCACCAGCGGTTAAAGCACGCCTTTGATCCGCAAGGTATTTTTAATCCCGGTCGTCTCTACAGCTGGATGTAATAGGAAATCATTATGCGTACCCAAATTAATGTGAAGTATCTGGAGCATCCAGACATTAAAGAAGCAGATGCCATTTTGCGCAGCTGTGTCCATTGCGGCTTTTGTAATGCTACTTGCCCCACTTATCAAGAGTTGGGTGATGAGCGTGATGGTCCACGCGGACGTATTTATCTAATGAAACAAATGCTTGAGACTGGTGATGTCAGCGAAAAAACACAGACGCATTTAGACCGTTGTCTGACCTGTCGCAGCTGTGAGACCACCTGCCCCTCTGGCGTAAAATATGGACGCTTGGCTGAAATTGGTCGCGATATCATGGAGAAGCAAGTAGAGCGTCCGTTGCAACAAAAACTGCTGCGCTGGCTGATTCGTAAAGTGCTGCCCTACTCACGTCGCTTCGGCTTCTTATTACGCTTAGGGCAATCGGTACGACCGCTACTACCAAGTACCCTAAAAGCTCAAGTGCCTCTCAGACAAGCCAAGCTTGCACTGCCAAAGCAGCAGCAAACGCGCCGCATGCTAGTACTTGCCGGATGCGCCCAACCGTCAGCCACGCCTAATACCAATATTGTGGCAGCCCGTGTCCTTGATAAATTAGGTATCAGCTTGTTCACCGCACCAGATGCCGGCTGCTGTGGCGCAGTCAGTTATCATATGACTGCGCATGAAGAAGGGCTAGGATTTATGCGCCGTAATATTGACGCGTGGTGGCCTTATATAGAAACTGGTGTGGAAGCCATTGTTATTAGCGCTTCAGGGTGCGGCTCGATGGTTAAAGAATATGGCGAAAAACTGAAACATGATAACGAATATGCTGCCAAAGCTCATCGCGTCAGCGAGCTTACTAAAGATCTTACTGAAGTATTAATAAAAGAAGATTTAAGTCAGCTGGAATTGCAAGATAAAGGACGTAAAACGGCTGTGCATTGCCCTTGCTCATTACAACATGCGCAGCAATTGGGCGGTCATGTTGAGCAAATCCTACAACAAGCAGGTATCACTTTGACTCGCACCAAGGACAAGCATATATGCTGTGGCTCTGCCGGTACCTATTCCATCCTTCAGCCTGAGATGAGCCAAAAACTACTGACTAATAAGCTGGCTGACTTAACCATTGATAATCCAGAACAAATCGTCACCGCCAACGTTGGTTGCCAGCTACACTTAGGCAGTCGCTCTACCTTACCTGTAAAGCATTGGATTGAGTTATTAGATCCGAGCTAGCTCTGTTGTCCTATATACCTTAAATGCTGTCGCTTAAATGGCTTTATTAAAAATAAATCATTTAAGCGATAGTGATGACGTATATCTCGTCACTATGTTAATTTTCATGCTATTGATTAATACAACTTTATCTTTCCAAAAAAATCACTATCTAGTAATAACTTTGGCTTAGGATCCACCTCTTTTAAGCCAACCTTATGTTGCATCATTAGCTTTATATAGACGACCCATTACCAATAGAGAAGTGTTAAACCATTAAAGAAGCGATCAACCATCATGGGCTTTAGATTTAGAAAAAGCATTAAAATTGCACCAGGTATGCGTATCAATTTGACCAAAAAAGGGGTGTCTAGCATCTCTGTTGGGAAACGTGGCGCGACAGTGAACATCGGTAAAAAAGGCACGCGCGGGACAGTCGGTGTTCCCGGTAGCGGATTGTCTTACTCTTCTTATCAGGCGCATGCGCAGCTTAAAAACCAAAATCAACCGCAGCCACGGGATGACACTAACATCCTTTCTTCTACTCGCCTGCCGACGCTTCCAATACAAGCAATTAATCCCGCTCAAAAGCAAGTCAGTTTCCTGCTCGGAATCGGTATTTTTCTCATACCTATTATTTTTGCGTGGTTCACGCTCAGGCAAGGTTACTCGACCGTCAGTCGCGCGATTAGCATGGTGTGGTTGGTACTCTATATTTATGCGATGCGTTAAACGGGTTGGTTGGACTAAAATCTTACTGCTTCCATGGATTTGATTGCGCTTATATTGATTGCACTTATAATGACCTCTTAAACTGCCATACTCAGACAGACAGCATTGAATAAGTGGCTGATATCGGCAAATAATGCTATGATTATCAGCTACTATTAAGATTAAAAAATAAGGCTATTAATGCCTTATTTTTGTTTGTATAGAGGCTTAAGTTATTAGCAATTAATGGATTATCAGTTAATAACTTGCAATTTTTCTATACATATATTTTGATATTGACATCTTATCCCCCTTTTGTTTGCATCCGTAAGAGTCTTCTATGGCATTTGTACACCTTGGCATCCACAGCGAATATTCCATTACCGATTCTATCGTCCGTATTAAACCGTTGATTAAGGCGGCGGCGAAGGACAATCAACGCGCCCTTGCATTGACCGATTTATCCAACTTGTATGCGACGGTAAAATTCTATCGTGCCTGTTTAGGTGCAGGTATCAAGCCCATTATCGGCAGTGAAGTCATCATGGACAATGAAGACTCGCGCTTGACGTTACTTGCGATGAATAACGAGGGCTATCAAAACATCACCCGCATCGTGTCGCTTGGCTTTACCGAAGGTCGTGCTGACCCTACCAACCATGGTACTCCTGTTATTAAACGCAGCCATATTTTAGAGCACGCGGCAGGTGTCATTGTCTTATTTACTGAAAAATCAGATGTTGGACAAGCATTGGTTGGCTCGATGCCAGAAAAGGCGGAAGAGCTGCTTAGCGAGTGGCAAGCGCAGTTTAATGACCGTTTATATTTTGCAATTAAGCGTACCAATCGTACGGGTGAAGACGCCTTTATTAAAGCTGCTATTCATTCAGGTGCTAAGCATCATATTCCTATCATTGCCCACAATGACGTGCGGTTTTTAGAGCAGGATGATTTTGATGCGCATGAAGCGCGGGTTTGTATTGCTGGATCTTATGTACTTGCCGACCAAAATCGTCCGCAAACTTATTCTGATGAGCAGTATCTAAAAACCCAAGCACAAATGCAGCAGCTATTTGCTGATATCCCGCAGGTTATCGACAATACCTTGCGCTTAGCAAGCCGCTGTAATGTAACGTTGACGCTTGGCATTAATGTACTACCAGAGTTTCCAGTACCTGAAGGTGAGACGACTGAATCTTTCTTTCGCTTAGAATCGCAGCGCGGGCTTCAAAATCGTTTAGACAAACTCTTTCCAGTTGAGGCGCGCAGTGATAATTGGAGTGATATCCGCCAAAGATACGATGAACGTTTAGAATATGAGCTCAAAGTTATCTTATCAATGGGTTTCCCCGGCTACTTCCTGATCGTGATGGACTTTATCCGTTGGGCAAAAGCCAATGGCGTACCAGTCGGTCCTGGTCGTGGTTCTGGTGCAGGCTCGCTCGTTGCCTATGCGCTCAATATTACCGACCTTGACCCTATTCACTATGACTTATTATTTGAGCGCTTCTTAAACCCTGAGCGGGTATCCATGCCCGATTTCGATATTGACTTTTGTATTGAAGGTCGCGACCGCGTCATTGATTATGTGGCGCAGACCTATGGTCGAGAAGCGGTCTCGCAAATCATTACCTTTGGTACAATGGCAGCAAAAGCGGTCGTACGAGATGTAGCGCGAGCACAAAGTAAATCCTACTTCCTTGCCAGCAAAATGTCGAAGCTTATTCCCAAAACACCGGGTATCACACTCAGTCAAGCGCTTGAGCAAGAGCCGCAGTTAAAAGACTTAATCTCTAATCCCGATAATATGGATTATGAAGATGCCACTGAAGTGTGGGAAATGGCGATTAAGCTTGAAGGCATTTGCCGGAACGTCGGTAAACATGCCGGCGGTGTATTGATTGCGCCGCATAAAATCACCGATTTTAGCGCCATTTATTGTGATGACGAAGGTCATCGTGTCAGCCAGTTTGATAAAGATGATGTCGAAGCAGTTGGGTTAGTGAAGTTTGACTTTTTGGGTCTGCGTAACTTGACGGTGATTGATGCGGCGGTCAGAAATATCAACCTGCGCCGTGCAAAAGAAGGCAAAGAGGCGTTGGTGTTAGAAGACCTACCGTTAGATGATGCTAAGGCCTATAAGCTATTGCAAGATGCCAAAACCACTGCCGTCTTTCAGCTTGAAAGTATGGGTATGAAAAAGTATCTGGCAAAATTGCAGCCAACTAACATTGAAGACGTTATCGCCATGTGCGCGCTCTATCGTCCCGGCCCGCTAGATGCGGGCATGGTAGAGATGTATATCGACCGTAAGCATGGTCGCGAAGAAGTGATTTATGACCATCCTAATCTTGAACCAATTTTAGAAAATACCAATGGCGTTATTGTCTATCAAGAACAGGTCATGCAAATATCTCAGGTGATGGCAGGCTATAGCTTGGGCGGCGCTGATATGCTACGCCGCGCTATGGGTAAGAAAAAGCCTGAAGAGATGGCGAAGCAGCGCGATATTTTTGTCACTGGTGCCACTGCGCAAGGTATTGATGAAGTAACATCCGGTGGCGTGTTTGATTTGATGGAGAAGTTCGCTGGTTATGGTTTTAACCGCTCGCATTCTGCCGCTTATGGTGTTCTGGCTTACCAGACCGCGTATCTAAAACAATACTATCCTGCTGAATTTATGGCAGCGGTACTGACCTCCGATATGAATAACACGGACAACGTGGTGTTCTTTATCAATGATTGCCGTGAAAACTTTGATTTAACCGTGGTTAATCCATCGGTAAATCGCAGTGAATGGCATTTTGTTGCTGATAAGCCGACCAATATTATTTATGGCTTGGGCGCGATTAAAGGCGTTGGTGAAGGTGCGGTTGAATCTATCGTCGATGCGCGCCGCCGCGAAGGTCCGTTTAAAGATTTATATGATTTTTGCCGCCGCGTTGATATTAAAAAGGTCAATAAACGCACTTTAGAGGGACTGATAAACGCGGGATGTTTTGATGATTTCGCTGCCACCCTGCGACCTGACTTGCCAGCTGATGAAGCGTACGAAATTCGTGGTGCGCTAATGAGTCAGCTACCAAGTGCCGTGCAAGCCGCGGAGCAAGACCGTCAAAACCGCGAAATCGGCATGATGGACTTGTTCGGTGAGACAGATGGGGTCGTCGCTGCACCGCCACTGGTTATGACACCAGAGCTGATTTGGGGTGACAAACACCGCCTAAAAGCGGAGAAAAACACCTTAGGCTTGTATTTAACAGGTCATCCAATTAATGAATACTTAGATGAGCTAAAGCGTTATACCTCAGGTGCTCGTCTGGATAAATTGGCTGATACTGGTTATAACGGTAGCTGTTACTTTGCTGGTCTCATTATTGATATCGCCAATTTTGGCACACGTAATGTTATTACCCTAGACGATGGCACGTCAAGATTAGAGGTCAGCTGCTATGCTGAGCGCTTTAATCGGGTTAAAGAACAACTCAAAGTTGATGAAGTAGTGATTATCAAAGGCAGTATTCGTGAGCGTGACGGGCGCCTGTTTGCTCGACTTGATAACGCAATGAGTATAATCGATGCACGCCTAAGATGGCTCAAAAAAATCAGTATTAAAATCCATAGTAGTGACATCGACTTGCTGACGCGTATGCAACCTTTGCTCAAATCCGCGCAAGCCAGTATTATTCCAGCACCCAAGCTGTCTTATGATAATGAGCAAGAGGATCAAAATAACACTATTAATACCGGAAACTTTGGTGATTATGACGCTACCATAGGCGGTAGCTTATATGACGAAGATGGCAATGATTTGATGGCGTTAGATAGCGAATTAAATCAAGGCTTTACCAATAACGCGCTTAGCAATACCAGTACCACTCTGAATGATAACTGTATCCCACTGGGATTAAGTATCTATGCGGACTATGCTATCGCTAATGTTGGACTGTCTGAGCATTGGCGTATCTACCCTAATGATGATAATCTACAACAGTTAAGAAGTATGATTAGCACTGAAAATCTGCATTTACATTATAGCTAGCCGTTTCATTGCCGTCAGCAGTTGACTATACATGATACTTTTACCACCCTTTATTTTTTGGACATGCCATCATGGACAATACGAATGACAATAACAAAAATATGAACAGTATGGCTGATGATGACATCATTAACGATGAGCAATTTGAAGACATGCGCGACTTGCTTGAAGAAGACTTCTTAGATCTTATTCAGATTTATTTTAACGACAGTAAGCAGCGCATCATTACGTTACGTCACGCTCTAGCAAATAATGATAATGCAGCGGGTTTTGAGGCAGCTCATGCGTTAAAGGGCGCCAGTGCCAACTTAGGTACAACAACAGTGATGGTATTGAGTGGACAATTGCAAGAGTCTTGCCGCGACAATACTATCCATGCTCAAATTGCCCTAATCAATACCCTATCAACCGCTCTAGAGCAGGCTGAAAAAGAGATTAACCGAAGAATGGAACCCTAATGACGATCAATTCACAACCAGTTTCTACCTTAGCACCAACCATTCCAAATTATTTATCTTGTCTGCAAGTGGTGATGATAAACACCACTTTACCTGCCAATATTGGTTCAGCCGCACGCGCAATGCACACCATGGGCTTATCACGGCTAACGGTCGTTGACCCTAAATTACCAATCGATGACACCAGTATTGCTCATGCAGCAGGTGGCAGTGAATTATTATCATCAGCACTCATAGCCCCAACGTTAGAGACGGCTATTGCAGATTGCCAACTGGTTTTTGCGGCCAGTAGCCGCAGCCGTCACATGCCGCGTCCTGTGGTGACGCCCACGCAAGCCGCCAAAATCATGCTGGACTTTATTGATAATCAAAAGGCGATTAACGAGCAAAATAGCATGGATACCGCGCCCAATATTGCTATTTTGTTTGGTCGTGAAGATCGCGGTTTGACCAATGAAGAATTGGCATATGCAGATTATCATATTCAAATCGATGCCAATCCTGATTATCCGGTGCTGAATGTTGCCTCAGCCGTGCAAGTTATTGCCAGCTTTATTTTTGCTTATGCGCAGACTCATATTTCTGCTGATAAAAACAGTTCTAATATCACGGATAATAAAGATGATGAAGCCTTAGCTACTGATATATCGCCCATGTTAAATACCTATGTTCGTCAACAATGGGATGAGCCGGCAATTACCCAGCAGCAGTTGCAACAATTAACCACGCGTGTTACTCAGTTGATGGTTGAGCGCGGTCTTGCAGATAGTGATCATCTCAGAGCCCTTCCCTTACGTTTATCACGGCTTGGCTCACGTATTCAGCTAGATCAAAAAGAGTATCAGTTGCTTAGTGCTTTAATAGCGAAACTGTTAAAAGACTAACGCTAAAATCCTCATCTTTTTGTATTATCCGCGATGCCTGATATACTGTCCTGCGCTATACCTAGCATTCGATAATTATTATTTCGTACCGCATTGATTTTCTATAGCGTTTTAATACCAGCAATTGCTAGCTCGCAGTTGTTCATCATCCAATACTAACAAGGAATTAATCATGAGTTGGACTGTTTATTTATCTGGAGAAATACACACCGATTGGCGTCAAAAGATTATGCAAGGGGCAAAAGACCATAATTTGGATATTAAGTTTACCTCAGCCGTTACTGAGCACGAAGCCAGCGACGCGGCCGGTGATGTCCTAGGTAAAGACGACAATGGGTTTTGGCGCGATCATAAATCATCAAAGGTCAACGCCATTCGTACCAAAAACTTAATCCAAAAATGCGACATTGCTATTATACGTTTTGGTGATAAATATAAGCAGTGGAATGCTGCATTTGACGCCGGTTGTTGCGCAGCTTTAGGGAAACCCTATATTACGCTGCACGCTGAAGATATTATTCATCCACTCAAAGAAGTGGACGCGGCTGCAATGGCATGGGCGCAGACCCCTGAGCAAGTTGTTGAGCTGTTAAAATATACGACCAGTAACAGCTAAATATTGCCGTACAGACGGAATCTATGTGGCAGTACGGCAAGCAGAAGCGGCTGTCACATGGTTAAAAATTTATTGTCACTTTCTTAATCTTACCTTCCAAGTTGTTTTTATTTATAACTCATCGCTATATTTTATGATACAAAACTGCTATAACTAAAGCGATTGGAATCGAAAATACGATAGGACGCTTTATGTCATTGCCAACCGCCTTATTCAAATCCCTAAGCCATATTACCAAAGACCTAAAAGAAGATATTGATGCGGTCTTTACACGTGACCCTGCTGCACGCAATAGTATGGAGGTTTTGCTAACCTATCCGGGTATTCATGCTTTGATTTTGCATCGCGGTGCCCACTGTCTATGGCAGAATAATCAAAAGTTTGCGGCTCGTGCTATCTCTTACGTTTCACGCATCATCACTGGCATCGAGATACACCCAGCTGCCAAAATTGGTCGCCGTTTCTTTATCGATCATGGCGTCGGTGTGGTCATTGGTGAGACCGCTGAAATTGGTAATGACGTAACCCTATATCATGGCGTAACGTTAGGCGGTGTTTCATGGAATAATGGCAAGCGCCATCCTACCCTTGAAGATGGCGTGATTGTTGGTGCTGGGGCTAAAGTTTTAGGACCGTTTACGGTCGGTAAAGGCGCTAAAATCGGCTCAAACGCAGTCGTGGTAAAAGCGGTGCCAGCAGGCGCAACGATGGTGGGTAGCGCGGCACGCATGATATCAGAGCATCATGATGAAAAAGGCAATCCACTTACGAGTAGCACGGATAAGGCAGTAGCGAAAAAAGAAGAGGTATCATTAGACAGTCAAATAGAAGCCGAAACTAAACGTCCTACGTCACGAGAAACTGCTTTTCAAGCCTATGGTATTGACCCTTATTCACAAGATCCTGTTGCTGAAGCCTTTGCTAAAATGCTTGAACATATTCAGCAATCAGAAAACCGCCTTGATCAATTGCAAGAAGCCATGTGCAAAATTGATCCTACCTTTTGCAAAAAAGAGTATGATAAGTTGTGTTTAGAAGACATCGATGTGATTGGTCGAAGTGACTTAAATATCAGTGATTGAAATGTCAGTGATTTAAATCATTTAGAAATTAACGCAGAGCATACTGATACTGAACTAAAATAAGCCTTTTTTCGCAATGAGCGCCGTTATCCCTGCATATTCATGCGCTTTAAAGGGATAGCGATCTGCCATTACTAGCCAACTATCATTGTCTTGCTGAATACTGTCATTTAATTGGCTAGGCTCTAATCTTACCAATAAAATGTCAATATCCATTGTTACTTGCCGCCATGTGTTTGGTGGCAATTGGGTTTTAGCTAACTCGGCTTGAGATAACGCAGGCAAGATAGATACCGATTCACGGACTCTATGACATTCACCTTCAAATAATTTAAATAGCTGCTGCAATTGCTGCAAGCTCATTGCTGAGCCTAACTCTAGATAAATACATTGATTAATATAATCAGGTTTTGGCTGCTCTTTGGTCGCTGTAAAATCTGGATTTTGAAAGGCAACAGAGCATTCTAACGTGCCAAGGGTGGTAAGTTTTTCACGCACACGCGGTAAGTACTCTGCGGCGCAATGATTACTACCCAATGCAAGAATAACTGCCGTTACCATCTGTGCCTGTAAATCATTAGGCTCAGATTGAGTTAGCGTTGCAATATCTATCGGCAATGATTGTTCCTGCATCATGTTTTGTATCTTATTATGCATTGCCTTAGACGTCAGAAGACGTTTTATCGGTCGCTGGCACTGTATCGTCTTGCAATGCATCGTTTTGACTTTTGGCAGCTGGAGCATGGCGGGTGATTTGCACCCCAACCGCATCCGCCTGTGCGATAGCAGTCGGTTTTGCTACACTTAACGTCACGGTTTTGCAAGAATAGTTTGCAATCAGCCTATCTGCAAGTTGCCCCGCTAAATGCTCAAGCAACTCAGCCTTAATCTCTTTACACCAAGCACTGACATCATCACAAACTGCTTTATAATTGAGCGCATCATTCACATCATCAGACAGAGCCGCTTTACTGATATCTGTTTCAAGGGCAATATCAATAAGTATCGGCTGATTGATAGCGCGCTCCCAATCATAGACCCCTATCACCGCCTCTACCTTTAAGCCTTTGACAAATACCACATCAGATTGGGTATTGAACATGCTCGCATCCTTGTTTACTGTATATTTTAATTAAAATATTATCTTTGCTATAGAATATGATTTCTTATGAATTATTAGTCTGCAAATTTGCCGCCTTGAGCTGTTTACTAGGACGATGACGCCATAAGTCAATGCTAAACAATAATAATCCTAGCCAAATTAAGCCAAATACTGCAAGGCGATGTAAGTCAAAAGGCTCGTTATAATAAAATACGGCTAAAAAGAAAATAAATGTCGGGGTTAAATAATTCATAAAGCTAAGAATACTATAAGCAACCAGCTTGGTTGATTTATTAAACAATAACAACGGTATCAAGGTAATCGGACCTGCCAGCATCAGTAGCCAGATATTTGAGGTCAGCCAGAAACTTAACTGGCTGCTCACCACATCCGCTTGCCAAAACCACCATAGACAAATGGGCACCAGCATTGCCGTTTCAACGAACATAGCATCAACAGCAGTCAATGGCGTTTGCCGCTGAATGGTTCCATACGTGCTAAAACTAAATGCCAGTATTAAGGATATCCAAGGCAAGCTGCCAATCATCACCACTTGAATGACTACAGATAGTAGCGCAAATCCAATCGCTACCCATTGTAGCGTACGTAGGCGTTCTTTGAACAGTATCATTGACAAGGCTACGCCAACGAGCGGACCAATAAAATACCCTAAGCTTGCCTCTAAGATGCGGTCATGATTGACCGCCCACACATATGTGAGCCAATTGGTACCAATAATTAGCCCCGATATAAAGCTAAAGGCAATCCATCTGGGATTTTTCTTTAATGTATCAATCCACTGCCAACGTTTGGTGACTACCAGCACTACCAACAAACATAAAAATGTCCAGATAATACGATGACCGATAATCTCGGTAGCATCATAGCTTGATAATTGCTTAAAATATAATGGAAAACCACCCCAGATAAAAAAGGCAATAAGCGCGGTTATGATGCCACTTCTGGTGGTTTTTATCGGTGTGACTGCTTTTTTGACACTAGTTTCGGACGACATAAGACAAAACAACTTTTTGGCGCAACGTACATTCTGACCCCTTTTTACTCAGCTTTTAAAAAGGTAAAGATGTTAAGTGCACTAGGCGAAAAGATAACGTAATATTAAGAATGAATAAAATATAAAAGCAATAAAAGAGAAAAGCAATGTATCAATGCCAACTGCGACACTCATACATTGCTACAAACGATTGCAAAAACAAATTTAAAGTAAGCGCCTATTATAACGCGTCTTTAATAAAAATTAAGCCTCATCGTTATTTATCATCATTATTGTCGCTGTCATTACTGATGCTATGCACCTCAATCGCCATACCGATTTGATTGGCAAGCTCTGCAAATCCTGGGAAGCTGGTATTAACAGTTTCAACGCCTTCAATGGTAATCTGCTTGGAGGCGCGCAAACTTGCTACTGCAAAGCTCATGGCAATACGGTGGTCATGATGCGAGACAATGTGTCCACCACCGAAGACAGGCTCGCGATTATCAACAGTATTGCCAACTACCTTACTCGTCTGCCCATGTGACCCTTGCCCTTCAATAATTAACCCATCGTCAGTAACGGTACAATCAACGCCCAGTGCTTGCAACCCTTCTGCCATCACGGCAATACGATCCGACTCTTTAACCCGCAGCTCTTTTGCTCCGGTCAATACGGTACGCCCTTGCGCGCAACTGGCAGCGATAAACAGCACCGGAAACTCATCAATTGCTAAAGGAACCAGACTTTCTGGAATTTTAATCCCAACCAAGTTAGAAGAACGAATGGTAATATCAGCAACTGGCTCTTCACCAATATAAGTCTTATTACTTAAAGTAATATCTGCTTGCATCAGCTTTAGGATGTCGATTACACCGGTACGGGTTGGATTAATGCCCACTTGGGTTAAAGTCAGCTCGCTGCCTTGACTAATAGCAGCGGCAACCATAAAGAATGCCGCTGATGAGATATCCGCTGGCACCGCAATATCACCGCCCGTGAGCGTGCCACCGCCAGTCACACTAATACGGTTGCCCTCAACGGTTACCGGATAGCCAAATGCTGATAGCATACGTTCAGTATGGTCGCGACTAATCTCAGGCTGGGTGACGGTCGTCGTCCCATCCGCCCATAATCCTGCTAATAATAAGCAAGACTTAATCTGTGCTGAGGCAACCGGCATATCATAATCAATACCGTGTAACGGCTTGCCCACTTTGTCACGCCCCGTAATACTAAGTGGCGAAGTACCTTTATGTCCTGTGCTTTGGATGACCGCACCCATTTCGCGTAGCGGTGCAGCAACACGCTCCATAGGACGCTTATTCAGACTGGCATCGCCCGTTAATACGCTGTCAAATGACTGCGCGGCTAAGATACCTGCCAATAAGCGCATGCTGGTACCAGAGTTGCCCATATATATTGGCGTTTTGCTTGGTTTTAAGCCCTGCATACCCACGCCATGAATGGTCAATTTACCATTTTCGGGACCTTCAATGGTCACGCCCATATCGCGAAAGGCTTGCAAGGTTGCTAAAGCATCCTCTCCTTCCAAAAATCCGGTAACATGCGTTACCCCAGTGGCTAAGCTGCCGAGCATGATACTGCGGTGCGAGATAGACTTATCACCAGGAATAGCGATAGTGCCGGAAACGGTTTGACTTGGAGTAATCGTATAAGAAGCTGACATAGCAGAAATATCCGTATAAGGGGTGCTGGTCAACATATGACCAAAATGTCGCCGTGCGGCTTGCGCGCGGCCCAAAAGTCCCATCAGGGCGGTTGAATTTTTATCAATGATAAGCTGACGCATCGTTTGCAGATAGTCACTGTACTCATCAAGGGCGCTGACAATAGCGCTTTGGTTGGCAAAAAATATATCGTGCCACATTTTTGGATCGCTGGCAGCAATACGAGAAAAGTCTCGAAAACCACCTGCGGCATAACGAAACATATCTAGATTATCATTATGACTGGCAAGCTGTTCTACAAGGTTAAAAGCAAGCAAATGCGGCAAATGACTGGTATGCGCCAATATCGAATCGTGATGATCGGCTGCCATTGCCATAACCGTTGCACCTACGCCTGTCCATAACTGACGTATTTTGGCAACCGCTGCCATATTAGTCGTTGCTAGCTCGCAAATAATAACACTATGATTGACAAATAAAGCAGCCCGGCGCGCATCGTAGCCAGAATTTTCCGCACCAGCTATCGGATGTGCAGGCACTAGACCAACAGGTAAAACACCAAATACACGTTGTGCGGCACCAATAATATTGACTTTGGTACTACACACATCGGTAATAATACAGTCGGCTGCCAACTGACCATTGTCCATAGCGTCTTTAATATCAGTAAATACAGCTTGTACCGCTTGTACAGGTACAGCAATAACGATTAAATCACTACCCGATACCACGTCATGCAGCACTGAGCTGCCAGCATTTAATAAGCCTTGAGCAATAGCCGCTTCTATACTTGGTATATGCCTATCGACAGCAACCAAGCGCGTGCTTAGCCCATTGTCTTTAATGGCTTGGGCCAAGCTTGCACCAATAAGCCCAAGCCCAATGACACACACCTGCTTAAATAATGGCGTCGCTGATTGATGGTTAGTATAAGCTTTTGTATTACCCTTAATGGGCTTATGGGTAGCAATTTGCCTATCCAAAACTTGACTGTCTGAATCTTGCGTTATGTTTTGCATCATATTTTTACATAGTTTATTTGAATAATTTTTTATAAGGTTTTCGAATAAATGGCGATAAATCACACCATTTAGCTATGGTCGGATTTTTTAATCATCGGATAAAATTGACCGTAAAGTATCAATAAGGCGCATGTTTTCTTCTACCAAACCGACGGTAATACGTAGCCAATCGGGCAGCCCGTAATTTGTTAATGGGCGTACAATAATACCTTGCTCAAGTAGCGCTTGATTGACAAGTGCCGCTGTGGCGTCTTCCATCTCAACTTGCATTTCAACCATAATAAAATTGGCATGCGACTTAATAAAACCTAATCCCAACGCATCAAATTGCTTCCCTAGCCAGCGCCTTTGCTCGTCATTGCTTAAGCGCACCTTATTAACAAACTCTTGGTCGCCCAGCGCGGCAGTAGCTGCAGCCATGGCAAGGCGGTTAACATTAAACGGCTGACGCACTCGGTCTAATAACTCAGCAATGGGCGCTGAACTCAACGCATAACCCACGCGCAGACCTGCCAGCCCATAGGCTTTAGAAAAGGTACGCACAATCACTATATTATCAAACTCATTTAATAAGGCACGATTGTTGCTCTTTGGGCTATATTCGATATAGGCTTCATCTAATACGACGAGCACTGAGCTTGGCATGCTAGCTAAAAATTCACGCACTGCGTCACGTTCAAGCTGTGTGCCCGTTGGATTATTAGGGTTGGCAATAAAGACGATTTTGATATTATCATTATCAGCAACCGCTTGGCGCATGGCATCTAAATCATGCCCAAAATGCTGCGCTGGCACTTCAATGCCCGTTGCACCTTGCATTTTTGCCAGCATTGAATAGAACACAAAGGCATATTGACTATAAACAATCGCGTCATCCGTACCCACAAACGTACGCGCCAAGATATTAAGCAAATCATTGGCACCACTACCTAGAGTAATGCGTTTAACGTCAATATCATTAAAATCAGCAAGCGCTTGCTTGAGATAATAGCCACTGTCATCCGGATACCGTGCCAATTGTCCCAATTGCTCAGTAATGGCTAAGGTAACAGACGGCGAGCAGCCCCAAGGATTCTCATTACTAGCAAGCTTAATAACATCTGATACCCCGTATTCGCGAGTCAGCTCTTCAATCGGCTTACCCGCCTCATACGGCATTAACGTTAAAATACTATCGTAAGCAGTAACCGGCGCCTGTGACATATAGGACGTTGAATCTGTTACACTTACCTTTTTACCTTGGGTATCTTGGCTCAACTGATTCGGCTGCATGCTCTGTCCTTAGAGGTCATTACCTCGGTATTATTACGGGATAACATTTTTAAGCACTAATTTAAGCACTATCATTATTCATGGCAATAAAATTATCATGAATAAATACGCTATTAACCGATATCATGATTAACAGATACGCTATAAAAAACCTTTAAATCACCGCTTTAGGGTATGAGCCTAAGATACGCACATCTTTAACCAATGGGCGAATATCATCAATCGCTGCTTTCACATTGGCATCCTGCATATGTCCATCCATATCAATGAAAAAGACATACGCCCACTTGTTAGGACGCTCAGGACGCGTTTCGATACTGGTCATTGATACGCCATGCTTAGAGAGTGGCTTAAGGATTTCAATCAACGCACCAGCTTTATCATGGGCAGAAACCACAATAGAGGTTTTATCTTGACCAGATGGTGCGACCGCTTCATGACCAATGATTAAGAAGCGCGTAGTATTACTTGGATTGTCTTCAATATTGGCATATAACTTATGCAAATCATATTCTGCGGCTGCCACATCCCCTGCAATCGCTGCAGAATGCCACTCATTTTTTAGGCGACGCGCAGCTTCTCCATTACTAGATACCGCTACGCGCTCAACATTTGGATAATTCACATCAAGCCAATGACGACACTGCGCCAATGACTGCTGATGGGAATAAATACGACTAATACCATCAATCTTAGTATGCTCAGCAACTAAAAAGTTTTGATGAATTGGCAATTCCACTTCACCAATGATTTTTAACGTTGACGATAAAAACCCGTCTAAGGTGTGGTTTACCACGCCTTCAGAAGAGTTTTCTACAGGTACTACACCATACATTGCTGTTCCTGCTTCCACTTCACGGAACACATCAGTAATGGTGGTAAGAGGTACCGTATCTGCTGCTTTACCAAAATGCTTTAGTGCTGCGGCATGGGTAAAGGTGCCAAGCGGACCTAAAAAGGCAATGCGTTGCGGTGCTTCTAAATCAAGACAAACTGACATGATTTCACGAAACAGGCGCGCCATTTTTTCATCAGCAATAGGCCCTGTATTGCGAGCCATAACCGCTTTTAACACTTGCGCTTCACGCTCAGGACGATAAAAAATAGGATTGGTTGTGGGGGCATTAGCGCTATTAGCCACGTGACTTTTCTTAACGACCGCTACTTTCTGAGCAAGCTTAGCGCGATTATTAATAAGGGTTTGAATTTCACAGTCTACCGCATCAATATTTTGGCGCAGCTGATCTAAAAACGCTTGTTCGGATGAGGTGTCGCTCACATCGGGGGTTACTTGGTTTAGATTATCCATGTTTTGCTCTGCTGACTGCTCACTCATACCGCCTATCCTTTTTTAGAACGTATTATTTATTATTAACTTTATCATTGTAGGCAGAACCTTTATAGGTCTTACCTTACTTATCATCTGCTGCCAAATTTTATCACGCCATAGCTTCCTATCATTTACTCGTGAATATGGCACAGCCTGATATAACTGTCCATACTATAACAAAAACTGGCGAAAGTGCCCATGCGTAAATGAGAGAAACGGCATAAATCTTATCAATTACCATTTGCCAAACAACTATAGGTAAATTCTGGCATAAAACTGTGCTAAAGTTTAGAGCCAAATACTGGCAGCAGCCTACATTTATAGCATGAACTATTCGCAAGATGATAATTTGTATTATGATAACTTGCACCATGATAAATAAAATCAATAACGACTAATTACCTATAAAAAGGATAAATGATGAGCGCATTACAGCAACTTCGTACGATGACTACCATTGTCGCTGACACCGGTGACCTTGCCGCCATTGAGCGACTAAAACCTATGGATGCGACCACCAATCCAAGCCTGATTACCAAAGCCCTTGTACACCCTGACAATCAAGCCATGCTCTCCGACACCATGAATCATTATCAAGGTGATGTTGATGCCGTGATTGACGCGCTCACTATTCAAGTCGGCTGTAATATTTTAGAGTTGATCGAAGGTCGGGTATCTACTGAA
Organism: Psychrobacter sp. 16-MNA-CIBAN-0192; assembly: GCF_040309565.1. Lineage (NCBI taxonomy): Bacteria > Pseudomonadati > Pseudomonadota > Gammaproteobacteria > Moraxellales > Moraxellaceae > Psychrobacter > Psychrobacter sp. 16-MNA-CIBAN-0192. Next base: position 41,861 of record NZ_JBEOOX010000003.1, read on the forward strand.
GTCGATGCGCGCTTGTCTTATGACACCCAAGCGACGATTAGCAAAGCGTTAGAATTTATGGAAGCCTATCAACGCGCAGACATTGATTCTGAGCGTGTATTGATTAAAATGGCAGCAACATGGCAAGGTATTGAGGCAGCGCGCTATCTTGAAACCCAAGGTATTCACTGTAATTTAACCTTGCTATTTGGGCAGCATCAGGCTATTGCTTGCGCGGATGCCGGTGTTACGTTAATTTCACCCTTTGTTGGACGTATTTTAGATTGGCAAAAGCACCAACAAGGTCGCCAAGAGATAGCTGCTGCTGACGACTTAGGTGTGCAATCAGTAAAATTGATTTATCAGTACTACAAGCAGCACGGTTATAAAACACAAGTTATGGGCGCAAGTTTCCGCTCCATTGAGCAAATACTGGCTCTAGCAGGCTGTGACCTATTGACCATTGCACCAAATCTTATTGATGAGCTTGCTGCTTTAGATATCCCTGTTTCACGCCAGATATCACTTAAAATGGCGAAGAATGCAACGCCTATGAGTCGCGTCAGTCTAGATAAAGACGCCTTTAGTCAGGCATATCAGCAAGATAAAATTACTCAGGATTTATTACCTAAAGGTATTGATGGCTTTATCGGGGCGCGTGATGAGCTTGCGCAAACACTAGCAGCCATGCGTAATTAAACGTTAACGGTAAGCCTTAGCTAAACATAAGTCCTATTTAGCAAAAAAGCACCCTGAAATAAAGCGCGCTTTTTTATTTATCATATTTTAAAGTCTTTGTTGCTAATAGCTTAGTTTTAATCACTGAGTATTAGGCTTTTAATACCGTATAAATAGGTACAGGGAATACCCCATGTAATTCTACTAAATCGAGTAACACTAAAGCTCCCATTACGGTATGACCCGCAGATTTGCATAACTCATAAGCGGTGGTTAACGTGCCGCCCGTGGCTAATATATCGTCGACCAATAATACCCGCTCAGGTGGTAAGTTATTTTGCATCTCCAGAGTGTCTTTACCATACTCTAGCGCATAGGCTTTATTAGCGACTGGTGGCGGTAGCTTGCCCGGTTTACGGAGCAAAATCATCCCCTTACCCAAACGTCCTGCCAGCAAACTTGCAAATACAAACCCACGCGCCTCGACTGCTCCTAAACAATCCACCTCATCTAATAATCCCTCTGGTAACGTTGCCAGCAAGGCATCAATAACACTATCAATATGACTACGCAGTAAGGGCGTAATGTCATAAAAATCAATGCCGACTTTAGGAAAATTTGGTACGGTACGGATAATCTGCCAAAATGGATGATCGGTATTGAGCACAGTTGATGATTCAAAAGCGGTGATAGCAACGTTCGCTTCGGTGCTGCTCATAATAACCCTTAACTTAAATAGCTTTCATAAAATGCAATAATGGTAAAAAACATGGCAATAACCCCATAGATACAAGATTATAAACGGCAACTATTATATCATAATGAGGCTATTTGTAGAGTGCACGTGCCAGTATCCACTTTATAAAGCGGCAATAAACATCTATTAAACCCTTGATAAAAACCTCCTTATCTCAATATACAAGTGTAAACTTAACCATACCAATTATGGTTATATGCTACACTACTTGCGTTTTTGTGCTCTGCTTATAGACTGCAAAACTGATGATAATTGATAGGATTCCATATGAAACGTTATGAATGTATTGTCTGTGGTTGGATTTATGATGAAGCACTAGGCTGTCCTGAAGAAGGCATTGCTCCCGGCACATTGTGGGATGATATCCCAGATGATTGGACCTGTCCTGAGTGTGGCGTAGGTAAATTAGATTTTGAGATGATAGAACTATAAGTAGGAGCGCTCATGGCGAACTCAAAGCATCCAGAGCCAGTAACACAGCCAAATAATCTTCATGATACAGATTCGCGTGATATGGATTCGTCTGCTCATACTGTGACTTATCCAACCCCTGAATGGCAAAAATTTGGCGAACATCAGTGGCGAGCGTCTGATCTGAGCGAGCATTTGTATCAAGCCATGATAGATATTGGTGATGGTATTGAGCTGTGTGTTGAGGCAGGTGGCAATCCCAATCATCCGCCCCTTCTTATGGTCATGGGGCTTGGCTCACAAATGGTTTTTTGGCCAAATGACTTTGTGAAGCGCTTGATTGACGCTGGATTTTTCATTATTCGCTTTGACAATCGCGATATCGGTCTGTCATCAAAAGTACAAATTGATGGGCTTCCGCGGGTCAGTCAATTAAAGATGATGCTGCGTTTGCAAACAGGCTTGTCAAATAAAGGGCAGCAGGTTGCTTATAACCTAACCGACATGGCTGAAGATACAGTTCGCTTGATTAAAGCCTTGAAGTTGAGTAACACGCACCTGCTTGGTGCTTCGATGGGTGGTATGATTGCGCAAATCGTGGCGGCGCGTTACCCAAGCTTAGTGAATCGCTTGGCGCTGATGTTCACCACTACCAATCGCGCATTTTTACGTCCGCCCAAACCGCGCCAGCTTTATACCTTAATTAATCGTCCGGAAAGCCATTCTGAACGTGATATCGTGCGCCATAGCGTCTGGTTTATGAAAACAGTAGGCACGCCGGGGCACGTGAATGTACGTACGGTTCGTGAGATTGCCAAACTACGCTATCAGCGTAATTTTCACCCGCTTGGTTCAGTGCAGCAGCTCAACGCTATTTTATCTTCTGGGTCTATCAGCCGCTTTAGTAAACAGGTAAAAGCACCAACTATTGTGATTCATGGCAGTGCGGATGGATTGTTGCCAGCGTCGCAAGGACGAGTGGTTGCAAAGACTATTCCCAATGCTAAGTTTTATTTGATTGAAGGCATGGCACACGATATTCCGGCTTATTATCAGCCTTATCTGGTTGATCTGATTCGTAATCATTTACTTGATTAAGCGTACTTAAATCAGTTTTGTGTTCGTTGTGAAGTAAAAAAGAGGCAGTGCCAATAAATGATTTATCGGTACTGCCTCTTTTTTACTTATCGCTTAATTTTTTGAGAAATTAAGTCTATTGTACTTACAAGAATATCAAATTATGTGTTTACACTTATATAAATACTTTTATTCACAGCCCACATAAGACCCTGATTTATTAATACACATTTTGGCGCCATTACTCAGATTATTAACCCATGCTCTACCATTTTTAAATACGAATGAAGGTGTCTCCGTCGCTCTATCACTGGGTAAAATGCGGTTATTGTCAAAGTCAAAAGGAATAACCACTTCACCGCCTAGATTTAAAAAGCCCCAATTATTATCAACACGCACGCCCGCGAGTCCCTCAGCAAAAGGTCGCACTTCATCGAATGAATAGGTAATCATAACCACATTATTAGCATCAATATATCCCCATTTTCCATCTTGTTGATTGGGCTGCAAGGTAGTAAAGCCGCTGACAGGTTGCTGATAAGATGTAATATTTTCGGCTACATTGTCCTTAATCAAAGATTCATACACTGATTGATTGGTACTAGGAGGCAACTTCGAGTCAGATTTATTACCAACATTTTTAGGTGGATTATAGCTGGTAGCAGAAACATTAGCTTTGGCATTCTCACGCGGATCATTACGATTAGAAGGTGCTTTCGCTGCAAAATCTTCCACAGGATTGCCGTTTTTATCGACCCAACTGCTGGTTTTATTTTTGCGAATGCGCGCACGTCCGCCCTTAAAGTTATCAATATCACTAATGGCTGCTGAGAATGGTACAACCGTCTGATTGCTGGTATTGATAACACCAAACTGTCCTGAATTTTTAACGACAATACGTCCATCAGATGCCGCTCGCGCCCAGTTCTGACCACCGCCTATAGTGTCGTAAACGGGTGGAATGACCTCCTGACCTTGCATATTAATATAGCCAACCCGACCTTTGCGTAACACGGGCAATAGCCCATCACTTATTTTAGTAGCATCTACTTTTTGATAAGAGGATAAGTCAGTAATAACCTTACCCTTACTATCAATCAGGGCAACCGGTTCGCCATAATCTTTTATCGCCAGAAAATAACCAGAACTGGAAGTGCAAGTCACATTTTTATAATAGGTTTTAGGGATTTTACAACTGGCAGCTTGCGCCGCTGGAGCTATAAAGATAGCCGCTATAACAGCGCTTAACGTAAAATATAAATTCGGTTTTGCCATCGTAAGCAAGGTGTGTTTAAGCGGATTACGATAAAATGATGTGCAGCGTTGAGACATAGTAACCCCTAAACCTAATGTGATGACGCAAATGTAATTGGTATGTTGTGCTTATGGTATTTCGTGCTTAATATCTTCAAAGTGGTTATCACAAACATGATTATAAATAAGTTGATTATAAAATATGATGGTAATCGAATAAAATAGCAAATAATATACTCATAACCAACCTGCATTAAGTAACAGTCTGACAGCATGTTATAAGACTTGTCAGTGTTTTGTGCTTGCTGCTAAACAAGTAGATTGTCTTCAATTATGAAAAGCGGCTACTCTTTCCGCACCTCTTCTTAATATTTTACTTAAAGGATTACGCATGGCGGTCTCGTCACGTTCTGCACCCATTGGCTTGGTTATAGGCTGTGTTATTTTTGGTTTAGGCAGTCTGATAGTCGCTCATGTCAATATTGGTGGCTGGGCAATGGCGTTTTGGCGACTTGCAATATCAGGGGTGCTATTCTCATTATTAACAGTATGGACAAAACAGCGTTTACCACGCTCAAAACCAGCCATTATATTTGCCTTGTTATCGGGGGTATTTTTAGGCTTGGATTTGGCATTTTGGCATGAGAGTATTCATGCGGTGGGACCCGGCATCTCAACACTCTTAAATAGCTTACAGATTTTCTTTTTAGCCGCGATTGGGTTTTTATACTTTAATGAGCGACAGTCGCCTTTACAGCTAGGGAGTTTATGTTTAGCCATACTTGGCGTGGCACTGATTGGCAGCCCAGAGTTTGCACAAAATGATAGAGCGGTGTACGGATTTATTACCGGTATCGTATCAGGTGCCATGCTAGCGGCATCAATGACCTTTATACGTAAAACTCATGACGCTGAACCCACGCCGATATTTGTCTTGATGCAGTTGATTAGTATCGGCGGTGTGGCGGCTATGATAGTACCCATGCTGATTCTTGATATGGGGCATATCTTGCCAAATACGTGGGCTGAGGTAGGCTGGATATTGATTTATGGTTCGGTTATGCAGTGCTTAGCATGGGGACTGATTGCTTATTCTATTCCTAAGCTGTCATTAACATTGACCGGATTATTATTATTAACTGAGCCGATTGCTGCCTTATTAATTGATTATAGCTGGCTCGATAAGCCGATTAACACTTTACAATGGAGCGGTGCACTGCTCACCATGTTAGCGATCTATTTGGGCTCGCTAAAACCAAAAAATCGCGCGCTCAGACGTTATCGCTTCTTTGCGCGCTGGCATAAAAATAAAACAGATATAGAGGTGAAATAATAACAGTCTTCATTCTATTGTAAAGCTTATAAATTAATCACGTTGGCGATTAAATAGCGCATTAAGCACAATGGCGGTTAAGGTTGCCGTGCCAATACCGCCCAAATCAAAGCCACCAATATGCAAGCTAAAGTTACCAGTGCCCATAATCACAGTGACAGCAGCAATCAGTAAATTGCTATTTTTGCTAAAATCTATGTGGCTATCTATCCAAATTTTTGCCCCAGCAATGGCAATCAATCCAAATACTACGATGGACGCGCCACCTAATAATGCGGGCGGAATGGTTTGAATAATTGCCCCAAACTTCGGCGACAATCCCAGCAATACTGCTACAGCACCTGCCATCACGAAGATGGTGGTGCTATAAACCTTGGTTACTGCCATCACGCCGATATTCTCAGCATAAGTGGTAACACCTGTGCCACCAAAGCCCGCTGAAAACATAGTCGCCAAACCATCAGCAAAAAACGCGCGTCCCATATAAGGCGTAACTTTTGACTTAGTCATGCCCTCCACCGCTTTAAAATGTCCCAAGTTTTCAGCAATTAAGATAAATGCCACTGGTGCAATTAAAATAATCGCGCTCATCTTAAAGCGCGGTGCGTGGATACTCGGTAAACCAAACCATGAGGCGGCAGCAATGCCACTAAAGTCAATAGGCACGCCAAAACCGAGTACATTGGTCATGATAAAATAGGCTGCGTAAGACAATATCATCCCAATCAATAACAATAAGCGTCGGAGCATGCCACGGGTAAAGACTGCCACACCACTGATAAGCAGTACGGTTAATGCTGCCATCCATGCATCAAACTGATTGGCAGAAACCCCTTGGATAGTAACTGGTGCTAAGTTTAAACCGATAATCATGACAATTGCACCGGTCACAATTGGCGGCATTAAGCGCTCAATCCATCCGGTACCCGTCTTAATGACCAATAAGCCGACCAGCGCATAAATAATACCGCAAACCATAATGCCGCCCAATGCGACATTTAAGTTGGCATTAAAACCAACCCCTGCATAGGCAGTCACTGCGATAACAGGTCCTATAAAAGCAAAACTTGAACCCAAGTAACTGGGCATCCGCCCGCCAGTAATCATAAAAAACATGATAGTACAAATACCGGACATCAAAATAGCTAAGTTTGGGTCAAATCCCATTAACAAAGGCGCTAGGACAGTCGAGCCAAACATTGCAAAGGTATGTTGCATTCCAAGTAGCACACTTTTACTCGGTGGCAAATACTCATTGATACCTACAGGATGACGGTCAAGATCACCTTGATAAGGACGCCATGTTGGAAACCAGCGTCCATTATCAAAGTCCGGATTATGAGCGAAGCTGACCGTATTTGAGTTCGGGCTTTTACCTTGTGCAGTTAAATGGCTTTGCTGTGACTGAGAGGGCTGCTCTGATTGGATGGTCATGCGCGCTGTTCCTAAGTAGTCTGAACCAGTGGTAATAATAAAAGCATAATTGCTAACGCCAGCTATAAAACAGCCAGTTAAAAGACAAGTTACGATAAAATAAATGATGGATTTCTGCTGCTATAACTCTTGAATGAGTGTGACACTTTCTCTTCATCATTATCTTGTCTAATCAATTTGAGCCAGCTGCTATTGCTTTTATAGAATATCTATATTCTTCTAGATGTATGCTGTAAGATATGTTCTACTAAACGTAGCGCCAAATTCTCATAGGCAATATTTTTTATAGGGATGGTTTTGCAATGACAATTTTATAGTAGCGATATCGTTTATGATAGCAGTCAAATTACAGGATGTTACATAGAAGATAATGCCAGCATCATAACGGAATTTAATCGCAAAAAATAGAAATTATTAATAGGTAATCTGCACGAGTAGGTTCAAAATTTATCGACGATTCCCGAAACCAAACAATTAATAGCTTGTAGCCCTGTCCGCCATCTGTGCTGTATAAGCAATTTGTATGATGGACATTATATTCCTAAACCACAGGGTTCATGCTGACTCTATTTCACTCTCTTTGGTAACTGATTATGATTAGTGTATTTGATTTATTTAAAATTGGGATTGGTCCATCAAGCTCACATACGGTCGGTCCGATGGTGGCAGCCAATTTATTTTTAGCGTCTTTACGCAAGCAGACAACATTGACTGAAGTAACCGCATTAGAAATTGAGCTATATGGTTCATTAGCGGCAACAGGAAAAGGTCATGCTACTGACACGGCGATTCTACTGGGCTTACTTGGGCATAAACCCAGCACCATTGATACGCGCTTAACCAGCCAGTATCTTGCGCCTATTTTTTCTGATAAGACATTAAATCTCTCAGGTGAACATAGTATTGCTTTTGATACCGAGCGTGACATCCATTGGTATGGCGATACTGTATTACCGTATCATCCTAATGCCATGACCATTCGCGCCACCTTAGCCGACGATACGGTCTATCAGCAGACCTATTATTCCGTAGGTGGTGGTTTTGTTATTAATGAAGAAGACGCGACCAACCCTGATGAAGACCATGCGACACCTAACATTGATAGTATTCCCTACCCGTTTAATACTGCCGCCGAGCTTCTTGAGCTGTGTCGCCAGCATAGCTTAAGCATCAGTGAGCTGGTACTGGCAAATGAGCTGCATTGTCGTAGCGAAGCGGAAGTAAATGACTATTTGGATTCTATCTGGGCATCTATGCAAGATTGTGTAACTCGTGGTTGTCAAAATAGCGGTATATTGCCCGGCGGTCTTGATGTTAAGCGTCGCGCTCAAGCGTTATATTCGCAGTTATGTGCCGAAAAAGACCTGCCGAGTAGCCAAGAAGATAAACTTGCAGCAATGGACTGGATTGACTTATATGCCTTAGCCGTTAATGAAGAAAATGCCAACGGTGGTAACGTCGTGACGGCACCAACCAATGGCGCTGCTGGTATTATCCCTGCAGTCATGCATTATTATCGTGACTTTTTAGATAATTATAGTATTGAAGGCGCACGCAAATATTTGCTTAATGCGACGGCAATTGGCAGCTTAATTAAGCAAAATGCCTCTATCTCTGGCGCAGAAGTGGGTTGTCAAGGCGAAGTGGGTTCTGCATGCGCCATGGCAGCATCTGCTCTGGCTGAAATATTAGGTGGTGATCCAGCACAATGTTTAAATGCCGCTGAAATCGGTATTGAGCATAACTTAGGATTGACCTGCGATCCTGTGGGCGGCTTAGTACAAGTACCTTGTATCGAGCGCAACGCAATGGGTGCGGTAAAAGCGGTAAATGCTGCACGCCTTGCCTGCCGTGGTGATGGTCAGCACTTTGTTTCCTTTGACAAAGTTGTGGAAACGATGAAGCAAACTGGCGAAGATATGCTGGATATCTATAAAGAAACCTCACGCGGTGGCTTGGCTATTTATGCAGACAATCGCATCCCTACAGCGACGCATGGCGTCAGTGTAAAATACAGCCAGTGCTAAGCAGTTTTTATGATTTAGTCATTATTAATATAAATATCTGGTAAATTATTAAATAAAAAAGCCCCTAATGTATTAGAGGCTTTTTTATTCTTATTGATTCAGCAAGAATGTTTGCTTAATTTTAAAAATGACAGGAACACTGAGAATAACTACAGTTAATCAATAGCTTACTAACTACGATAATCCGCATTTATTTTGACATAATCATAAGATAAGTCGCACGTATAGACGGTGTCGCTTGCTGTACCTCGCGCTAAATCAATATGAATGGTAATCTCAGGACGGCTCATCACCGCATCGCCTGCCGCTTCGGTATAGTCAGGTGCCACGCTGCCATTTTGGCAAATCATAACTTCATTCAGCGAGACGTCGACTTGTTCGGTATCTAAATCTTCCACGCCTGCATAACCTACTGCGGCAAGAATACGTCCCCAATTGGCATCACTGGCAAAAAATGCCGTTTTCACCAATGGCGAATGCGCCACAGCGTATGCCACATCACAGCATTCTTGCGTGGTCTTGCCACCTGTGACTTTAACAGTAATAAACTTCGTAGCGCCCTCGCCATCACGAACGATAAGCTGCGCTAAACGCACAAAAACATCGGTTAAAGCAGTAAAAATAGGCTGATAATGCGGGTGCTCTGGGCTATCAATAATAGACGCGCCAGCTTTTCCTGTAGCGATTAACACGCAGCAGTCATTGGTTGAGGTATCACCGTCAACTGTAATACGATTAAAGGATTGCTCATTGATTGCTGTCAGCATTTCTTGCAATAAATCAGGCGCAATATTAGCATCAGTTGCCACATAACCCAGCATGGTTGCCATATTGGGGCGTATCATTCCTGAGCCTTTAGAGATACCAGTAATATGATACTCAGTACCGGCAACGCTAATTTTTTGACTGGCAACCTTTGGAATCGTATCCGTAGTGCGGATACCATTGGCGGCAGCATGCCAATTATCAGCGCCTAAATTGCTCAAAGCACTATCAAGCCCAGCTATTACCGCGTCACTATTGAGCGGCTCACCGATAACCCCAGTAGAAAATGGCAATACGGTATTGGTATATACCCCTACTTTGGTCGCTAAAGCCGTACAGATTGCTTCTGCACGTTTTAGACCATCGGCGCCTGTACCTGCATTGGCATTGCCGGTATTGATGACCAAATAGCGCGGCGCTGCTTCGGCAAAATGGGTGCGTAACACGCGTACTGGCGCGGCACAAAAAGCGTTTTTAGTAGTGACGACGGCAGTTGACGCAGACTCGGCTATTTCAATCACGACCAAATCATCACGGTTGGGATAACGTACGCCTGCAGCGGTGGTGCTTAGTCTAATACCATCAATGGCATAAATCGTTTCAGGTACTGCAACATTGCCAACAGCCATTATAAAATCCTTAATTTTTAGTTTTAAATGAATCTTTGAGAAACGTATGGGTAAAAACCACAATGGTACAATAGATAATAAAAAAGCATTTTGCCAGTATTTATTCTTTATCCCTTTAAAAAGACACTGCTAAAATTACGATTGATTTAAGTCAAAAGCTGACCAAATGGGTGCATGATCTGACGGCTTTTCCATTGCTCGTAGCTCGTAACTGATACCCGCACCAATGCAATGCGTTTTTAAATCGGGCGTACAGAGAATATGGTCAATACGCAAGCCACGCTTAGGCTCATCATTAAAGCCACGACTGCGGTAGTCAAACCAGCTGTACAAGTCTGAGCGCTCTGGATAATGCAGACGATAGGTGTCGGTCAGCTCGCGATCCATTAACGCTGCGTACCACTCACGCTCTTCCGGTAAAAATGAGGTTTTTCTATTTTTTAACCACCGTTTAGCATTCACTTCACCAATACCAATATCGATATCTTCTGGGGCAATATTCATATCGCCCATGATAATCAGTGAGCGACCTTCGGCTTTTAGCATATCAATATATGCCATTAAATCCGCATAATAAGCACGCTTCATCGGAAACTTGGTCGGATGATCTTGGCTTTCGCCTTGCGGGAAATAACCATTTAACACATCAATCTCACGCCCTTGCAATACATAACGCCCATGAATAAAGCGCCTTTGCGCCTCTGCGTCATCATTAGGAAAGCCTTTTTGCACAAAAATAGGCGCAACTTTTGACAATAACGCTACACCGTAATGCGCTTTTTGCCCAAAATATTCAACGTGATAGCCTAAATTTTCTACCATCTCAAGCGGAAATTGCTCATCATGAACCTTAGTTTCTTGCAAACCAATGATATCAGGGTCAATAATATCGCGTAAGGCTTCAAGTTGATGCGGGCGGGCGCGAATACCATTGATATTAAAGCTCACAAAACGGCTCATGCATTATCCTATTATTATCAGTCGAAAGTTTATTAAAAGTTAAAAATTAGTGAATATAAAGACGCTTCTCTATAGCGAAAGGCAAGAATCCGCTTAAACTGGTAGATTATTTTGCTATAGTTTGCCTATTATTAATGCTGACACTATGATTACCAACACTATAATTGGTATGATTCATATTAATGTAAGGTTTAACCTACTACATTATACATTGCGCGTTGTGCCACTTTTAATACTATGATTGAGTTATTTTATGACTACTACTAACCCCCAAAGTACAACACATATTCATATAAAAAAACCTGCCACCGTCGATAGCGCGGATAAACCTTTGTTTGCGGTCGATTATCACGTTTATATTAATCATACCGACGCTGGTGGGATAGTCTACCACGCCAATCATCTGGTGTTTTTTGAAAACTGTCGCCGCGACTGGTTTACTACCTTAGGCTTTGATACTTACTTTTTACAAACTGAAGACGGGCAAATTCAGCATTTTGTTGTGAACCAAGTGGAGCTCCAGTATCGTAAAGCCATATTTTTAGATGAAATAATCAGTGTACGTATCGATAAAGTAGAGCTAAAGCCTGCCAGCATTATATTTCATCAAAGCATTCATCGCAATTTCCCTACTGATTCTTCTGTGAATAGTGGCTTGCCTGATAATATGACTAACGCCAAAGCATCGCTATTAAGTAGTGCCAAAATTGTCATCGCCTGCGTGCAGAATCAAGCCAAAGGTCAAGAACCATCAAGCCAGTCGGCTGACAAATCAGTAGCAAGTGCTAACCCTATCCGTCCTATTCGCGTGCCAGAGCAGCTACAGGGTATCATTAAGCAAGCGATAACGCAGCAAAGTGTGCGGTCATAACTGTTGCTAATGCCTAACTTGACTCCTAGTCCATTATTGTCTTTTAGCGATATCTGGGTACATGGCAATCGCCTAGTACCCATCAATACGGATAAGCGCTTTCTTGGTATGCGTATCAATCGCCATAAGACACCTAATCAGCAATTAAAGTCATCTGAAGCTGCTCAATATACTGATAAGCCTCTTTTAATTAGAGCAGCTAATGGTGAATTGTTAGCAAGGCAACTGACGATGCTCACCGGTCATTCTGGTAGCGGTAAATCAGTATTATTGCGAGTATTAGCAGGATTAGCGCCTTATACCGCAGGTGATATTTGGCTGTATGAGAAGAATAAGCAATTAAACAGCCATGATATGCCTGCGACTGACTGGCGAACCCAAGTAGCCTTACTGGCACAGCATCCACAGCTAGTAGAAGGTAGCGTTTTGGACAATTTAAAATTGCCCTATACCTTGCAAGCCCACAAACATCTTGCTTTTGATATTGAGTGGCATATTGAGCAATTGACGTTATTACGACGTCATCAAGATCTATTACAGCAGTCAGCAGCGCATCTGTCAGGTGGCGAGCGTCAATTGGTTAATACCCTGCGACTGTTGCAATTACAGCCACAAGTATTACTATTAGATGAGCCTACAGCAGCGCTTGATGCCGATACTGCGCATCATTTTATCCAATGGCTAATAAATTGGTTACATGCTGAGTCGCAGCGTACCCTGCTTTGGGTGACGCATGATACGCACGCTATTATGCCATTTTCTGATAAACACTGGCATATGAACTCTGGTGTATTAACAGACATAACTACCAATAAAAATAAGAAATAGCAGTTATATTTATAGAGGGTTTATCATATATTTATATTCTTCCTTTTATAAATGCACTATATTTAACGATTGTCTCTCAACCATTCATTTTCACCTATTATTTATTAAACTTAGATTTCTAAATACTCATTCCTAAACCCTCATTTCTAAACATTGATTTCTAGATGCCAATTTTTTAGATGTTAACTTCTACATACTGATAGCCAATAATGACTAATACACATGAATTGCAAATTTTACTAAGCTATTGGGATGTGGCACTTGCCAGCAGTCTAATAGTGCTGGTGCTCGTCATTTCGTGGCGGTTACGCTTAAACCTGACGTCAACGTTACTGATGGCAGCGGCGCGTACTATCATTCAACTGAGTTTTATTGGGCTAATCCTAGCTTGGATATTTGCCCGCAAGCAATGGTATGAAGTATTAGTGATTTTGACGATAATGACTTTAATTGCCGCTATTGCCGCTAAAAATCGGGTGAAACGCGCTTACAAAGGTTTATTAACCGATACTTTTATTGCAGTTAGTACGTCAGCTATTTTGGTAACTGGACTTGCTATTGGGCTTATCTTGCAAGTCCAGCCTTGGTACACGCCGCAATTTGTTATTCCTATTTTGGGGCTGATATTAGGCAACTCTCTTACTGCCATTTCATTAACCAGTAATCAGTTGGTCAATGATATGCATGAGCAAAGCGCCCGTATTGAGATGATGCTATCACTATCAGCAACGCCATTCGAAGCGGTACATGCATCCATCCGCGCTGCTATCGTTAATGGAATGACGCCAACGCTCAATTCCATGCTGGTGGTTGGCATTGTTAGCTTACCCGGGATGATGACGGGGCAAATATTAGCAGGCGCTGACCCGACCCAAGCGGTACGCTATCAAATCGTCACCATGTTTTTAATTTGCGTAAGTAGTACCCTTGGCTGCACCTTGAGCGCCTTACTTATCTATCGCCGGTTTTTTAATCGTCATCAGCAGCTGATTCTACCAAGCTAATTATTCAGCATTTTTTATTAAGATTCTTTAAACGCTATTGTTTAGACAAAAAATTAACGTCAATTACCCATCATTTATAAGCTGTCATTAAGTATAAGTAGTTATCAAAAAAGCCCTCAACATTTACGAAGAGGGCTTTTTTGACAAGTATAAAAAATTAGCTATTTATAAAGTCTAAACAGCTGATTTTATTAACTATAGATTTAACCACTAATTTTATTCACCATAGATAATGGCAAATGCTTCATAGCTTGTCCAACGATTGACCATGGCAAACTTGGCACGCAGGCTTCATCAACGCCTGCTTCAATTGCCGCGACAATGGCAGCCGTACCCGTTTCTGCATCGACTTCAAATGGCAGCGGCTTGGCATTGGTATTAATCTCCGTACGAATATAACCCGGATAAATAGTGGAGACTTTAATAGGTAAATTATCCAAAATCATATCGGCGCGGATGCCTTCTGCTAGATATGCCAAGCCAGCTTTACATGCACCATAAGTAGTCATATGTTTTGGCAATCCACGCATTGCTGACATACTCGATATCACCACCAAATGTCCACTATTTTGCGCACGAAACAGAGTCATTGCGGCTTCACATTGCGCCAATGCGGCGACGAAATTAATCTCTGCGGTGCGGCGATTGGTCTCAAAACGACCTTTACCAATCCGGCGGCTTTCACCGACTCCAGCATTTACTACCACACGATCAATTTGACCAAAATCTTTTGCAAAGGCATTAAAAACTTCAAAAACTGCTGCATAATCACTGACATCTAACGCGCGATACTTGACACGAATATCAGGATGGCGCGCAGTTAACTCTGTCTGTAATTGCGCTAAGCGCTCAGTACGACGGGCACAAATCGCCAGATTATAGCCAAGCGTCGCGAACAAACGCGCCATACTCTCCCCAAGACCTGAGCTGGCACCCGTGATTAGCACCGTTTTACCCTGTCCCACTTGCTGCTTTAACAGACCTTTTAAATAGCGCTCAGGTTGAATGGCACTATATACCTGCAAGCTACCTTGCTTGGCAGTTTGGCTGGCTCGTTTTATCAATCTGTCTGGCATATGTAGCATAGGCACTCCGTTATCGGTATTTATACAAGTCACAATTACATTGTAAATAGAGTAAAAAACAATAGGGTAAAAGCATTATAAATTTTGAAATAAAAAATAATAAGTCGAATATTATAATAGATATTTGTCGATGTTTACATGGCGATTATGTATTAAGTTATATATCAACCGCCTTATTTTTAATACTTTTCTATAGCGAGAATCGTTTAATGCTTAGTCACAAATCGCTTACCTTGTGTAAATAAATGGCTATGCTCATTAAATGACAATAGTTGCGGTATAGGCAGCTGCATATCAATGGCAGTAACGCCGGTATTGACTGAGCTTTTGGTCAATTGATAAGCGGTTTGACTGCCTTGCTGTAATAAATGAGCGGTTATTGCGGAAATTACGCCACCTGAGGTAAATACCAATACCGTACTATCGTTTTCTAAATATGGTAATTGGGTCACTTGTGCGCGCAAATTTACTAAGGCTTGCTGAGCGCGCTGACTAAAGGTAGGCCAGCTTTCAATATATTCCTCATCATGCCTACCCGCATGCCAGCGCTGCATGGCTTGTCCGAACATCTCGCCTAGTCGTACCAATGGCTGACTGTCTCGCGCTAGCTCAGCGGCAATCTCTGCTTGTGTGCGTAAATGAGGCGTTAATTTCATAAATACATCTTCATGATTGAACTCATCAAACGCTGGCAATACATAATTGCTCGATGTCGCCATATCAAATATAGGCAGCTCACAACGACTCTCTAGCGCTGGCTGATACTGTGACCAAAAATGCGCTGCTGAATCACGCTGACGTACCAAACTGCCGCTAAATATCGCATCAATACGGCGTTCTGCCTGCGCATAATGTTGCCCAAGCAAACGCGCTTGCTCACAACCTAAGTCTGAAAGTTGGTCATAATTGGCTTGTCCAAACGATGCTTGACCGTGGCGCGCTAAGAGAATGGTTGTCATGATAAAATCCATTTGCTGATGAGTGTGAAGAAATAGTTATTATTAATAAAATTTGCCGTATGTTCATTGATGTGATATTAACTTTACAGCGTACTAGAGTCACTTAACGCGCGTAGCTTTTTTAAACTAAGATAGCCAATATAAGACTTATCTTCCTGCTCTAGTGCCCCATCCATTTCAGCATTTGTATTTGTATCTGCAGGTATCAGTGGCGTAATCATTAAGCGTCCACCCGATAATAAATCATTCACATTATAAATCTCATCGATATCGACTTGTTGCTTATCATCAATATGCGACGCGGCATTAAAAGGCGTGGCTTTATCTTGAAAGCTAAAGCGCTTATGAAACTCTGATTGCTTTGCTTGTTTAATAGCATCCGCTTGGTCTGGCGCGACAATTAATAATTTATGATGAAACTCTTCAAACTCGCCTGCCAAATAACCGCCTAAATTAATAAAGAATAACTTTAATGATTGCTCTGTATTAATATTCGGCGCGTCAGTGGTTGCCTGCCACTGAATACGGTAATTATCTACTACCGTTACTTGCCGATAAGCATCTACATGCCACTTATTTTTAACTTCTGACCAATGGCTATTAATCGATTCAACAAAGTCGCCAATCTGTTCACCAATGCCAAAATAGATATCGTGCTGCTCAATTAAGCGCCCTTTTGGTCGCGCTCCAATTTTAATCATAAATAATCTCGGCATTTTAACTCCTTGTTTGTGCCCTTATCCTTATCGCTATACATAATCTCTGTGTTGTTTTAAACGATACCTTGAGCTTTATATATAAAATACTTTATCTTCTACTAATTATTTGTATTCTAGTTACATGCACACAGCAAAAAGGCGTACCCGTTAAGGACACACCTTTTATAAAATCATACGGTTTTATGATGATAAGTCAATTTATAACACGTGACTTTATGACCCATTATTTTAAAATATTAAAGCGACTGTTAAAATCCAAGCGCGATAGAACTTCAGGCAGCTTATCCACTGCAATATTTAACGCTGACTCTGCTGCTTGAGATAAGCCCAGCTTTTCTGCAAAGGTTGGCTTTTGGCGTGAATGTAAGGCATAAACGTCATGATTTTCCATTCGCTCTAGCAAGTAGCTGTCCGACGTTTGCAAGCGATCGACCAAATTTAAATGCACGGCATCTTCGCCATACCAGTGCTCACCCGTCGCTACTTTATCTAAGTCCAGCATACCGCGGTAACGATTAACGAAATGTTTAAACAGCTCATGGGTTTGTTCAAGTTCTTCTTGATACTTGGCACGGTCTTCATCGTCATTTTCGCCAAATACGGTCACCGTGCGCTTATAGTCACCGGCAGTAAACATCTCATAATCAACGTCATGATTTTTTAGCCATTTATGAAAGTTTGGCAATTGCGAGACCACGCCGATAGAGCCAATAATTGCAAATGGCGCGGCAATAATATTATCTGCCACACACGCCATCATATAACCGCCACTTGCCGCGACTTTATCGACGCATACCGTCAGCTTAAGACCGGCGTCCTTTAAACGCGCCAACTGCGCTGCCGCCAAGCCATAACTGTGTACCAATCCGCCACCAGATTCAAGACGAATAACCACTTCATCGCCTTTATTGGCAGTACTGATAAGCGTGCTAATCTCTTCGCGCAAATGCTTGACGGCAGTGGCTTTCATATCGCCATCAAAATCAAGAACGAAGACTTGCGCAGATTTATCGCTACCTTTGCCTTTACGCTTACTTTTGGCTTTGGCATCTTTCTTATCTTGCTTGGCGAGCGTTTTTTTAAATTGCTTAAGGGCAGCCTTACCTTGTGTGGCTTCTACCAAATCCTGCTGGCGCTGCGCTTGGCTTTTATTTAAGTGCATGACTTTAAGTTCAACAGGGTTTTTGGGTGGATGGAAAAGCATAATGATAACTCCTTAAATATTTACTGTTATTTATAAATTGAGGATATTTTATTTGTAGCAATGCGTTTGTCGGTAAATATGGTCATAAACGTGCGCTTAATATGCGCGCTTGCTGTTTTACTTTCAAGCTTAGTTGTCATATTTAACCAATCACTTACACGACTGACTTATTAGGTCACAGCTTATCTACAGTTAATGACATTCTTAGGGTAATATTATTCTCATTTCTGAGCGCTTAACAAAGGGGCTGCAAGCGAGCATCCTGCCTGAATGTGTTGGCGCGGTTGTATAATAAAAGCACTTTAGGCATAATATGCGTTTACATTTAATTTTCTGTAGCCTACGTGATGACCATTTGTTTACATCGCGTTGTCTGTGCTGTCTTTTTTGCTAACAATTAACCTTAGCAGTGAGCGCGACGTATAGGGCTGCATGATTGATTTTTTGAATCGGGCTGATAACTGGACAACTATTATTATGACGAACAGCACTATGATGCAAAGTGAAACCACTCACAGCCAATACCGAGATGAATATTGCGGCGCGGTAACTGAAAGCTTACTTGAGCAAACCATTACTATCGTCGGCTGGGTACATCGTCGTCGCGATCACGGTGGCGTGATTTTCTTAGACATGCGCGACCGTGCAGGCATTCTGCAAGTGGTTGTCGATCCAGATACGCCAGAAGCGTTTGCTACTGCTGATGCCGTACGTCCAGAATATGTACTAAAAATTACTGGTCGCGTACGCCAACGCTACGCGGGTACTGAAAATGCCAATATGACCAGTGGTCAAATTGAGATGTTAGGCAAAGAAATTGAAGTCTTGGCAAAGTCTGAAACCCCGCCTTTTCCATTGAATGATGAGAAAACCACGGTATCAGAAGATTTGCGTCTAAAGTATCGCTATCTTGATATGCGTCGTCCAGAAATGCAAGAGCGTATGGTTTTCCGTGCCAAAGCCACTTCAGCAATTCGTCGTTATTTAGATGACCATGGCTTTTTGGATGTTGAAACACCTATATTGACTCGTGCAACGCCAGAAGGCGCGCGCGATTATCTTGTCCCATCACGTACGCGTCCAGGTAACTTCTTTGCACTGCCACAATCACCGCAGCTGTTTAAGCAATTATTAATGGTCGCAGGTTTTGACCGTTATTATCAAATCGCTAAATGCTTCCGTGATGAAGATTTACGTGCTGACCGTCAGCCTGAATTCACCCAAGTGGATATTGAGACTTCTTTCTTAAATGAAGAAGAAATCATGAATATCAACGAAGGTTTAATCAAGCATGTCTTTAAGACGATGATGAATGTTGAGTTTGAACAGTTCCCGCGTATGACTTATGCAGAAGCAATGCGTGATTATGCGTCAGATAAGCCTGACTTACGTATTCCACTTAAATTGATTGATGTTGCTGACCTCATGCAAGCAGTTGATTTTAAAGTGTTCTCAGGTCCTGCAAACGATCCAAAAGGTCGCGTTGCTGCCCTACGTATTCCTGGTGGTAGCTCTTTAAGCCGTAAACAGATTGACGAATATACCAAATTCGTTGGTATTTATGGCGCACGTGGGTTGGCTTATATTAAAGTTAATGACGCAAGCAACATTAATAATGGCGTTGATAAAGAGTCTGGTCTCCAGTCGCCAATTATTAAAAATATGACTGACGACGTACTTGCCAGCTTAGTCGAACGTACTGGCGCAGTAGATGGCGATATCATCTTCTTTGGTGCGGATAAAGCCCGTGTGGTTAATGATGCGATGGGCGCGTTACGTCAAAAAATCGGTCTTGATTTAGAGATGACCACTTGCGAGTGGGCTCCTCTTTGGGTCACTGACTTCCCAATGTTTGAAGAAACTGACGATGGCAAATGGACGTCAATGCACCATCCATTTACTAAGCCAAAAGGCTCTGTCGCCGAGTTAAAAGAAAGTCCAGCAACTGCACTATCTATTGCTTACGATATGGTATTAAACGGTACTGAAGTGGGCGGTGGTAGCTTACGTATCAATACTTTAGAGATGCAAACAGCCGTATTTGAAGCACTTGGTATCGACGAGCAAGAAGCTGAAGATAAATTCAGCTTCTTATTAGACGCCCTAAAATATGGTGCGCCACCGCACGGTGGTTTAGCTTTTGGTTTGGATCGCTTAATTATGTTGATGGTAGGCGCAGACTCTATTCGTGATGTTATCGCTTTCCCAAAAACCAAAACTGCGGAGTGTCCATTAACCCAAGCACCTGCTGAAGTAGATGGCAAGCAGCTTCGTGAACTGGGTATCCGTGTACGCGAAAAAGCACAAGCTGATACCAACAAATCTGCCCAATAAAAGCTTCGTGATAAGTAATAAATGATGAATGATAAATAGGCGGATAATGTTTAGCTATAGTTTATCTGATTGGTTATGTGATTCATTACTGCGTGAGCGGTCATGAATCCCTATCAAGTATTCAAAGTCGCGCCACTGTCTGTTCTGCAGATGCTGGCACGTTTTGTTGCGTGGATTATCGTTCAATACCCAAATTTTAGTATTATGCGCACGATTGATATCAATTTGCGACTGGTAACACCAGCGTTAACCGATAACCAAAAGCAGGCGATTACCAAAGATATCGTAAAGCATCAATGTCTAAGCAGTGTTGAGTCGATTAAAAGCTGGGCAATGTCACCTGACTGGAGCATTGCTCAAATCAATCAGGTTCATAATAAAGACATTTTTTTAGCCGCATTAGCCAATCCTAACGGCATGCTGGCCATCGTACCGCATTTAGGTACGTGGGAGATGATGAACGCTTGGCTCAATCAGTTTGGCGCGCCAACCATCATGTATAAGCCGGTCAAAGGTGATATCACCAATGACTTTGTACTACAAGGGCGCGCTCGACTGAATGCGACCTTAGTACCGACTGACGGTAGCGGCGTTAAAGCAGTATTTAAAACCCTTAAGCAAGGCGGTTTTAGTATCGTACTGCCTGATCATGTCCCTGAACCCTCAGGCGGTGTTATAGTACCGTTTTTTGGTATTGAAACGCTCACCAGTACCCTTGCATCTAAGCTCGCCAGCAAAACCAAGTGTGCTTTAGTAGGACTGTCTTGTATTCGCCGTGATGATGGTCAGGGGTTTGATATTTATTGCTATCAATTAGACGATCCGGCGCTATATGACCGCAATGCCTCTGTCTCTACTTATGCCTTAAATCAGGCGATGGAGCGGATGATTCAAGCAAATTTCAGTCATTATATGTGGGGTTATCGGCGTTTTAAACATATCCCGCATTTACATAATCCCTATTCTGCAGACCCTGCAACGCTTGAGGCGTTTATTCGCACCCGACCTTCTCGTTCTGATAGTCCTGCACCCACTGATGTTCATCACCTTAATAATTAGACGTTAGCGTTTAAGGATTAATAATTAAATGCTAGTGATTGCAACATACAAATACGTTATCCTACGCTAAAATTGGCAAGTAACTTAATTCCTTATTTTTAAATAATACAATACGAGTGCCTCATGACAATTGACGCAACTGAAAATTCAGCCTCCTCTCCTTCACATTCAGGAATAAACACCCCTGAACAGCGTTATATTATCTGTATGAAATGGGGTGACAAATACGGTGCTGAGTACGTTAACCGTTTATACAACATGGTCAGCCGTCATTTAACCTTAGACTTTCAGATGATTTGTTTAACTGACGATAGTACGGGTATTGATACTGCGGTTCAATGTTATCCGATACCAGAGCTGAACCTGCCAGCAGGACCAGAACGCGGCTGGAAAAAGCTGACGACCTTTCAGCCTGAACTTTATGGTCTAAAAGGTGTCGCCTTATTTTTAGATATTGATATCGTTATTATTGATAATATTGATGCGTTCTTTACCTACCAAGCTGAGCATAACGATAGTGTCGTCATTATCCGTGATTGGAAAAAGCCATGGCGGATGATTGGTAACAGCTCAGTTTATCGTTTTAATGTTGGGATGGGCACTTATCCTAATTTGCTAGCGAATTTTGAGCGTAACTTTGCAACCATTCGTACTCAAGTTCGCCATGAGCAAGCGTATTTATCCAATTATCTACGTGAACATCATCATTTAGAATATTGGGATAAAACATGGTGTGTCAGCTTCAAATATCAATGCATGGCACCCATTCCCTTTAATTTTGTACGCGCCCCACATCTCCCCAATGGCGCAAAAATTGTCATATTTCATGGTGAGATTAATCCGCCTGAGGCTATCAATGGTGGCGGCGGTAAATGGTATCGCCATGTCAAGCCCAGCCCTTGGCTACAAGAATATTGGCAATAATAATATTCATAAGGATCTAATCATATTTATTGTCTAGGCTTAGAATCAACACGTAAAAAATATTAACTAAAACGGCTCATTCTAATTTTGGACTATCATATGGTGCTCAATCTGGCATTACCTCCTACCGCTGATTTTGTTATTAAGGACCAGCTGATTACTATTAAAGCGTTTAACGCCAGTGAATCACAACAAAACCTGCAAGGACAAGCCGTTAATATTATTGCCTCTGGTCCTTCTATTGCTGATTTGGTATTTTCAGCAATGCAAAACACGACTACTATTTTTGTCAATGGCAGTATTAGCCTGATTGCTCAGCATAACTTTACTGCGGTTGTAGGCTACGTGATTAGTGACGCACGGTTTATCAATCATCAACCTGAGATTTTACGAGACTATTATAAGGGGCAGCCTTTATATGCAACTTTAGCTGTTTTTGAGGCGATGGCAATAACGCATCCTGAAATTATGTGTACGTATTATAAATCCATGCGCATTTTATATCCTGTTGATAGACCTTGGGGCGTCAAATCAAATCAGTCTTTATTCAATAAACTATCTTTTAAAAATAAATGGCTGCATAGAAAAAAGCCATTGTCTTATTTTACGGATGACGCTCATTTTATGATTGATGCAAATCATAGGCCTACTGCTATTGGCGTATCACTTGATGTTACTTATGGATTTGTAGAAGCAGGAACGGTTGCTTATGTAGCAGCGCAGCTCGCATTTTCCCGCCAAGCAGGTGCTATTCATTTGTATGGTGTTGATTTGCTTAATAGCAGCCAGCCACGCTTTTATGAAAGCGCTCAAAATAGCGCACCGAGTAAACTTGATAAAGCTGTTTATGAGCGTATCGTACCGTCCTTTGATTTATTAGCTAAAGTTTACAAATCGCACGGCGTAGCAGTGATAAATCACTCACCTATTTCGCAATCTCTTTTTAATTTTTGCTAATGTATTTTTTATGAGTACCATGCTTCATTGAGCATAAAAATCTAAATACTGCTGAGCAATAATAGTGGGTGACAATTGCTGTTTTAGAGGTGCGTTGTAGGCATCTGGATATGCTATAGCGTTATCTATCAAAGCGGCTAATCCTTCAATATTACCGACATCAACTAAGTTTTTATCCGGTAATAATTCTCTGGGTCCAAACGGACAATCCGTACTGATAACCGGCACATTCAATGCTTGCGCTTCAACAATGACATAACCAAACCCTTCAAATTTTGAGCTCAGTACTAACAATGCCGCATGAGCAATCAGAGGATAGGGATTGGTTTGGAAACCCAAAAATTTAACATTGTTATCAATACCCAACTCAATCGCCAGCTGTTTTATCTCTTCTTCAAGTCGTCCTTTACCGACTAACACTAATGGCAGTTTATGTTTTGTTTTCGCATAGGCTTGCAGTAAGTCTCGATGACCTTTCATGCTGTCAAATGAGCCAACATGAATGATGTAACCCTTATTAATCAAACCAAACTCTTTAATAGAAAAAGGCTGGCTTGCCAATTGTTTGATTTGATTCACATCACAAGGGTTATAAATCGTCGTGATTTTATAAGAATTGCCAATAAGTACTAACAAGTCTTGACGTGCACCGTCACTCACACAACTGCAAAGGTGCTTGCCATAAACTGCTTTTAGATGATTAATTGTCTGTTTAGGAGACGTTTTGAGTTGTTCTTGAAACTGTCTGGACAACGCGGTATGCACGACATTAATGATATTAGGCAGCTGGCTATATGCCATAATCCAGTTAATTTTATAAATATTTGCTAAAACTAAATCAGGCACTCCGATATTGTTAAGCACATAGTTGTCAATGCGCGCAGCAACCTGTTTATAGGCAGTTGCTTGCTCAGTTTCTGTGTCTAGTAATTGCTCATTATATGGCACGATATGATGCTGAACGCGGGCATCCAATACCATATCATCTGACGCCTCCAAGCAAAGGACGTGCACCTCATAATTCATCTCAATATACGCACGCGCCATTGTCGTGACCATGCGCTCTGCACCGCGCCCTTCTAACGCTTTTAATATTAGTAGAATAATTGGTTTTTTCATAAGAGTCTCAGAGTATTCTATTCTATAAAGCCCAAAAACAGATACTGAGCATTACTAGATTAATCTTATAATATTTGTCACACTATATTATTAAACCAGTCCATACAGTGATTTAATATTCTGATATCTAAGAACAAGGCTTTAAAAAGATGACTACACCTACAGGATGGCAACGTAAATTTATTTTATTATTTAAAAATGAAAAAACACTTAATGCTCAGGCAATTATTAATCAGTTTACTAAAAAAAGCTTGAATGAGATGAAAGCTTGCACTATTACTGTTTCAACATGTAATTCTGTGGCTTTATCTAATAAGCCTAGAACTAAGGATTTACAAGATCATTTAGACAACCTAAAGCATCAGTTTATTGGACAGTCAGAATTGTGTTTTTATCATGCGAACTTGATTGTTTTTCTACGTCGAGGTTATAAGATAGACAGCACCTTTACTGACTTTGAATACCTTTGGAATACGGAAACAGATTATTTATTGAATCATTTGTCTCTACGATGGATAGTCTCCGCTTGCGATACATTTATTGATCATACTCATGATACAACTAGAGCAGCGATTTTAATGAATGTCCCCACGCTCATAAATACGCTTAGGGTCTATGAAACCAAAGAATTTTTGCAACATAACTCCAACTCTATACCTTTGGTTGATGATAGCGTCTCCGCGCTTTATAACGGTGATCTTCCTTTATATAATGGCTTAACCTATTTCCGCATCGGTTCTGATGATACATTGAAAAATCTGCGGAATCGTTATGAAATTTTTTATGACTCTGATAAGCTAGCGACCTCTATTTTACTGAGCGTTTTTGATAAACTGCAATATAACGATAGTGCCTTTACTACTATGCGCAATTTACACAAAGACGAAAAATCTAGTTGGTGGTTAGAATCATTGTAAGTCTGTACCACCTATAATTGAGTTCCAATTTTATTGAGTAACAAATGAACACAACATCTCAGCCTGCACCTTTCATCAATCTAAACACTTCTGATAATTTTCTTGTCTGCTGTTTTTATACCGACAGCTACCGCGACCATGCGTTATCTTTGCAACAATCTCTTGATAATTTTAACCTAAATTACTACTTTAAAGAAGTCGAGGATGTAGGCTATTGGGAAGCGAACACCCGTATCAAACCTCATTTTATATTAGAATGTTTAAAGCAATTTCCGGAAAAAGATGTCCTATATTTAGATGCTGACGCTTTGGTAAGAAAACCCTTAGATTATTTTAATCATATTACAGCAGATGTTGTCTTTTATAAAACTAAAGGAATGTCAGGCATGTCGCACGACTACTTAGCCAGCACAATGTTCTTTAAGAACACACCTAATACTATTAAACTCGTTCAACAATGGATTGCGGAACAAGTCAATGGTAAGCGTACACAAGTCGATCAGGACAGTCTTGATATGGCTATGGAAAAACTTGGCAACACTTTAACAGTCGAACCGCTTAACCCTGGATATATTAAAATCTTCGATAAAGACTACAATGGTGAAGTCTATATTGAGCAGTATCAAGCAAGTAGAGGACTTACTAAGCTTAAACGACAAAAGATACGGGGACGGAATCGAATGGTAGGTGGTCTCATTCTATTCGCTATTGTTGGCCTTATCATATTAACAACGTAATAATACTTGTCCAAAACAACTGATATTTTATTCTAGGAGTATGCTTATCTAAATATAGGTTATAGGCATAAAATAGTTTATATAACTCAGTTGCACAATAATATCAGAGTAGCATAACTCTTTCTCTTTGAATAAAAATTTACTGACTGTTACTAATCATCGATACTCTCTATAATGGCGCTCGAATCTTTGAATTTTCCTCTACCACCCTATCAAGCCCATGTTCTAAAATGATATGAGTACGTTGAAGGGCAATAGCAATCAAAAGTGACAAGAGTGTGGTTATGACCCAGTCCTTCAATAGCAAATCTACCTCTCAGACAATATCATCACCTGATAGCAGTAATAGCAGACAAAAATCTTGGCAATGGTTTAGTCTATTGTTAGTGGCTTATTTTCTAGTTTGGTCGATTGCACCCGTCTTTCTTGCCAGTAGTGTGCCGCTTGATGTCGCTGAAGGCGTTAATTGGGGTAGTGAATGGCAGTGGGGTTATTATAAGCATCCGCCCTTCTCTTCTTGGGTATTGTACAGTTTTTATAAGATATTTGGGCACGTTAGTCCTTATTTACTGAGTCAATTGTACGTTCTACTCACGCTCTTTTTGGTCTATCAATTGGGTAAAAAGGTTTGGTCGCAAGAGACGGCTTTACTCGGCAGTGCGTTAACCTTGGCAGTCACTTATTATGTTTATCCAAGTCTTGAGTTCAATCATAATATTGCGCAATTCCCTATTTGGGTTGGGCTATATTTAGCTTTTTATCAAGCATTGAACCGTAATCGATTAGCTGACTGGATATTGCTCGGAATATTGGGCGGTATCGGAATGCTGACGAAATATACCGTCATCTTTTTACTGATACCGATGGCACTGTATCTGGCATTACCAAAACAGTGGGCATTGCTCAAACAACCAAAGCCTTGGCTGGCGGCTTTTATTATGTTGGCTATTTTTGCGCCGCATTTATATTGGCTCATACAACATGACTGGCTACCACTTAGTTATGCAAATGGACGCTCACAAGAAGGGAGTGCTCTTGCCAGCAGTATGCAGCGCCATTTTAGTAGTTTTGGTTTTATTGCTGCTCAATTGCTCGCCCATATCCCATTATTATTGATGCTTATTTTTAATCGTAAGCGTTTATTTAGTGTATATTCCTACCGGTATAATTTGCCAGCTGGCGCTGCGCTGTTATGGTATCTTTGGGCAGCGCCCGCGGTGGTGGTTATTGTATTAAGCTTGGTATTCGGTATTGGCTTGCGCGATATGTGGGGTATGCCGATGTGGGGCTTGTCAGGATTACTGGCAGCATCATTTATTATCCCTGCTGCACAGGCAGTAGCAACGGTAAAACTTCGTAACGCTTTAACTTTCTGGTTGATACTTGCTACAGTATTAAGCATGGTCTATGTGGGTGTCGGTGATAAGATACGTCATAAGCCCTCTCGCATGCAGTGGCCTGAGCAAGCATTAGCGGTACAGGCGCAAGAAACCTGGCAATCCCTAAGCAGCTGTCCTTTAGATAGCGTGTCTGGCGACCGCTGGCTTGGTGCACTGGTTGCGATGAATAATGACTTTCCTTCACAAATGATTTCGGGACCTGCAAGCCACTCGCCATGGATGACGACTGAGCGCCTACAGAAAAATGGTACATTGGTCATGTGGCAAGATGATAGCGATGTTGAACTACCACTGCTCAATGAGCTGACTACTGTTGCTCCTAACAGCACGGCTAAAGGTATGGTTAAGCATCAAGGTCAATGGCAGATTGACTGGCGTGATAGCAATGCTAAGTTACCGCTCGTTATAAATTGGGTGGCTTATGTGCCAGCGCACTGTCAGAAATCGTCAAAATAATAATCAGTACAATAAATCAGTACAATAATAAATCATTATAAATAGATACTCCTGCACGACTGCTTAGTGGTTATGAGTGGTTATGCATTTTAACCCATGCAAATGAGTGTGCTCATGTCTACTATCCAGCCTTATTTATCGCTTATTATGCCAGCGTATAATGATGCAGAAGCTTTGCAAGCATTCTTACCCCAAGTATTCGCCTTTACGGCAACATTGTCTACTCATAACGATAGCGCTGAACGTCAATCTTCTTATCAAGATAGCCTATTGAATAAACCTTTGGCAAACTGTGAGATTATCATCATTGATGATGGCAGCCGTGATGATGTGGTCAGCGTGGTTAAGCGCTTGATGCCTAGCTGTCCGCCAAATACAACATTGCATTTGGTGCGTTTATCGCGTAACTTTGGCAAAGAGCCTGCCTTAAGCGCGGGTCTAGATATTGCGGAAGGTCAGCTTGTGGCGATGATTGATGCCGACGGGCAGCATCCATTACCAATATTAACTCAAATGCTCACGATGATGGCGCAGTCTGATATCGATATGGTAGCTGGCATTCAAGCGGATCGTCCGCATGAGAGCCGTTTTGCAAAAACGTTAAAAGGCAGCTTTTATCACTTTATTCAAGACAGCCAGCGTTATGAGATTCGACCCAACGCTGGTGATTTTCGAGTGATGAATCGCAAGGTCGTACTGGCGTTACGTGCACTGCCAGAACGGCAACGGTTTATGAAAGGCTTATATGCTTGGGTCGGCTTTAACACGGTTTATCTGCCATTCACAGCGGACAATCGCGATACGGGCGAGAGCAAATTTAACTTCAGTAGTTTGTTTGAGCTGGCATTGGTCGGTATCACCTCTTTTTCACACAAGCCACTACGCTTGATATCACGAGTGGGTTTTGTGGTCTCGGCATTGGCTTTTTTATACGGTTTATATATCGTTATTGAAACACTATTGATTGGCAATGATGTAGAAGGTTGGGCGACGGTAGCAGCTGGCATCATGTTCTCAACCGGTATTCAGCTGGTCTGTATTGGTGTCATTGGTGAATATGTTGGCAGGCTATATGAAGAAGTAAAACAGCGCCCACTATACTTAATTAATGAAACCATTAGCAGTGATAACGATGGTAAAAATAGTAATGACCGTCATAAAAACATCGTAAACAATAATATTATAAGTGACAGTAATTTAATCGAGAATGTGGCGAATATGACTAACCTTCAACCAAGCGTTCGCTCCTCTAATCGTCATGAATAATACCAGTGCAACATCATCGCTTAAATCATCCTCTAAGCAAGCGCTATGGTTCTTGATAGTAGGTGCCTGTGCAGCTTTGGTACATTTTTTAATGTTGGTTAGTATTGTTAATGTCACTGCCACTCGTCCCGCTTTAGCCAATATTTTCGCTTTTTTAGTGGCATTTATTGTTAGCTTTATTGGTCATTTTTATCTCACTTTCAGTCATTCTATTCCTGATACTATCGTTAGCAATCCTAATCAAGACAACATAAGCGCGTCCTATGGGACAAAAACCAACACGTTACAAACTCTGTTAAAATGGTTCGCCAGTTCTGCAGCGGGATTTGCACTCAATCAGGGCTTGTTTGTATTGGGACTTAACTGGCTTGGTGAACGCTACTATATGCTGATTTGGCTGGTCGTGACCGTTATTATTACTGTCATGACTTTTGCATTGGGTAAACTTTGGGCATTTAAATCATGATTACCATAAAAAATAAAAACGCGCAGCAGCAGAGCGCACAACCGTCAAAGTCTGCCCGTGCTATTATCATTAATGTTGATGATCTGGGCTTATCTGGTGCGGTCAATGAAGCGGTCATCCATCTTGCTGAACGTGGGCGCATCGGTGCCAGCAGTTATATGACTGGTGGACACATCACCGATACTGAGAAGCGCACTTTAGCTGAATTACAAGTCGATATCGGGCTACATCTAGACTTAACTGGCATATTCCCTTCAACTTTGCGCCGCTCGTTAAAGTCACTGGTTATCAGCAGTTATTTGCGGCGGTTAAAGTCAGGCGAAGTGACTGATATTATTAAGCGCCAATTGGATGACTTTGAAGACACCTTTGGGCATGCACCAGTTTTTGTTGATGGGCATCAGCATATTCATCAGTTTCCTATCATTCGTCAGTGCTTAATGACAGAGTTGAATAGCCGCTATAATCCTGAATTGCAGCACTCTATTAGCGCGCGTACGACTACGCCATTGGTTAACGACTTAAAGTCTTGGATTATTTATGGTCTTGGCGGTCATGCGTGGCGCAAGTTATGTGCAGAAAATAAGATTGTAACCAATGATTATTTTGGTGGCGTGTATGGTTTTGATGCAAGCTTTCAAGAGCTTTCTGTACTTTGGGAGCGTTGGCTAAGCCGCGCCCCATCATCCGCCTATTTGACACCGGCGCTTCATACACTTCCTTCTAGCCTCGAGTCTTTTGGCACCTATGCACAATACGGCTCCACTACCCCGGCCATTCACGCGGCGCCCATTGCCTTACCCGATACTTTAACGACTACCTTGATTATGTGCCATCCTGCCGTCCCTGCGAATAACTGGCAAGATGAGATTAAAAGAGCGCGCGAGTACGAATATGAGTGGCTAATAAGTCATCAATTTGAGCAATTATTATATGATAACAATGTCCGCTTACTGCATTGGTCA
This sequence comes from Psychrobacter sp. 16-MNA-CIBAN-0192, assembly GCF_040309565.1. Lineage (NCBI taxonomy): Bacteria > Pseudomonadati > Pseudomonadota > Gammaproteobacteria > Moraxellales > Moraxellaceae > Psychrobacter > Psychrobacter sp. 16-MNA-CIBAN-0192. The sequence goes on from NZ_JBEOOX010000003.1 coordinate 72,435, forward strand.
GAAATCGGTTAATCCATATTATTTATAAATGACAGTGACAACATTCATTTTATTTTAATAAAAAAACTAAAAAAGCCAAGACTATCATTAGTCTTGGCTTTCTTAACATAACGTTTGGCGCTTATAAAGCTCAGTTCATAAATTAGTCAATAAAGCTTAACCAATCCATATATTGCTCATTGCGACCATGAACCACATCAAAATAAAGGGTTTGCAATTTTTCGGTCAACTCACCGCGACCACCATTGCCAATAACGCGATCATCATATTCACGAATAGGCGTGACTTCCGCCGCAGTGCCGGTCATAAATATCTCATCGGCTAAGTAAAATTCATCGCGCGTGATACGGCGCTCAATCACTTTAATACCTAAGTCATTAGCAAACTGAATGATGGTACGACGCGTAATGCCGTCTAATGCACCGCCCGCTAAATCTGGCGTATGTAGCACGCCATCTTTAACTAAGAACAAGTTCTCACCAGCGCCTTGGCACACAAAACCTTGTGGATCCATCAAGATAGCTTCGTCATAGCCACTGCGCGTGACTTCTTGGTTTGCCATGATAGATACGGGATAATTGCTTGAGGCTTTCGCTTTACACATGGTCACGTTTGGCATGTGGTGGGTGTATGACGAGGTCTTAACTCGGATACCGTTTTTGATACCTTCTTCACCCAAATAAGCGCCCCAATGCCAAGCGCCAACCATCGCATTCACGCTGTTATCATGTGACGACAAACCAAGTTTTTCTGCGCCAATCCAAATCAGTGGACGAATATACGCTTCTGCTAGATTGTTTTGTTTGACCACATCTTTTTGTGCTTGCTCAAGGGTTGCTGCATCAAATGGCACATCTAGCTGGAAAATCTTAGCCGAGCCTAGCAGACGCTCGGTATGTTCTTTTAGACGAAAAATTGCAGTGCGATTATCATCAGTTTGATAAGCACGCACGCCTTCAAATACCGCTATACCGTAATGTAGACTGTGGGTAAATATATGAACTTTAGCATCTGGCTGATCAATCATCGTGCCATTCATCCAAAGTTTGCCGTCTTCTTTTGACATATCCATTCAATAATCCTTACGCTAGCGCTGGTGTCTAACTTTTTTGTTGAGTAATTGAAATACTATGAAACCGTATGGTTGTCGCCCACTTGTTCACTATAGATATTCTATAGTCGAGTGTTAACCGTTTTATCATTTTTAACGGTCAGTTTTCTCGCCCTTGTTATGGGCTGCAAAAGATTATATCACTGGCAGCGAATAGAAATGAAATCTTTTAGTTTGCTCACCTCAGGCTTTTTTTTATCATCTTTTTATGCAGAATATATTCTCTGTACGACGATGGATATTATTTTAGTGATGAATTTTTATTGATAATAGTAGCAAAAATTTTAAATTTTACTGTCATCTATATCATCTATAGCAACGCCCATTAAGTGATGCCATTGGGCTTGAACCAGCAGCCGCGTATCATGCCAGTGCGCCTCGTCTACCAAAAGCGACTGCTCAGACAATGCCAGCTGATGGCTTGCTGCCCGAATGCGTAGATAAGCATCGGTCAGATCTTGACATACGGACGCCTCCCAAATTCCAAGTGTGGCGACCTCCTCAAAAATTCGTACGTTATCGCTCCATTTGGTCAGGCTAGAATATTGATGGGAATAAGCGAGCACGGCAAATTGTGCCAAAAACTCAATATCAACAATACCGCCTGCATCTTGTTTGAGATGGAATTTGCCATCTTGCTGCTTGCGTGGGCTACTGCCCAGATGTTTTTGCATTTTTAAGCGCATACTGGTGACTTCAATACGCACTTGTTCAAGGGTACGCGGCAGCGCCAATACCGTTCGGCGGATGGCACAAAAACGCGCCGTTACCCGCTTATCACCACAAATAGCGCGTGCTCGTACCAAGGCTTGATGCTCCCATGACCATGCTTTTTCTAACTGATAGGTTTCAAACGCATGGCAGGAGACAACCATCATGCCCGCGTTACCAGAAGGGCGCAAACGCATATCGACTTCATAAGCACGCCCATCACGTGTTTGAGTATTCAGATAAGTCATAAGTTTTTGTGCCAAACGCGCAGCAAACTTCATACCACTGACCGAAGTTTCGCCAGTGGTCATGCCTTGCTCTTTTATTTTATGCAGAAATACTAAGTCTAAATCAGACGAATACGACAATTCTAAACCGCCTAATTTACCGTAACCAATAATGGCAAAACCACAATCTGCTTCTGTCACAGGGTCGCCATCTTGAGCGATAGGATAGCCGTAACGCTTGACCATCTCAGCAAAAGCACGTTCAAGCGCCGCTTCTAATACAACTGCAGCAATATAGGTCAAAGAATCCGACACTTTCATAATAGGGCGCTCAGCCAATACATCACTGGCTGCCACCGCCAAGACTTGGTTCTTTTTAAACAAACGCAAAACGCTTAGCAATTCTTCTTCATCGTTCGGTTCAACCCGTAGCAACTGCTGCCGTAAAATATCTCGCAGCTCCGGTTTGTCTGGCAAATGGCGGTATCGCTGCTGTAAAAAAGTATCGAGCAATACGGGATAACGTGCCAGCTCATGGGCAATCCAAGGACTGGCGGACAACATAGGAATCAACGCAGCGGTCGCATTTGGGTTTTCGGCAATCATCACCAAATAAATAGAGCGGCGGCAAATGGCTTCTAGCAACGCTATCAGGCGTGGCAATGCGGTATTAACCAGTTGCTCCTGAGCTTGATGGGTGAGCAAGGCGTGCACAATAACCGGATAGACATTATCTAAGCGGACTCTTGCTTCTTTACTGAGGCTTGCGACCATTTTTGATTGCCAAAAAGTTTGCAGTTGTGCGCGGCTTTCAGCACTTAATACTGTATCAAGCTGCGCCATTTGTGTATCAAAATTGCTTGGCTCAAGCGTTACTTTATCTTGCGACGGTATTTTCCGTTCGGTTACCATGCGCTCAAACGGTACATTGACATTTTCTCGATGCTTATTGAGGGTGCTAAGTAATGCTGCCCAATTCTCAAAACCAAGGGTCATTGCCAAATTGTGCTGCCATTTTTCATCGTGTGGTAGGCGCTGGGTTTGTTGGTCATTTATGGCTTGAATAGCATGTTCAAGCCGACGTAAAAATCGATATGCCGCTTGCAGGTGCTCATAAGTGGCTTGGTCAAGATATTCCAGCTTATATAACTCGTACATGGCTTGTAGGCAGGATTTGATTTGCAACTGTGGATGCCGCCCACCATAAATGAGCTGGAAGGCTTGGACGATAAATTCAATATCGCGGATACCGCCAGCGCCAAGCTTAATGTTATCTAAATCCTCGCGCTGTGCTACTTGATTTTGAATCAAAGACTTCATCTCGCGTAATGCAGAAAACGCACTGTAATCGACATAATAACGAAATACAAATGGTTTAATCAGTGCCTGCAATTCATCATAAAACGACGGATTAATCTGTCCAACCACACGCGCTTTTAACCAAGCAAAGCGCTCCCATGCCCGTCCATGATGGCTAAAATACTTTTGCAACGCAGACAAATGAATCGCCAAATCACTACCGTCGCCCCACGGGCGCAGGCGCATATCGACCCGAAACACAAAACCATCGGCAGTACAATTATCAAGCAGCTTAATAATGCCTTGACCTAAGCGCGTCATAAAACGCTTATTGTCAATGCTGCGTGTACCGTTTTCCTTATTTCCATTCGTCTCACCGCGTGCTTGATGAATGAATACCAAATCAATATCACTCGATAAATTCAGCTCATGAGCGCCAAGCTTACCCATCGCCATAATCGCCATATCATCGATATGCTGCACGCCCTTAGCATCGACATAGGTCGGTTGACCATATTGTAATACCAATTGCTGATAGGTATAATTTTTTGCAAATACAATACAGCCATCAGCAAACTCAGACAACTCGTCGGTCAGCTGCTCAAGTTCAATAAGCCCCAGCGCATCTTGCCAAATCCAACGCATCATGAGCAGCATACGCAGGTGACGCAGACCGCTCATCACCTTGGTCTCAACCGCCAATTGATAATTTTCATCAAGCGTATAATCTTGAATCAAATCGTCAATTTGCTGTCGGGTCAATGTCTGCGTTAACGGATAGCTGCGTATAAATGTCCGGCACGACGTCGTGCGTCTCTCCCACACTTGATAGGCAAATTCACTCGCAGTCTGCAAAACTTGTAATTGTTCGGTCGTAGGCTGACAGTTTGTGACGTTGGACGTAGGTGTCGATGTAACGGAGGGTATAGCTGATGACACAACAGATGACATAATGTTAAAACCCCTTGCAGCCTAGATTAACGACATGGTTTAGAGAAAATGACGAATAATATTAGTTATATTTTTTATAAAATAAGAATAGCTAAACTGCTTATAAAGCAGCAAATCAAATGCTATACAGACGGCTCAATACAATGTGCTTTATAGTAGCATGGAATACTTACCTAAAAATGATAGGCGATAAGTGGCAATAATGTAGTGTTATAAACTCAGTCACCATTCAAAAATGTACCAAAAGCCCTATTAAAAGAAAATCTGATTAAAAAACAATACAGTAGAAATATTCATAGTGATATAACTACTTAATAAAAGAACTAATTAATCAAAAAGGTCATTAACAATGAATAAGAATAAAGACCAAAATCAAGAAATCGTACTGGCTAAGCATCCGTCAGGCGCGGTAAAAGCAGATACTTTTAAGTTTAATGATATCGACATGCCTAAATGCCAAGATAATGAAGTGTTAATCAAAAGCCTTTATGTGTCAGTAGACCCCGGTATGCGCGGCTTTATGGATAAAGGGGACGACGATGCCGCCGGAAATAAATTTAAGCTTAACAAGCCGATTACTAGTAGAACCGTCGCACAAGTTATCGACAGTCACAATAAGGATTTTAAAAAAGGTGATATCGTTCACGGTCGCTTTGCGTGGCAAAAATACCAAAGCGTGAGTACAGAGCATATCGAAAAAATAGACCCCAATCTCGCCCCTATTTCTACTGCTGTTAGTATGCTTGGCATACCCGGCTTAGCCGCCTATTTTGGTATGATCAATATTGGGCAACCAAAAAAAGGCGAAACCGTCGTTGTATCAGGCGCTGCCGGTGCGGTAGGTAGTATCGCTGCCCAAATTGCTCGTATTAAAGGGTGCAAAGTAATCGGTATTGCAGGCTCACCGCAAAAAATTGATTATTTAGAGCAGGATTTAGGTCTGGATAAAGGCATTAATTATAAGCAAACTGATGACATGACCGCAGCGATAAAAGCAGCGTGTCCTGATGGCGTTGATGTATTTTTTGATAATGTTGGTGGCGAGCTGTTTGATGCTGTTTTTGCTAATATCAATGAACACGCTCGAATTGCTATCTGTGGTCAAATCGCCGATTACAATGAGGAAAACCCAGCGCAAGGTCCGAGACCGATGCATAGGTTGATCAAAAAAAGTGCGCGTATGGAAGGGTTTGTGGCTTATGATTTTATGGAAGAATTTGATGATGCCAAAAAACAAATTAGTGAATGGTACAACGATGGTAAAATAATCTATAAAGAAAACCTTATTAAGGGTTTTGACAATATTCCTACTGCCTTTATTGGTTTGTTTTCAGGCGAAAACATTGGTAAACAAATGGTTAAGGTTGCAGATGTTGAAGAATTTTAAGTTTATAATGACCGAGCGTTGCTAATTATAGCCAATAACTTGTGATACCCCAATTATGACCATACCTGATACTCCGCTTTTACTGATTACTGCCGACCCCAGTCATCCACTTGCACATTTAGCGCTACGTTATGCCAAATCGGTTCTGGAACAAACGACAATAAGCACAGATACCGAACATAACAAACCGGCGTTAAACGTCTTTTTTTATGCCGATGCTGCCCATACTGCGAACCGTTTGCGCTGGCAATCTGCGGAGCAAGCCAACCTTACCCAAGAATGGCAAGTATTGGCTGAACGCTATCAGCTGCCGCTTGCTATTTGTGTGAGCACTGCTCTTAGTCGCGGTGTGAGCGATGATGATAATAGTACACGGCATCAGTTACAGGGCGATAATCTCGCGCAAGGGTTTCATCTTGTCGGCTTAAGTGAGCTGGCGATGATGATGCAAGGCAATTGCCGACTGATATCGTTTTAAGACTGCTTAAGGATTAACCAATGAAATTACTGCTTCAGTTACGCACCCCTACTGAGATGGCAAGCTACGAAGGCTGCGCCCTTGCCTTAACTTTAGCGACCTTTGGACATCAAGTACAGCTTTATTTGGACGCGCCTGTCTTTGGATTGTTGATGCAGCCCAAATCGCGTTTGCATGGCATGATACAGTCGCTTGAGCTCTACGACATGCCCGCCGCGTGGTTGCCTGATGATGTGTTTAGCGGTTGGATAACAGCAATGCTCCCCAATGATTTGGCTGTGCAATTAACCTTTGTACCTGAAGTTATCGATAGCCAAGATTTTGACCAGATTTTGACCTTTTAGTAAATTTATCATTTTAAGGTTTTATCGCTCTTAATTTTATCGCTTCTAAATAACATCATTTTTTGACGAAAATAACGAACCTCTGTAACGGACATCATTATTTATGGCAACTTTATATCAATTACATAGTCCAATGGATACGCTTAGACGTGCCACTGCTGAGATGGCAAGGACGTGGCGCGCCGGCGATAGTATTGTTTTATTGGGCACCACCGTCGCTTTTATTGACTGGTTCAATGCTTATATTAATGAGACCGATATCCAAGATATCGCTGGCATGTATGCCCTTGCTGCCGATGTGGCGCAGCTAACTGATAAGACGACCGCTCAATTGAAACTTGATAGTAAATTACGTGCATTATTATCGGATAGCGATTGGGTACAACTGACCCAAGACAGTCAGTTTGATAAAGTGGTCACTATCGCCTTATGACCATTACTCCTATCAAACCTAATGATATAACGCTTAACGTCGAATTGGATCAAGATGGACACCTTTGTGATTATACTCTTTGGACGCCCGTGCTTGCCCAAAACCTTGCAGATACCCTTGATGTTTGTTTAAATCGTGAACATTTAGAGATTTTGCACCAAGTTCGCGCATTTTTCACTAAATTTAATCACGCGCCAGCCACGCGCCCATTGATTAAATGGCTACAACAATGCTTGCCTGGGCATGATATCAGCAATCAAAAATTGCAGCAGCTATTTAACACAGGATTGGTGGCTCGTCATGTTAATCGTCTGGCAGGCTTACCCAAACCACCAAACTGTTTATAACGTTTTACACAGTTTGGTTTATCTTTTAGGTATTAATGCCGTTAGGTTAATTTATTTAAAAGAATTACTTTGGGTCATATACCGTTAATGTTTCATAACCAATACTGCGACCCTCATCTCCTCCAAAACCCTGCTGTCGCCACACTTCATATAGGCAGATTGCCACACTATTCGACAGATTTAGGCTGCGCGAATCTGGCAACATCGGCAAGCGTAGCCAGTTATCAGCACCGATATCATCACGAATATCATCCGCTAATCCTGCCGTTTCTGAACCAAAGACCAAAGCTACGCTAGGCATATTGCCATCGATTTGTCGGGTAAAATCATACTCATACAAAGGCTGGCTTAATTTCGTAGTTAATGCCACGATAGTTTGGCATTCTGCCGCCAACAACGCCTTTTTTGCTGCTGCCCAATCGTCATGTACTTGCAAATGCGCATATTCATGATAATCAAGTCCTGCACGGCGCAGCTTTTTATCATCAAGCTCAAACCCCAAAGGTTGTACTAAATGCAGTTGTGCGCCACTATTGGCACACAGACGAATAATATTACCGGTATTACTGGGCATTTTTGGCGCTACCAATACAATATGAATGCTCATGTTATTTCCGTAAAATAGATAGATAAGGGTATTTAGGATGCCAATGCAAGAGCATATTCTTTACTATTAATAATAATTCTTATAAAACCATAAATAACACCCTAATTAGCAGTTTATGTCATTGAATTTATAAGAAAAATTACTGTACTACATAACTACTATGTAAAACCTCATATAACAATAGGTAATCAAAAGTTACAGTTTGCTGTCAATAGTTACACTTTACTACTGGGCATATATTTTAACTTTCACTATGATATCTGCAAAGGGGAACTTGATAATGATAGGTCTACTAGTATTTTAGTAATACTATCTATCACCATTTCATTACAAGAATTGTCCTCTATATTGTCAGTGATGGCTAAGTATCTACTTTTCGTCATTGTCTTTAACCGTAAGTATTTCTTTATTTTTGAGGGCACTATTATGAAAAAAGTAATTATCGCATCTTTAGCAGCAATGGTTGTATTGACTGGTTGTAACACTTTTAAAGGTCTTGGCAAAGATGTATCAAGTGCTGGTAATGCGGTAACTGGTACTGCACAAGAAGTACAAAACAAAATCTAATAATTAGATTTAAGATATAAAAGGCTTACCAAATGGTAGGCCTTTTTTTATACTTTGTATAAACTATCGTAATTTTATTCCTTTTGAGAACACCACTATGAAAAAAGTAATTATCGCATCTTTGACCGCTATGTTTGTACTAACTGGCTGCAACACGTTCGCAGGTCTAGGCCAAGACTTATCAATCGCTGGTAATGCCATAAGTAGTTCTGCTCAGGAAGTTCAAGGAAACATTTGAGTTTTTATTAGCTGTTTCCTTGAAGAGGCTGACCCAACGGTAGGCCTTTTTTATTACTGTTTATGATGATTTTTTATACGTCATAAAAATACTCGTAATATCTGATTAAGATAGCGCTTTCCTAGTTCGGTAGGCTGTAGGATGTCTTTACTATCTGTCAGCAAACCTTTATTAATTAATCCGGTTATTTCAGTGGCAATACTGTCGTACGTCAGCCCAGTTCTGGCTGCAAATAATGGCCAGTCGACCCCGCCATGTAAACGTAAGGCATTTAGCATAAACTCACTAACCAGCTCATCATGGGCAATGGCTTGCCAGCCGACCATTTTAGGTGCACTTACGACGCCATCAGCCTGAACAACATAATCTTTTGGCAGTCTTGACTTACTAAAACGATAAATACCCGATTCAGCCAGTAATCCATTATGCTCCGTATTGTTTAATTCAGTACCGCTCAATTCAATATCGTTTAAAGCTTTATGAGCAATAGTCACTTTACCGTGCGCGCCAGCACCAATCGCTAGATAATCACCAAATTGCCAGTAGTTCACATTATGGCTGCAAGGCATATCAGATGCACCTGCCCAAGCAGATACTTCATAATTGTCATAGCCTAAACGTTGTAATAACGCCTGCCCTGCCTGTTCGATATCTGCCAAACTGTCTTCATCAGGTAAAATAGGCTGACTGCGATAAAACACGGTATTAGGCTCAATGGTCAATTGATACCAAGAAATATGAGTCGCGCCCGCATCATGTGCTAATTGAATATCATGCATCGCTTCAGGTAACGTCTGCTGCGGTAACCCATGCATCAAGTCGACATTGACCCGCTCAAACCCAGCCGCACGCGCTGCTTTAATAGCCGTCACTGCTTGCTCCGGATTATGAATACGCCCAAGTGTCACAAGCTTATCAGCAGCAAAACTTTGAACACCAATGGACAGGCGGTTAATTCCTACTTCTAAATACTCAGCAAATGGCGCATGCTCAAGGGTGCCCGGATTGGCTTCCATCGTAATTTCTATATCACCTGCAAAATCAAAGATAATGCGTAATTGGGTAAACAAGCGCTGATACTGAGCAATCGGCAACAAAGACGGCGTACCGCCACCGATAAATATTGAGCCAATCTTGCGCCCTTGGGTCAATGGCTGCTGCATACGCGCATCTAACAATAGCGAGTCTACATACTCCTCATACATGGCGTATGGCATATCCTCAGGCTGTTCATGCGAGTTAAAGTCGCAATACGGACATTTTTTGACGCACCACGGAATATGGATATATAACGCCAGTGGAATGCTCAATATATTCATATTATCCCCAATAAAATCGTTTTCTATATGAGCAGAATGCGACGAATTGTGGCGCAGCAATTGGCTTTGTACAAGCATTTCAGGTTCAGTCATAAAGCAACTTATTCATCAGTTATGATACTGTTAGCAACAGCAAAAATTTAGCGCTAGGATAACGTCTAAGCGGATTAAAAAAAAGGCTAAATTTAAGAAAGGCAGTTCAATAACAAAACCAGTAACAAACGCTCATGTTAACCTCGTGCCATTATCGGCAAAATAGCTCTCATTAACGCGATACCATTATAATAAATTTTAGCGAAGGATACAGAAAATGGCATATTGGCTAATAAAATCCAATCCGAATTGTTTTTCAATAACAGACCTACAGCGTTTAGGCACCGAGATGTGGGATGGCGTGCGCAATTATCGCGCCCGTAACTTTATGCGCGATGATATGAAAGTTGGCGATACTGCCTTTTTTTATCACTCTAGCGCAAAGCCTTCAGGTGTTGCAGGCATAGTTACCATCGCCACAGCTGGCTACCCTGACCCCACCCAGTTCCATCCTGAGCATCGTCATTACGACCCAAAGGCAACGGAAGATACGCCACGCTGGTATATGGTTGACGTAAGATTTGAGCGAGCGTTTGATGATATCCTGCCACTATCAACGCTTAAATTTCTACCAGCGCTTGAGGATTCATTGTTACTCAGGAAGGGCTGTGAGCAACTGACAATCCTACCGCTTGAGCTTAAGCATTGGTACGCAATTATGGATTTAGTGGCGTTATCTGAACAAGCAGATGATGATGTAGATAATTAAATATAGTGCAACATTATAAAAAGTTCGTTATCACTTCGCAGCACTTCATATGTTTTCTATCATCAGTTTTTTTAACCTATTTTCTTTGAATAACGTGCCAAATGGTTTTCCTAGCTTTATTTTCCTAACCTTACTGCCGTAAATTTGCTATATTCACCTCCATTGATCCAAACATTTAACTCACGGCTATTACACTTCTAGCTCATCTGTAAAGCGCGCTAACTATTTTTCAATTTCAGGACATATTTATGAGCACACCCAAACTGCTATTATCAGTATTGACAGTCAGCCTGCTTAGCCTTGGTCTTAGCGCGTGCGGTAGCGATGGTGACAAGGTTAAAGAAGAGTATGACCGTATTGAAGACCAAGTCAAAGATGAATATGACCGCATCGAAGATAAAGTAAAAGTTCAGTATAAAAAGGTTGAAAGCAAACTCAGTAATGATGAAAAAAGTATGGCTGAGATTTTAAAGTCTATCTTTTTACCAGAAGAGTCTCTGGATAAATTTTTGGATAAATTAACCCCAGAGGGCGGGCGTGGCGGCTTATACGCGGGTCACTTTATTGAACTTAATGACGGCGATAATAATGATATCGATATCGGTGCCGTATACTTTGATATCAGTGAAGCCGGGGCTGGCAGTGTCGATGGTCGTATCAGCTATCAGCAGCAAGCCTGTCAAGAAAACCGTACTCTTGATGTCAATACTGGCATCAAAGTAGACAACTACATTGCTGGCAAAGTCACGGGTAGTCTCGATACGCTAAAGTTTTTGGATATTAAGTATGTCAATGACTTAAATCTTGAAACCCCTAATCTGTTGACCACCTTTGCAGGTAGTTTTAAACATAAGGAGCTGGGCGCACCTTGGATGGGCAGCTTTGAATATCAAGATTATTTAGGCGGTAAAAAGCTTTCTAGCGGTGATGCCAGCTGTCCTGTGAACTATACTTTGAGTGATCGTGCTAACTTTATCACCTACCCTCTTGATTACAAGCTTGGCGATATGGCAATAGCTGTCAGTGGTATCGGTAGCCAAAAAACCATTACTTGGAAAAATCCTACCAATACTCAGCGGGTTTTGGTGAGTCAAATTAACGTCAATAAAGCCGGTTCAGGTGCCAACGGTTATGAGCAGAATGTGGTGTTGAGTAATTATGAAACCCAATTTGCACCGGTCATTCCAGCCAATCCCACCAATTACGCTATCGTTGTGCAAGCTTTTGATGCAAATAATACATTGATTGGGTATCAGGCGCTGGTACTGGATTTACCGGAAGCGCTATAGAGGGCTTAAATTTAGCAACATAAGATTAACAGGTATAAAGTTAAGCTGTCTGAACCGCCATATCTTTTTAACCATACCATGTATTTTTGTCAGTTAGATATTGCACCATAGCCGTTGACATCAAGCTTGTGATTCTTTACCATCTCATTTGCTGATAACCCGTCCATTCCTTGCTTGAATGGACGGGTTATTTTTATTTTAGCGTTCAAATTTTGTCTTATTAATGACGCTTTCGTGCATTAATACTAACCACCGTGAATAATGAAAAGTTGCTAACCATGGTTTCCCCGATATCATTTACAGATTTTAAGAGTTACAGCTTGCGCTTAGGTGTGCTTGCTTTACCCATTTTGATTACTCAGTTTTGTCAAGCTGCTTTGGGGGTTGTCGATGCCATTATGGCTGGACGGGTATCCGCTCTCGATTTGGCGGCAGTCGCAGTTGGTGCCGGTATTTGGCTCCCGCTTTTTTTATTAGCCACCGGAATTTTGATTGCCACCACCCCATTAATTGGTGAGGCTATCGGCCAAAATAATTATGCGCGTGTGCCTCATATCACTCAGCAGTCACTATGGACAGCATCCGTAATTGGCGTTCTTGGATTTATTATTGTCAATCTAGCGCCTAACGTGCTTGGTATGATGGGCGTTCCAGCCGATATCCAACCGATTGCCACCCAATATTTACATGGGGTGTCTTTTGGTTTCCCTGCGCTTGCCATATATGCCGTATTACGCAGTTATTGTGAGGCATTAGGGCGACCTGAGCCAGTGACGGTGATTAGTGTGATTGGACTCTTAGCTGATATTCCGCTGAACTATATTTTTATTCACGGTTTGTTTGGAATGCCTGAGATGGGCGGCGCAGGGTGCGGTGTCGCAACAGCGATCGTATTATGGATTAACGTGATTTTGCTTGCTGCTTATACCGCTTTTACCAAGCGACAACAGTTTGCCAGCACGCGATTTTTTTATAATTTTGCGGCACCAAATCGCACTCAAATCAAAAAGCTATTGAAACTTGGGCTTCCCATTGGTATCTCTATCTTCTTTGAAGCCAGCTTATTTAGTTTAGGCGCTTTGGTTATCAGCCCATTAGGAGCACTGGCTACTGCCTCGCATCAGGTTGCATTATCAGTGACCTCTCAGCTATTTATGATTCCCATCTCAGTGGCGATGGCGTTGACCATCATGGTATCAAACCGTTTTGGTGAAAAAAACCTCACAGCCGTGCGTCATGTACAAGCGACAGGACTGATTTGGACAGTTATTATTGCCTTTATTTCCATGCTAGGTATTTGGCTCTTTAGACCCCAATTGGCGGCTGCTTTTACGGATAATATAGAGGTTCGTGCCCAAGCCATGCACTTATTGATTTTTGCGCTTATCTACCAATTATTTGATGGCTGGCAGGTGAATGTCGCTGGGATTTTGCGCGGTATGCAAGATACGACCGTGCCAATGTGGGTAACGCTATTTTGTTATTGGATCGTTGCTTTGCCCTTAGGCATCTACTTAGTGCGCTTTACTGAAGTTGGGGCGCAAGGTTTTTGGATGGCATTAATTGCCGGATTATTCTTATCTTCAATCTTGCTTACTTTACGCTTATATTATCAGCAAAAACGTCTCCATATACATTGGACGGCTGAAGCAGCAGAAGTTAGCAATTAGTAGTTAAGGACAGCGTCATAAAAAGCCGTTTGAACCAGCGATAACGATTATCAAAACCGTTGCATATAATTATGTAGCGGTTTTTTATTGCCATTTTTATCGTAGCATCTAGTAACCAATACTGGCGACCTTGAGCGACATAGACTATATTAATAATACTTAGGAAATCATAAAATATAAAACAAGTCTTACTAACGCTCGCTTTAACGTTAAAAATATGTAAAAATCCCAGTTAACAACTGTACATTGATTGCTCATTGCCACGAATATAGGTATCATTAGCAGTTAATCAAACAATATTTTGTTACACTATTTAGCCCTTAACTCCTATTACATTTCTCTTAAATCCTATCAAAAGGTGTCATAAAAATTATGGATATTGAAAAAATACGCACGCTTGTCGCTCTTATGGAAGAAAACGAACTGGTCAACCTAGAAGTCAGTTCAGATGATGAGCACATCAGTCTTACCCGTCATTATGCTGCGCCTGCCCCAACCATGATGGCGGCGCCAGCAATGGGTGCCGCTCCTGCTGCCCCAGCCGCCAAAGCTGCTGTAAAGGCCGGTAGTGTTGAGACCTCGCCGATGGTAGGCGTGTTTTATTCAGCTCCTACTCCTAATGATCCGCCGTTCGTTAAGGTCGGACAAAAAGTACAAGCGGGTGACACAATAGGTATTATTGAAGCCATGAAAATCATGAATCCGCTTGAAGCCACGCAAAGTGGTGTCATCGATGAAATCTTAGTGGATAACTCTGAAGTGGTACAGTTTGGCCAACCAGTAGTGCGCTATAAAGCCTAACGGTAATTGCCTACTTTAATGGTTATGCTCGCTTTTTATAAATGCTGCTGTATCCGCAACGATGATTCGGTTAATAAGGATAACTCTTTAGTCGAATAACAATCGTGTACGACAGCCTCTCAGTCATAAAAAGTGAGTCAGTGACTGCTGCTTTGATAAGGATGACCCCATGATTAAAAAACTGCTCATAGCCAATCGAGGCGAGATTGCGTTACGCATCGTCCGTGCTTGTAAAGCGCTTGGTATCGAAACCGTTGGCGTCTACTCGACCGCTGATGAAAATTTAATGCATTTGCGCTTTGTTGATGAAGCGATTTGTATTGGCAAGCCCAATGCCAACCAAAGCTATCTAGATATTAATACCATCTTAACCGCTGCTGAAATATCAGGCGCTGATGCGATTCATCCCGGTTATGGTTTCTTAGCAGAAAGTGCTGAATTTGCGGAGCGCGTTGAAGAAGCAGGGTTAACCTTTGTCGGTCCTAATGCTGAACATATCCGTCTGATGGGCAACAAAGTATCAGCCATTAACGCCATGAAAAAAGCAGGTGTGCCAACCGTACCCGGTTCAGTGGGCGCAGTCACTATGCACAATGCTGAAGAGCAAGCGCGTAATATTGGCTTCCCGCTTTTGATTAAAGCCGCATCGGGCGGTGGTGGTCGCGGTATGCGCGTGGTTGAGCGTTTTGATGAGCTAGTCGGTCAGGTACAAGCGGCAAAGCAAGAAGCTGAGCTATGGTTTGGTGACGATACGGTCTATATGGAGCGTTATTTACAAAACCCACGCCATGTCGAGATTCAAGTATTGGGCGACGGTAATGGTAATGCCATTCATTTATATGATCGTGACTGCTCGCTACAGCGCCGCCATCAAAAGGTACTAGAAGAAGCGCCTGCGCCTGATATTCCTGATGATGTACGCCAGCCTATCTTGGATGCTTGTGTTAAAGCATGTGAGCTGGTTAAGTATCGCGGTGCAGGTACGTTTGAATTCTTGTTTGAAAATAATCAATTTTTCTTTATTGAGATGAATACCCGCGTGCAGGTTGAGCATCCCGTTACTGAGATGATTACCGGTATTGACGTGGTTGTTGAGCAATTAAAGATCGCGGCAGGTTATGGCTTATCTTACCGTCAAAGCGAGATCGAAGTGCAAGGCAACGCTATCGAATGCCGTATTAATGCAGAAGATGCGAAGACCTTTATGCCTTCTCCCGGTAAGGTCACGCAATTATTTGCCCCAAGTGGCACAGGCGTGCGTTTTGACTCGCATCTTTACCCAGGCTATGTGATTCCAAGCTATTACGATTCACTAATCGGTAAGCTTATCTGTCATGGGCAAACACGCCAGCAAGCGATTGCTAAAACATTGCATGCCCTTGATGAGTTAATTATTGAAGGGGTTAAAACCAATATTCCTCTTCATCGTGATGTGATTTTGGCTGATAAAAATTTCACCACTGAAGCACAAAATATTCATTATCTTGAAAGAGAGCTGTTAGCCGGAAATAAAGAAAAAGCTGAAACAGCGCTATAGTGTATGTGTATTAAATGAAGCACCCGTTAAATACAAAAAAGCCGCTAACTTATAAGACAGCGGCTTTTTTATATTTAGCATTTGATGGCTTAAATAACTACTCTAATAAGCCATATCATTTAATACTCAATAGTTAGGTTACTAACCATATTAAAAATTATGGGCGTACACGGTGAAAGGTCATAAAGCATTCTTTGCCTTCGCTATCTGCGCACCACTGCATCTCATTATCTTTATGTTTTAAAAAGGCAATGAGAGACTCATCCGTTTGATCAACTTTATTGCCGGAACAATCTGCTTCATTATTGTCATATATAGTCTTTATGGCGATAACTGGTAATCCTTCATCACGGTATGTCACAAGATAACGACCATAAGTCCACTCTTTACCACTCACAGCCCACATCTCATTATCAGCAGCAAAATTATATAACTCGCGGCACTGAGCAGAGCCTTTGTTATTCGCTGCTATCGGTTGCTTTACGGTCGTAGACTCTATCGCTGCGGCATTTTTATTATTTAGGTCAGCCAAATCAAGCTCCCATTGACCAGCAATAGCAGGACTAATATGAGTGGTAATCACAGATTGACCCACCTTTTCCCCTGCTGTAGGTAATGAAGATAAGATAGATGCTAACGTAAATGAAGCCAGTGCAAGCGATGCCATAATAAACCTTTTTTTAAAAACTAATAATAGATTATCCAGCCATTAGCGTAAGACTTAGATACCAAAAATACAAGTAACATTATGCTATCTTAAGAACAGCAGATTCCTTTAATCTCTATTGGCTAGTTTACAAATAAGATAGAACATAAATACTCTATAATCATGAGCTGTAAAAAAACGCCATGACTTGAGCTTATGCAGCAGTCATGGCGTTTTTTATAATCTAAATTATATCCTTAGCGTATTGTTATGACGTTAAATTATGCCGATATAGCCGTTGGGGCTTGGGCAAACGCAGATAACGCACCTTTTAACATGGCGGATACGGTGCTGCTACACGTGCCTATACCTGAGTAAACTTCACCATCTACATTTAACTGAATATAGGCAGCAGCATTGGCATTAGTTTTATTGTCGCTGTTATTGTCATCATCAATACCAGTGCCATTATTATTGTGTTGAGGATTAATCGCGTGTTCTGCATAGTTAATCACATGCAATGACTTACCAGTATGCTTGGCTAAGCCGTCAATAAATGAGGACAATGGACCATTACCAGTACCGTCAATGATAATTGTGTCGCCATTCATTTGAACCTGACCATTAAAGTAAACCTCACCGCCTTTATTATTGACGCTATAATCTAGCAATTCGAAATCACCTTGCTGTAAATAGGTATTTTCAAAGGCTTGTAAAATCTCGTCAGTTTGTAGTTCGCGAGCAGTGGTTTCTGCCTGATGCTGTACCACGCGGCTAAAGTCAATTTGCATCCAGCGCGGTAAATTAAAGCCATAGTTACGCTGCAAGATATAAGCCACGCCACCTTTACCAGATTGGCTATTGATGCGCACCACGTCTTGATAACTGCGCCCAATATGTGCTGGATCAATCGGTAAATAAGCAACGTCCCAAATATTGGCGGTTTGCTCATTATGTTGCTCATTATAGTCAAAACATTTTTTGATAGCGTCTTGATGCGAGCCGCTAAAGGCAGTAAAGACCAATTCACCCACATAAGGATGACGCGGGTGTAGCGGCAAGTTGTTGCATTCACTCACTACCTGCACAATTTCGCTCATATTGCTAAAATCAAGCTCAGGGTCAATACCTTGGCTAAATAAGTTCATCGCCATGACCATGATGTCCATATTGCCTGTACGTTCGCCATTACCCAACAGCGTCCCTTCAATACGATCGGCGCCTGCCAATACACCAAGCTCAGCAGCAGCAACCGCACAGCCACGGTCATTATGCGTATGCAAACTTATGGTCACATGTTCGCGCTTGGCAAGGTTGCGGCAGAAATACTCAACCTGATCGGCAAACACATTGGGCATTGACGCTTCAACGGTTGCAGGCAAGTTTAAAATAACTTCTTGACCGTTTTCAGGCTGCCAAATATCACAGACGGCATCACACACTTCTACCGCATATTCTGTCTCAGTTTGGCTAAAGCTCTCTGGCGAATACTGGAATACCCATTCAGTTTCTGGATATTTAGCAGCATATTCCACCAACAACTTAGCACCAGTAATAGCAATGTCTTTAATCTCAGCTTTGTTTTTAGCATATACCTTGTCACGCTGTACTTGGCTAGTTGAGTTATAGACGTGAACGATGGCACGTTTGGCACCAACCAAAGACTCAAAAGTCCGCGCTATCAAATGCTCGCGAGCTTGTACCAATACTTGCAAAGTAACATCTGCTGGTACATGATTTTCTTCAATCAATTTGCGCGCAAAATCAAACTCAACTTGCGCTGCTGATGGAAAACCAATTTCAATCTCTTTAAACCCAACACCGACTAACGTTTCAAAAAAACGCATTTTTTGGTCAATAGTCATCGGGTCAATCAATGCCTGATTGCCATCACGTAGATCCACACTTGCCCAAATCGGTGACTTTTCAAGGGTCTTACTTGGCCACGTGCGGTCTGTCAATAACGGCGCAAATGCAAAAGGACGGTACTTTTTGTAATCAAAAGCACTGTGCTTTGGCGTCACTGTTGATGGCTTTGCGGCTGTCTTGCGTGTGGCATGGTCAGACATAATCAATCCTTGGATAATAGATAAAGAAGATATATAGAAATAGGAAAAAACGAAATTTATAGTTTTGGCTGCTTAATAACTAGCATGCTTTAATAACTAACAGGTAAACTAATCTGCATTTATCATACGAGATAACTAGTGGTTATGCCATTATAATAACAAAATAAGGGCAATAGAAACCTGCTTTATTATGCCAATATTATTTATATTTTAGTGATAAACACCCATTTAATCGCTATAATTAGTTTTATTCACTATTATTTTAAATTATATGGTCAATACTAATTCTCATACCTCATTAGCAACCGATATCGATGACACGGATAAACGTATCTTGCAGTTATTACAGACCGATGCGCGCATGAGTATTACCGAGCTTGCTGAGCACGTTAATTTGTCCGCAACGCCGTGCGCGCGTAGAATCAAGCGTCTAGAAGATACGGGCATTATTACTGGCTACCAGACCCAAACCGATGCGCACAAGCTTGGTTATCCCTTATCGGTTTGGATTGCCATTAGTATGGATCGCCATACAGCGGAGCGTTTTGAGATTTTTGAGCGTAAAATACAAAGCTTTAATGAGGTCATCAGTTGCAGCATTGTCACTGGTCGCAGTGAAGATTATTTAATAAAGGTGCGCGTGCGTGATATGGCGCATTATGAAGAGTTTTTATTACACAGGCTAAATCGTATCGAAGGTGTTGCGCAAGTTCATACCAGCTTTGAGCTGCGCGAAGTTTTTAACCGCAGTATAGTTTAGCGATATATGAGTTGAACGTATATCATCTGATATCACACGCTTAAATTAATTATAAAACACGATTTTTTTCATTTTTCAATGAGTAATTTTTGTTTGCCGATAAAAGCAGAATAACAATATTAAGCTAAAAAACAGTCCAATTCCAGCAACCTGTAAACCCGCATTAAAATTATTGCTTTGTCCCGCTAAAGCAACTGTAACCAAAGGTCCAACAAACTGCCCAACACTATAAGCTAAGGTGGCAAGCCCCATCAATAAATTGGAATAAATAGGATTGATATTTTTAATAATGACCAAGGTCATGGATACAATACCAGCAAAAGTTAGCCCTAAAATCACAGCATTGCCATATAACCCTGACGCGCCATCTAACCATAATGGCAACAACATACCCAAAGACTGTAATAACGTTAAGCCCATTAAGGTTTTAATCTCACCAATACGTTTGGCAAGCGCGCCCCAAATAGGATTCGATAGCATGGCAAAAATACCGACAATTAACCATATCAGCAATCCTGAATGATTTTGCCCAGTAGCATTGTGTTCCGTTAACCGCTGAACTGCCATTACTGGTAAAAAAGTTGCAGAGGTAATATAACCAAAACCTGCCAGCAGATAGCTTGCTGATAATAAAGCAATGGCGGTCGTATGACCAATTACGGCGTCATAAATAGCCCGTTTAAACTCAATATAGATTTGATAAACAGAGTTATTTTTGACCTTATGACTATTTTTATTGTTATCAGAAAGGTTTGATTTATCTACTATTGTCGGTTTGGACGGACGAATAGCAAACAGCAGCGCCACGACGGGTAAACTGATGATAGCGGCAATACGCCATATTAAGTCAAAATGAAAACCCCACGCTAATAGTACCCAACTTAAAATAGCGGACGCACTAATTCCAGCTCCAATACCCGCATAATGGATAGAGGATAGCATAGAGCGGCGCTCATCGGTAAAACGCTGAATCACCAGCGACGAACTTAAAATCATCGCCACCCCACTTGCCACTCCTGCCAGTAAGCGAATTCCATACCACATATTTAATGATAGTTGCGGCACACTAAGCAGCAATGTGGTCACGATACTAATGCTTACCCATAGCATCAACATCTGCCATGTCAATCGATGCGGCACAAATATCGCAATGAGCGCGCCAAAAAAGTAACCAATATAATTAACAGAAGCAAGCCAGCCCGCTATCGGTGTTGATAATGACAGCTGACTCATAATATCAGGCAGGGTGGCGGTGAATAAAAAGCGACCAAATCCCATCACCACTGCCATACAATATAACCCAATAAAAGCGGTTGCTGTCTGATTGGTAATGGTGAATCTACTATGGCTTGCAGAAGGGGTCATCATGACAATGTTACATCGCTATATTAGGGACGATAGCGCACAATCCCTTGTACGCAAAATAATTTTAGGAAAAAATTAGAATAATATCGCTCATAAAGGTTTATAAAAAAGGCGCATATAAAACAGTTATTTACCAAGCATTGCCACATCTGATGGTGAGCTGTCTTGCCCAAGTATCTGTACCCGTTGATCACTAAACATATCCATATCAGGTGCCAGCGTACGCATAAAGCGATCAAAATATAAAAGCTGCTTGGTTAATAAAGCAAAATCGCGTGGAAAATGAATCCCATGACGCTTACCAACATCGACAATCTCGAGCATCATTTTATTTAGCTCATCCGCCTGCTCTTTGGTATTAAAAGGTATGCCGCTGGTAAAGACTTTATCTTCAGCCATTATTGACTGCATCATCCGCTGCAAATCTTGCGCTAACGCTGGCACATCGATATCACGCCCATGCGTCATTTCCATATCAACCATATGCTGCGCCATGGCTTGGTAATTATTATCTTGCAATGATTGCATCATGCCCATACAAGCGCGCCAACTTTCAGCTTTTAGCTTACCCACAATACCGAAGTCCAAAAACCCAATGCGCCCATCGGTTAGCAGCATAAGGTTACCCGCATGCAGATCGGCATGGAAGCTATTGCATAACATCAAGCTGGCAAACCAAGTGTTTAACGTATCCGCCATTACTTGCGCTGGATCATCACAATATTGACGCATGGCGGTTTCATCAATCATCGATACCCCATGCAATCGACTCATCGTCAGCACGCGCTTCGTTGTCAGTTCATCGTAAACGGTCGGCGCAACCACACGCGTGTTACCTGATACCGATAAAAACTGTTGAAAATCACGAATGTTATGTGCCTCAGCAATAAAGTCGGTTTCAGCCAACATACGCAAACGAATTTCATCAATAATTGGGGCAATACTGGCAAATTTCATAGAAGGCATTGCCAGCTCTAGCAGCTTAGTTGCCGCATGCAATACGCCCAAATCCGTCTGCATGATGGTTTCTACATCTGGCTTTTGTACTTTTAAAACCACCTCGTCGCCATTGTGCAACCGTGCCGCATGAACTTGAGCAATAGACGCCGACGCTAATGGTTTTTTATCAATATAAGCAAAGCTATTCGCCAGTGTGCGCCCGTCAACTGCCAGCTCATCGGTCAGTACTTGCTCAATATAATCGTATGACAATGGTGTTGTCTGATCCAAACAGCCTTGGAACGCCTCAACATATTCACGCGGAAATAAAGACGGTGTGCTGGCAACAAACTGCCCAATTTTGATATAAGTCGTACCCAATTGCTCAAAGGTATCTTTTAACATGGTCGCATCAGGTTTTTCACCTTTCGCCACCCGTAACGCTGATAGACCAGCAACACTAGCCGTCTGTCGAACGCGGTTCATAACATTGAAAGTATGCTTTAATAAATGAGGGCGATGAGTTTTCATAAAGGACAACTATATAGAGGGAGAGAATAAGTAGATAAATGGAATGCAAGTTAATGGATAATAATTTGAATAATTATGTATTGATTAATAGCACATTCAATAAACAGCCATCCATTAATCAAATGCTAATGATTACTACAGACAGGACATAGCTTATCTGGTCGATAGCTCATCACGCGCTGCTGCATCAGCTTACCATCCCATAATAATAATTTATTAGCCAGTGGATTGCGATTCAAGCCTAAATATTGCAAAGCCGCATTGGCTTGTAAGCTGCCCATAATAGCCGTTGTACTAGCCAGCACCCCAGAATTGGCACAGGTGCGCTCATCAGTAACCGCACCAATATCATGGTCGCCAAACACACAATAATAACAGCCACTATTTAAGTGTGGTTCAAACAGCGCCAACTGCCCTTGCATAGCAATCGCAGACGCAGATAATAGCGGAATCTGATAGCGAACACTAATACGATTGATGATATCACGCGTCGCAAAATTATCCGTGCAATCTAATAACAAATCTGGCTTGCCGGAAGCCATATCGAGCAACTCATAAGCATTGTCTTCGCTAAGACGAGCAACCGTGCCACGCGCTTCAATCAACGGATTGACTTCCTGGAGCATCGCTGCTGCGATTAAGGCTTTAGGCTGACCAATATCAGTAGGTAAAAATAACGTTTGTCGCTGCAAATTACTGGCTTCAATCACATCATCATCAATCAGATGCACCTGTCCAACACCGGCGCGTACCAGCGTTTCAGACGCCGGACAACCAAGACCGCCTGCACCAATCATCACAATACGCGCAGACTTTAACCGTAACTGTGCCTCAATATCCCAACCATTGAGCAATACTTGACGGGCATAACGAAGTAACTCGTCATCTGTTAATTCTGTTGATAAATGGGCATCAATATTAGGGCGCATGCTTTATCACACTTATGATTAAGAGTCGATTGTAGCCAAACATCCAAGCGTCACACGCTCGTTACCGCCGTAGTCTGGCACCGTTTTTATTGCCTTAAAGTTATTATTTAAAAACAGCTGACGCACTGCAAAGCCTTGATCAAAACCATGCTCAATTGCTAATAACCCGCCTGCACGCAAATATAGTGCTGCTTGCTGAACAATATGTTCGATATCAGCCAAACCATAATTAGGGGCACTTAAAGCGCTAATAGGCTCTGCTTGCAAATGTTGTAAATGCTCATCATTTTCATCAATATAAGGCGGATTGGAGACAATAACATCGAACAACTCATCCTCATGAATCGGCAATGCTTGATACCAACTGCTGTGCACGAATTTAACATCAACCTCATTATTAGCTGCATTAGACTGAGCAATTTTTAGCGCCTCTAACGATAAGTCAACAGCAACGACTTGCCAGCTCGCGTGTTTTAATTCATGAGCCAAACTAATGGCAATACAACCTGAGCCTGTACCTAAGTCTAACAAACGCTTAGGTGCCGTATTATTGGATGCCGTAGTATTTAATATGGCGTCATTCGGCTGACTGACTATCCAATCAAGCACCTGTTCAACCAGCACCTCGGTATCAGGTCTCGGAATTAACGTGTGCTCATTGACTTTAAAATCAAGGGACCAAAACGCTTGTGTGCCGGTCAAATACGCCAAGGGCATGCCATGTTGCATTTGCGTGATGCCCGCGGTAAATTGCTCTTGCTCCGCTGCCGACAACAAATAGTCAGGATCAGTCATTAAAAACAGTGCTGACTTATTAATGACATATAGTAGCCAATCCGTTATCCAAAACGCTGGAATAGCCGAATTTTCTGCTATCGCTTTAGCCTGCTGCTTAATGTTTTGTACCGTCATTTGTGCTGCATTATTTGCTGTCATAATGACTCATTATTATTGTCAGTTTGCGCATATCTGTAACCATGCGTACTTTATTCTGATGCGCGTGGTGGCTCATTAGTATTGGTCAAGCTTGGATTAACTTTAGTTAATTTATCACCGCCACTATTATTATCGTCACCGTTTTTATCATCATAAATATCATCGTTATCACCAATGACGATATGTTTATCCACCAAATAAATAAGCACCAAAATAGGAATACCAATTAGAAAGGTAAAGGTGAAAAAGAATGGATAGCTCATGTTATCGACAATGGTACCTGAATAGCCACCCAAAACTTTAGGCAATAAGGTCATTAATGATGAGAAAATCGCATATTGTACGGCAGTAAAACGAATCGAGGTCAGCGCTGATAAGAAAGCAATAAATACGGCACTGGCAAGACCGGCTGCTAAATTATCAAAAATAACTGCCAAATACATATATTGCAAGCTACCAGGATGATAGGTTAGCAAGACAAATAACATATTACTGACTGCCGCTAATATTGCCCCAATCATCATCGCTTGCATCATGCGTATTTTTTGCGCCAAGATACCGCCTAAGAATCCGCCACCAATGACCATAATGACGCCGACCAGCTTCACTGCTGTAGCGATATCTGTTTTGCTAAAACCCATGTCTTGATAGAAAACGTTCGACATGACGCCAGCGACAATATCAGAGATTCGGTAGAGACCAATGAGAGCCAATAGCAACAGCGCCTTTTTACCATAGCGGCGGAAGAAATCGACAATAGGCTCAATCCAGGTGATATAGGCCATTTTTTTATTGACCAGACCAGCCATTACCAATAGATATCCAACCACTAGCGCTATCGCCAAACTAGACAGCATACGCACGACTTCAAATAAAAACTCGATAGCGACACTGTCACTTTCAGGTAATATCTGTCCAGCATAGATAAACGTCATAACGAACGCAGATACCGCCAACACAAATACAAATACTAATCTGACATAATCAGTCGATTTCTGCTCAATCCGAACTTGCTTACTAATGGGCTCATGAATAACTAAGGTCGTCACGACACCGACGCCCATAACAGCTGCCATAATCCAATACGTATTGCGCCATGCTTCATAACTATATAAGGCTTCTGTAGAACCAAAATAATCGGCTAAATACAGTGCGCCTGCTCCCGCGAAAATCATCCCTAAGCGATAACCAGCGGTGTACATCGCTGATAATACCGATTGCAGGCTCGGCGGTGCAAGCTCAATGCGATAGGCATCAATAACGATATCCTGCGTTGCTGATGAAAATCCGAGCAACACCGCGCCTATAGCCATATATGTCAACATATCATCATTAATAGGGTTGACGCTCGCCATGATACAAATAGCACCAATAATCAACAACTGCGAAACCAGCATCCATGCGCGCCTACGTCCCAACCATTTGGTTAATAGTGGCAGTGGTACTGCATCGATAAGTGGCGCCCAAATAAACTTAAACGAATAACCCAGTGCCGCCCAACTAAATGTCGTCACTACGCCACGCTCTATGCCCGCCTCGCGTAGCCATAACGATAGACTTGAAAAAATAAGCAGAATAGGAATACCGGCGGCAAAACCCAAAAACAGCATGATAATCGCACGCCGGTCAAGATAGGCTTTTGCCGCCTCGCCCCATGATTTTTTGGCGACTGGAGGATTGGGTGGTACAGATTGGACAGCAGACATAATAACTCACCAAAACTTAAAACAAAAAGAACACCACAGTGCGCTATTTCTTAGCAAATACTCATACCTAATATTTTTAGAATAAGGATACTGCTTGGTATAAATAGACCTAAAAAACTGCCTAGCCCTGTAAAAAGAAAACTGTACATACTATAAAATTGCATAATGGTACTGCAGAACGCTTATCTTGACTAGACATTCTGCTGATATTTTTACATAAGCCGCCATACCGCAGCTTCTAACAATTCTATTTTCTATCTATAGCGTAACTCTATATTTCTTAAGCTTGCCTAATTGTTAGAAAATTTAGTGACGATTGATAATCATGGTTAAATTTCATCTTAAAAATACTGCGCTTTATTCAAAAATATGAAGCGGATAAGATTAATTTAGACCCTATTTATTATTCCAAAATGATATAATTAGATTACTATTTATTATATACAAGAATATTAACTTTAATTTACACTAAGCCTTTAGCGATATCTTGAATTTTCTTGCGGTTATTTTGATTTTTTGTACACATACAACATATATTATTATGATGATTAGGGATTAAGTTATGGCAATTGATGTGGTAGTAAATCAGCGGCATCTACAAATTCAGCTAAAGCAGCTGGAAACCGTGTGGCATACAGTCGTCAACGGCTACAATCTAAGCCAAGCGGCAACGGTTTTGCATACCAGTCAATCGAGCCTCTCAAAACATATAGCCGCGCTTGAAAATCAACTCAAGACGGAAGTATTCGTGCGTCAAGGCAAGCGTTTGACGGGGCTGACCACGATGGGTACTGCCTTAATGCCGCATATCGAATCTATCTTTGCGGAGATTCGTACTATCGAAAATCTTAGCCTTGATTTTAATAATCCTAATATCGGTACGCTAACTATTGCCACCACGCATACTCAAGCACGCTATGTATTGCCGCATGTGGTAAAAGAGTTTAAAGCCCGCTTTCCTAAAGTAAACTTAATCCTGCAGCAAGCAGATCCAGAAACCATTGCCCAAATGGTGATTCGTGGTCAGGCAGATATTGGTATTGCGACCGAGTCATTGTTACATAACAACTATCTGCGCTGTTATCGTTATTATGATTGGACGCACCGTGTTATTGTACCGAGTGACCATGAATTAGCAGGTCTTGAGAGTATTGATTTGCCAACTCTTGCCAGTTATCCCATAGTCACCTATCATGGCGGCTTTACCGGTCGCGGCGCTATAGACAAAGCATTTAGTGATGCCGGTCTTGAGCCTGATATTGTGCTAGCTGCGCTCGATGCGGATGTAATTAGCACTTATGTGGGCTTAGGCTTGGGCATTGGCATTATCGCTGAGATGGCGTTTGAACCCAGTCATTATCATAATTTGACCGCTATCCCAGTCGACCATTTTGGACGTTTTACCAGTTGGATGGCAGTCCGTGATGATGCAGAAATTCGCCAATATGGACGAGCATTTATGGAGCTTTGTCAGAATCAGTTTAGTCAATAAAACTGGCTAAGACGCTAACCATAATACCTTTTACTTAAAAATATAATAGTTTTCAAAATATAGTCGTCGTCGCATAATGACCTCATTACCTAAAATGAGGTCGTTTTTCATTTTGTTCTATAAAAATTCCACAACAGCTCAATGTTTCGTTATTATCTCCAGTTTATTATTCCTTTTACACTTGCCTTTATATTTGAAATAACTGCCCCATTATATAAAGTGCTAAGCGTCTAGCCATTGCGTGATTCGTTACCATACCTCTCTACATATTAACTATTTAGTTGTTGAGTGGTTGGATAATGATGGCGCAAGCTGAAGCTTTTATAACGAAACATTTATAACGAAACATTTATAACGAAACATTTATAACGAAACAATGCTGTCATTAAACATGGCATCCTCATAGGTGATTTATGCGTAATACCATTCCGTTATCCTTTTTAGATCTAGCCCCAGTTCCTACTGGCAAAACTATTGCTGAAGGCATTGCTCAAACCGTTGAGATAGCTAAGCAAGCAGAAAAGATGGGGTTAAATCGTTATTGGATGGCAGAACATCATAATATGGCAGGTATTGCAAGTGCAGCCACCTCCGTATTACTATCGCACATTGGCAGCCAAACGGAGAACATTCGCATTGGTTCAGGTGGTATTATGCTGCCCAATCATGCGCCATTGGTAGTTGCTGAACAATTCGGCACGCTACAGGCATTATATGGCGACCGTATTGATCTGGGAGTTGGACGGGCACCTGGTACAGATGGCGCTACTTTTCAAGCGTTGCGTCGGCAGATGAGTGACGCGGAGCGCTTTCCGCAAGACGTACAAGAATTATTGTATTTGTTAGGTGACAATACGGACAGTAGTGCTGTTCAAGCGTTTCCTGGGGCAAAGTCAAAAGTGCCTGTGTGGATGTTAGGGTCATCATTATTTGGGGCAACGTTAGCTGGGCATTTAGGTCTGCCGTATGTATTTGCCTCTCATTTTTCACCGCAAATGCTGAGCTCTGCTATCACCACTTATCGTGATCACTTTCGCCCTTCTGCTCATTTAGATAAGCCTTATGTGATGCTAGCGGCAAATTTATTGCTTGCTGAAGATGACGAGACGGCAGCATATCATTTTACCTCAGCACAGCAAAGTTTTGTGAATTTGCGCCGTGATGTTCGAGGGCAGATGCCAAAGCCTGTTGCAGATATGGATGCAATATGGAGCTCATCAGAAAAGGCAATGGTGGATAGCGCCTTATCTGTATCTTTTATTGGTGCAGTTGCTACTGTTAAACCTAAGCTTGCTGACTTTATTGCCCAATATGAGCCTGATGAGTTGATTGTTACGGCTAATATTTATGACCAAGCCGCGCGTTTACAATCATTAGAATTAGTACCGCAGTTAAATTTGTTTACTTTACAATCAGATTCAGTGCCAGCATAATTACTGGGTCATCATTCATTGATTCACCTTAGTGAGGTTATTGTTATGGATGCATCTCCTCTTATCGGCACTTCAATATTTTTATATATCCTCGCCTTTATCGCAGTGATGATTATTGCTGCTTATTTTGTTTATCGTACTAGTCCGCGTGGCAGACAGCGCCGTGCAGACAAACGCAATAATCGGCGTTAACCGATGAGTTAACCGATGAGTTAACTGAATATTAAAAAGCACCTGTTTATATAAACAGGTGCTTTTTTTATGGATAAAGTTAAATTTTATTAATAATAAAACCTATATAACAACTAATATCCAACCTTTAGCAAAGTGATGTACCAAGTTTTTGTTTTTGAGCACATTTTGCTATGTATAGTGCTACAGCAGCATCAAAACTTGCTGCACCTACGGATTTAAAAACAGTAATATTAGTTTCAATGTTGGCAGCTTGGGTCTTGGAAGCTTCGGTTTTAGTAAGTTTCCCGGTGACTAAAGCTTGTAAATTGCCACTCAGCTGATCCCATGACCATGTACAGTTAGCAGCTTCGTCAGCTTGGATTAAATCGCCCGCTTCGTGATGACAGCCTGCTAAATCATCAACGACAGTCATACTGCTATTTTCTATAACATCATTACTCACTTCCTTCATTGACGGTAAATACGCGCCAACCGCGTTTATATGGACATCGGTTTTAATTTGGTCAACACTGAATAATCCGTGTGTCGCGCGCGTCGCAAGGTTAATAATATCCGCATTTTTGATAGCGTCGTCAATCTGTGCACAAACCTGAAACTCAACATTCCACTGCGAATAATCACGAGCAAACTGAGCTTTAAACTGCTCTGCCCCTGCTACATTTCTATTCCATAAATAGACCGTTTTTATTGCTGGACGCACGGTCAGTACCGCATGCAGTTGTTCATACGCCATGCCGCCACAGCCAATTACTACCACACTTTGACAATCTACTTTTGCCATATATTTGGTTGCGATACCTGATAATGCCGCCGTACGGACTTGGGTAATATAAACGCCATCCATTACAGCCAGCACTTCACCCGTTGCGTTGTCAGAGACGGTAATAATGGCATTGGTCGTTGGTAAATTACGGCTAGGGTTGTCAGGGCAAATGGTTACCAGCTTTACTGCAGTGTATTCTTGCGCGCCATCATAGATAGTCGCTGGCATAGATAAATGTGAGCCTGCACTGTGTTTGCTAATATTATTATTAATTAGGTCTTCGCTAAAAGTCTCTATGACCAAACGCTCAGGCGATTTAATCCAGCTTGGGTGCTCAGCTTGCAGATGAAGCAAATTCTCAATCGTATCAATAGCTGATTGCATTGTCAGGTGTTCAGTAACGGCTTGTTGGTTTAACCATTGCATGATGATTTTTCCTTTTAGGTTAGCAGACCTCTTAACCAATTAATAATAATAAATATCATGGCTTAATATTTCATATAAGGCAATCAACGTGATTTTAGGAGTTTATCAAAATCGCTCAAATAATTTGATATAAGTCTAATACCGTCATTGGTTAATGTTAAAGATTCTATCTATACAAACGAACTTTACATCAAACCCATACCGCGCAGTAATGCCGCTCCGATTGCCATACCAAATAAACCAAAAACCGTGGTAAATGCCAAAATATTTGCCGCAAGTACCTCGTTACCGCCCATTGCCTTTGCCATGACATAGCTTGCTGCCGCCGTCGGCGCTGCCACCATTAAAAACAGCACGCCCATGTGTATGCCCGTTAAACCAAAAGCAAGCCCAACGCCTATAGCTACCAGTGGCGCAAGCACAATACGCCCAATACTTGCCTGCATAGATAGCCCAGAAGGACTCAACATTGATCTCAAGTCAATACTAGCACCCGCACAAATTAATGCTAGCGGCAATGCTACCGCCGCTAACAAATTCCCTGTGGTCTGAATCACGCCAGTTAAAGGCGGTAATGCCAATGCTTTATACGCAAATGCGCCAATGAGTGCAATCATCAGCGGATTGCTTGCTAGCTTTTTTAGAATCATCAGCGTACGACTGACCCACGTGTCCTCCGCACTTTTGGACACTCGGCTTAGGGTAATGACTGCAAGGATATTAAACAATATCGTCACTACACCCATATAGACCGCGCCAATACTTAAGCCCTGCTCGCCATAGGCATTGGCAACCGTAGCCAGCCCAATAATCGCCATATTACTGCGAAATACGCCTTGAACAAATACGCCTTGATCTGCAGGTTTATCAATAAAGCGACTGGCATACAGCTCTGAGCCAATAAACAAGATAAAGGTGACCGCCACCCCAGCCATGATTAAAATAACTTGCTTGGCGTAATCCACTTCACTATTAATCACACTAAAAAATAATAAGCAGGGTAAGCAATAGTTAAATACGAAACTCGATGCTTGGTCAATAAAGGCTTTGCTGGCTTGTCCATTTTTTTGCATAAAAAAACCCAACGCCATAAGTATCAGGTTGGGCAATATAATCGTAATAGCAAATATAATGGCTGCAATCATGGACAAACTCAGGTCAGCATAATGCCACACTTGTTAAGCATGGCATCATAGTTAATTAAGAAGCAATTCGGGAATAACTGGCTATTAACTCGTTACTAATCAGAAATTAATGTGGGAAAATCAGTACAGATTAAAACGACCAATATTGAAATGAGTTATAACGCTAACGCCGCTTTTGCTTTTTTCTGTTTTTTAACGGTCATGGCTAGAATCTGAATAGCAGCTGGAGTAACACCGCTGACCCGACCCGCTTGCGCTAGGGTTGCTGGACGTACTTGCGCCAGCTTTTGTACCACCTCATTAGACAAGCCGGATACTGCGCTATAATCAAAATCTACCGGTAGCGCGGTATTCTCTAAGCGCTTCATCTGCTCAATATCTTCTTGTTGACGGTCGATATAACCGGCGTATTTAACTGAGATTTCAATCTGCTCGCCTACTAAGGCATCGACTTGAGAGCCCGTAATGGCAGCGATATCAGGAAAGTGAATTTGCGGGCGTTTGAGTAAATCATACGCCGTTGACTCTTTTGACAATACCTCACCGGTTTGCGCGCTCACTTTTGCCCCTAAATCATTGATAGGCGTTGCCCACATGTCTTTTAGGCGTGCTGTTTCTTTAGTAATGGCTTCCATTTTTTCTTGATAAGCCGACCAGCGCACATCATCGACCAAACCAAGCTTACGCCCTGTTTCCGTCAAACGCTGATCGGCATTATCTTCACGTAGCAATAGGCGATATTCGGCGCGGCTGGTAAACATACGATACGGTTCGGTCGTACCATGAGTGATTAAATCATCAACCAACACGCCCAAATATGCCTGATCTCGGCGCGGCGTCCAAATATCAAAGTCACTATTATTAGTGGTAACCAATGCCGCATTGGTTCCAGCAAGTAAACCTTGAACGCCCGCTTCTTCATAGCCGGTTGTACCGTTTATTTGTCCTGCAAAATATAAACGCTCGATAGACTTGGTTTCAA
This sequence comes from Psychrobacter sp. 16-MNA-CIBAN-0192, assembly GCF_040309565.1. Lineage (NCBI taxonomy): Bacteria > Pseudomonadati > Pseudomonadota > Gammaproteobacteria > Moraxellales > Moraxellaceae > Psychrobacter > Psychrobacter sp. 16-MNA-CIBAN-0192. The sequence continues at coordinate 104,870 of NZ_JBEOOX010000003.1, forward strand.
GGGTTGGTTTTAGACTTTGCGGATCAAAATAATCATATTCAATTGCATAACCGGGGCGCGTGATGTGTGCGTTCTCTAACCCTTTCATACTATGAATAAATTCTAACTGCACATCAAACGGCAAACTGGTTGAGATGCCATTAGGATATAATTCGTGCGTGGTCAAGCCTTCTGGCTCAATAAATATTTGATGGCTGTCTTTATCGGCAAAACGATGGATTTTATCTTCAATAGACGGACAATAACGCGGACCTACGCCCTCAATTTTGCCTGAGAACATTGGCGAGCGGTCTAAATTTTCACGGATAATATCATGGGTGCGCGCATTGGTATGGGTGATATAGCAGTTGACCTGCTCAGGATGCATGGACACATCGCCCATATAACTCATGACCGGCAAGGGTGTATCGCCCGGTTGTACGGTCATCACGCTAAAATCAACACTGCGCGCATCGATACGCGCTGGCGTTCCAGTTTTCAGGCGACCAACTGGCAATTTCAATTCACGCAAACGGTCGGCAAGCTTAATAGAAGGTGGATCACCTGCGCGACCACCCTTTGAATTCTCAAGCCCAATATGAATGACACCGCCTAAAAACGTACCCGATGTTAAAATAACGGTTTCAGTTTTAAAGACAATGCCAGTCGCAGTCACCACGCCAGTGGCACGACCGTTTTCCACCAAAATATCATCAGCCGCTTGCTGAAAAATATCAAGATTCGGCTGATTCTCAAGCGTATGGCGTATGGCTGCTTTATATAAAATGCGATCCGCTTGCGCGCGCGTGGCTCGGACGGCTGCACCCTTACGACTGTTCAATACCCGAAACTGAATACCCGATTTATCCGTAGCAAGCGCCATTGCCCCACCAAGCGCATCAATCTCACGTACCAAATGTGACTTACCAATACCACCAATCGCAGGATTACAGCTCATTTGCCCAAGCGTTTCAATATTATGGGTCAAGAGCAAGGTCTGCGCACCCATACGCGCCGCTGCCAGTGCTGCTTCTGTACCAGCATGACCGCCACCGATCACTACCACGTCGTAAATTTTTGGGTATTGCATGTATGCCTCGCTTGACAAATGGTCACGATCGCCTTGCAAGTTATTGATTCGTTAATCATAACTTGCCGCTTCTTCAATCCGCATTGGTCGTCTGTAGAAAATTAATAGCTGGTAATTATAGCAATTTTTGCACGTTTTTTTGAGATGCTTTGCAACTATTTGCAATAACACCCCTCAAATAAACTCTGACCAATAAATAGTAGCCATCATATTTTATAAATTGGACTATGCTAAATAATTTTAACTTAAGGGCACAATTTGATCAGACTGACCACTGCTTAGCATATGTTCGCTACCATGACCCTGTGGATTGGCTTGCAAATAGGTGTCCATTTGCGCAATGGCGTCATTATCATTACTGGCTAAAATTTGTGCTTTAACAGCATCAACTGGCGGCAAAGGCAGATTTTTAAGTAAGGCTAACCGTTGCTGATTATCGCCTTGAGCAATGACCAATTCGACAAGTTGGCGTACATCAATTGGTAAATCTAGCGTACTTTGCGCAAGTAATGCCAAATGATAAGCGCCGGCTGGATCTTGATCCATGATGATGCGCTGCTCAATCGCTAAATAAGTGGCTTCGGTTGCGCCGCCTGCAACACTAAGCAGATGAATGCAGCGCAAAGCAGAATGCGGTTCTGTATTGGCAACGTTTATAATACGCGCAGACTCAGCTTTTAAGCGCTCACGGCGTAACTCAAGTGCCTGTTGTTCACGCTTCTCTTTATTATTCACTTCTTGATTAACTGTTTCTTGGTTCATACTGTTTTGCTCTGCCGTTTGCTGATTCATAGTCTTCTCTTATTATGTCATCGGTGTTTTAGGGTATAAACCTTAAGCACTATATGGGGTAAACGGGAAGAAATACAATAAACAGCTCATATAGCTATCCCAACACAAACCCTAATCTTTCAAATTAACAAAGCCCAAGCAACCATTATGAGGTTACTTGGGCTTTTACAGGTATTGTCTACTACTACATACTTATAAAGATAATGTATTAAGCAGCTGGGCTATTGGCTTCAACCAAAGGCTTTAGCTCGCCTGATTGATACATTTGCAAAATAATGTCAGAGCCGCCCATCAATTCACCATCAATCCATAACTGTGGAAAGGTCGGCCAGTTAGCAATTTTTGGTAACGTCGCACGGATTTCTGGGTTTTCTAAGATATTTACAAACGCGAACGGACGACCGATTTGAGTCAACACTTCGATAGAACGCGCTGAAAAACCACACTGCGGGAACTGCGGCGTGCCTTTCATATATAGAATAACTTTATTGTCACGAATTTGGTCACGAATCAGTTGTTCAACATCGCTAGCTGGGGTTTGGGTTTGCTCAGTCATAAAAACTCCTATTTATTAAAATTTTATCTTAAAAAAGATTGTTCATATTAAATTTGGCATGTTGCTGCTACATGGGGCAATCATTGCCATATTGCAAGCGTTATCAACAGCTATCAACAGCAATTGTGCACACCGATAGGCGATAAAAATTAAACGCCAGACGTATTTGCCAGTAATAATACCACGGCATTTGCCATAATGCCCTCTTGCCGACCTGTAAATCCTAATTTTTCCGTAGTGGTCGCTTTAACGCTAATATTACTAATGTCTGTTTGTAAGTCGCTGGCGATATTATCACGCATGGCTTGATTATAAGGGGCTATTTTTGGACGCTCACACATAATGGTGATATCGGCATTGCCCAGCCTATAACCTGCGGCTTGAACTTTGCCATAAACATAGCGTAATAATACTCGTGAATCCAAACCTGCGTGCGCGGCATCGGTATCAGGAAAATGCTGCCCAATATCACCCATTGCCAGCGCACCGAGTAAGGCATCGGCAAGAGCATGCAATACCACATCCCCATCTGAATGCGCCAGTAAACTGTGCGTATGCTCAATGGGAACGCCTGCCAGCACCACATATTGCTGCTGCTGACCATTATTATGAAAGGCGTGCACGTCGATACCTTGACCAATTTTTATCATAATTATTCCAAAGCTTATTAAGGATAAAATACAGAGATAATTTAACGTATAGAACGATATTTCTAAAAGCTATCAATACTCATTATTTAAAATTTTATAGCCGAATAGCTGGGCAGCTCGCCACCCGTTTCAATTAGCTGTTATAATATGACGCTTATTTTACCATAAGTAGTTGAGCGCTTTGTTATGTTAGCTATGTCCGATACATCCGCCACCCAAGTTCCAAATTCTGTCAGCGCCCAGCGAGCCTTGACCCTCTCTGATATTGAAAACCCTACGACCACGCGAGTGATTGTTGGGATGTCAGGCGGTGTCGACTCTTCTGTCTCTGCTGTGTTGCTCCAGCAGGCAGGCTTTATTGTCGAAGGTCTGTTTATGAAGAATTGGGAAGAAGATGACGGCACTGAATACTGCACGGCAATGGACGACTTAGCGGACGCGCAAGCGGTGTGCGATAAAATTGGCATAAAATTACATACTGCTAACTTTGCCATGGAATATTGGGATCGTGTCTTTGAGCATTTTTTAGCGGAATATAAAGCTGGACGCACGCCCAATCCCGATATTTTATGTAATAAAGAAATTAAGTTTAAAGCCTTTTTAGATTACGCATTGACCCTTGGTGCTGATTATATCGCTACTGGTCACTATACGCGTCGTAGCGTCAATTATAAAAATAACGATGGCGTTGAAGTTGCGCAATTATTACGTGGTCTGGATAACAATAAAGACCAAAGTTATTTCTTACATGCGGTTGGCGGAGACAAAATCGCTAAAACGTTATTTCCAGTGGGTGAGCTTGAAAAACCGTTAGTGCGTCAAATTGCGGAAGAACATGATTTAATTACCGCCAATAAAAAGGACTCAACCGGTATTTGCTTTATTGGTGAGCGACGTTTTAAAGACTTTTTACAACAATACTTGCCAGCACAAAAAGGCGATATCGTCACGGATGATGGTCACATCATTGGTAAACATGACGGGCTGATGTATTACACCTTAGGTCAGCGCGGCGGTATCGGTATTGGCGGCGTCAAAGACCGCCCTGAAGAACCATGGTTTGTACTCGCCAAAGATTTGGATAACAATCGTCTAATCGTCGGTCAAGGTCACGAACATCCGATGATGCTCAGTAATGAGTTGCACGCTTATAAATTAGATTGGGTCGACGGTTTACCGCCTACGGATATTTTCACTCCTACTGGTTTACGCTGTATGGCAAAATCTCGCTATCGTCAGCCGGACCAAGCTTGCCGTGTATTTGCACTAAAAGATGACGGTAGTGAAGTACGAGTGGTATTTGATAAACGACAACGTGCGGTCACACCTGGGCAGTCAGCGGTATTTTATATTAATGAAGTCTGTTTGGGCGGCGGCGTAATTGCGTCTATTGATGCGCCTTGCGGGTTTTAATATGAGTTAGGCTTATAGTTTTGATTAGCTAATACCCTCTGATAAAACGAACCTTACCTTCATTACTCTTGTAGGATTTTACATGTTGGATCACTTGCTGACTGTACCCAATACTGATAGTACACGCCCAACATGGACCATGCCTGCTATGCTCTTTGTACTTCTAATGACACCTTTAGGAGCATATGCCATCCCAAGTAATATGGGCAGTTTTAATATTACCAGCCAAAATATTGCAACAGGGTCTGCCTCAGGTAATTATACTGCTGCCCGTAGTGACGGCAGTGCGGGTGCGACGGGTACTTTTAGCATAACGCGGCAGGAGACCAATGGCTATAACGGTGTTGAGTTTGCAGATGGCAATAATGGTATCATGATTTTAAACAAATCAAAGCAAGGGACTACTGCTGATGACAGAGATAAATTCATTTATACCATTACCTTAACCCCTACAAACGACCTCTCGATACATACCATTAAAATTGGTCAAACCAGTTATGCCACGGGTGGTAACTCAGAAGTGGCACGGCAAACCCTAAGCTACACGGCAAACCCTAATAACAATATAACGGCGCTTGCCACTATTAGAGACAATCCTAGCGTCAATTATTTTTATAACGGCATGGGTGACTATTTTATGGGCACTAGGCTTAACTCTACTCAATTGAATTCACAAAATGCCGTCTCAAATCCGCAGCTACGTGTTGATAGCTCGAATGCTAGTGGTAGTGGTTTGTATTATTATAATATTCCAAGTCTTGCAGGAAGTGGCACTCAAAACCCATACTCTCCTATTGTGAATAGAAAAACCAATGAGGTAAGTCTCAATTCATCTAATGGGATACTACCCCCTACGCCAACATTTGAAAACATCATTAAAAGTATAAACAATGCCAGCACCTATTCTGCATTAGCAAATAATTATACGATACCTAATGGTGGCACGTATGTGAGCTACGGTATCGAAAACTCAGTGAGTAATTATATCATCGCTGTAAAAAACGCCAATACTGTAACCTTGACTTACGAAGGTATCATGAATGGTAATATTGCCGTAGCTGCGCCTGTTATTGGTGAAACCTTTAACGAATGGATAAGCTTTGGGGTTGAGAGTGAGCCTTTTTATTACCTTTTTTCAGGTACAGTATTCAATGATAATGGTGGCATTAACGACGCGCAAGCCAATGCCAATAACGCCACCTTGACGAGCGGCGCTTATAACAATGCCTTGTATTTTAACGGCTTATTAGACACTGTTGAGACAGGCATCGGCGGCAGTACGGTTAAATTAATGGACAGCTGCACCAATCCAACCGTTACCTATGCCACCCAAACCGTAACCGCCAGTGGTAGCAATATAGGTAAGTATCAACTTAAGCTGCCAATCACAGCGCTCAGCGGCAAAAGTTCTGTCTGTCTGGTGGAAGAAAGAGCCAGCAACAGTTATCCAATTCGAACCACGAATGACAAAAAAAGTGTCACTTTAACTGCCAATAGCTACGATTATCCCAATCATAATTTTGGTCGCTTAATCAGCGAGCATGTCGCCTTAGTATTAGAGAAAGAGCAGGCAGCAAACGACTGCACCTTTAACGACTTTACCCAGCTGGCGTATAGTAAAAATGCGCTGAGCAGTTCTGAGACCGGTGCGGGCGCTGATATAAAGCCCGGTCAATGTATTGCTTATAAAATCACTGCCACCAATCGCGCCAATCTTGATATTAATAACTTTATTATGCAAGATGTGCTGCAGAAAAAAGACCCCAATAATCCTGCTGCACCTAAGATTACCTCTGTGCTTGCCAATCCTGCACGCACAGCAGGCGAATATAACGATGGACTAAAATCAGGTGACAATGGCATCGTAAAAACTGTACCTATGCTCTTAAACAAAAGAAGCAAGCGCGCTTTTTTCTTCAACACTCAGTATGGCTCTACTCAATCTAATTAAAGTAAAACTTAGTAGCACATGCTGCCATTTAATAAATTCTTTATTGTTACGCTATGATTTTTTGACCTCTTTCCACCCCTGAACGCTCACTTTTTACATTACTTGAGGTATCTTTATGAATCTACTTACCGCCCTATCGCCAATCGACGGTCGCTATGCATCTAAAGCCGACAGCCTGCGCCCTTATTTGTCTGAATTTGGTCTGATTAAAGCCCGCGTTACCGTTGAGATTCGTTGGTTACAATCATTGGCGGAAAATAACGCGATTGGTGAATTGGCAGCATTCGATACCGATACCAATGCTTTTTTAAATAGTATTGTTGATAACTTTAGCGAAGCCGATGCGCAAGCTATTAAAGACATCGAAGCGACTACTAATCATGATGTAAAAGCGGTTGAATACTTTATCAAAGACAAATTTCGTGGTCATGCAGCCCTCGAAAATTCATTAGAATTTATCCACTTTGCTTGTACCAGTGAAGATATTAATAACCTATCATATGCGTTAATGCTTAAAGACAGCCGCGAAATCGTCGTTGCCAAAATGCAAGAAGTGACGAATAGTATTGTTGATTTGGCGATTGCCCACGCTGACCAACCGATGTTATCCCGTACCCATGGTCAAACCGCTAGCCCAACGACGTTAGGTAAAGAGATGGCAAACGTCGCTTATCGTCTAGCGCGTCAAATTAAGCAAGTAGGTCAAGTTGAGCTATTAGGCAAAATCAATGGCGCGGTTGGTAATTATAACGCCCATTATGCTTCATACCCTGATGTTGATTGGCAGACTCATGCTGAAAAATTCATTGATGAGCGTTTAGAGTTGACCTTTAACCCGTACACCACGCAAATTGAGCCACACGATTATATCGCTGAATTATTCGATGTGGTAAAACGCTTTAATACCATCCTAATCGATTTTAACCGTGATATTTGGCAATATATTAGCTTAGGCTATTTTAAACAACGCCTCAAAGAAGGTGAAGTTGGCTCATCAACGATGCCGCATAAAGTAAACCCGATTGACTTTGAAAACTCTGAAGGTAACTTAGGCGTCGCTAATGCCATGCTTGCTCATTTAGGTGAAAAGCTACCAATCTCACGTATGCAACGCGATTTGTCAGACTCTACCGTATTGCGTAATATCGGTGTTGGTCTGGCGCAAAGCATGATTGCTTATGACGCCTGTTTAAAAGGTGTCGGCAAACTTGAGTTAAACGCTCAGCGTTTAAATGATGACTTAGACAATGCTCAAGAAGTATTGGCAGAGCCGATTCAAACCGTGATGCGCCGCTATCGTGTCGAAAATCCGTACGAGAAACTAAAAGCATTAACCCGTGGCAACGCCATGACGCGTGAAGCGATGCTTACTTTTGTTGATAGCGATGAACTATCAGCAGTTAGTGAAAGTGATAAAAATAGCTTGCGCGAAATGACGCCAGCCACTTATATCGGTAATGCAGCTGAACAAGCGTTCAGTATTAAAGAATGGATTGCTAAGATTTAATCTTCCAGATTTTACTTTTCTTATAGATCGTCCAAAAAAAATCATGGCACCTACTTAGGTGTCATTTTTTTGTCTAATTTTAATGACTGTAAGTAACATCCTGTAAGCCTAGCTTTCTATATTAGAACAACAATACTACGATTGGTTTTGCCTCTACCTTTATGATAACTAAGCCATTACTTTCTAATAATGGTCAGAATACATACTAATAATATTACTGAATTAGACCATATTGGTAAGAAAACTATTTATGAAACGACTTATTTTCGATATAGACAATACCTTGTGTCGTACTCAAAATGGCGACTATAAAAACGCACAACCCATGCTAGATATGATTGCGAAATTGCGTGATTATCATCGTCAGGGATTTACTATTGTGCTACATACTAGCCGTAATATGCGCACTTTTGCTGGGAATATTGGTGAGATTAATAAAAATACCTTACCTATCATTATTGATTGGCTTGCCAGACATGAAGTGCCTTATGATGAGATTTATGTTGGTAAACCGTGGTGCGGGTTTGAAGGTTTTTATATAGATGACAAAGCCATTCGACCTGATGAATTTTTAAACCTATCCTACGCGGAAATTCGCGCTTTACTGAGGATGGCGCCATGATTATTATTCATTCATCAAATTTTGTGAATGCCGAGTTTGAAGCAGAGATTGGTCTCATTCCGCCATGCATGTTACCGATTGGCAATAAAAAAATGCTTGAGCTACAAGTGAGCCATTTTCGTAATTATTTTCCTGATGAAAAAATTATTATTACTTTACCAAAGAGTTATCAGCTCACCATTAATGAGCAAGCCGTTATCAGTAGCCTCGGCATTAGCGTGCAGCGTATTTGCGATAAAGTGAGCTTTGCTGAGGCAATGTTATATGTTTTAAATATCGAAATTGAGCATCCTACTGAGCAGATTCGGATTTTGCAAGGTGATCGTTTATTAAAGGATATTCCACTTAACGCTGACTGTATTGCGATTGCAGATCAATGCCGGCAAGGTGATTGGTACGATCGTTATCAGCGCCAAGACAATGAGTCACGCTGGCTTGGCTATTTTGCATTTTCATCCAAAGCCAATCTCGTTCAGGCGTTGGCGCTCTCGACCAATAGCTTTCCAGCTGCGGTCGCTCATTATCAAAAACGCGTGGTCATGGATAGAGCGCAGCCGACAGAGTGGTATAATTGCAGCCACTTTAACAGCTATTTTGACGCCCGCTCTAGCATCACGACTCAACGCTCGTTTAATGCCTTGGTGATTGAAGCGGGTGTGGTAACCAAAAGCAGCGATGATGATGTCAAAATACAAGCTGAAATATATTGGTTCTCCCACTTGCCAGCAGCACTCAAACGTTTCACGCCACAATTTATTGGTAGCGGGCGCTTGCAAGATGGTATGACTACTTATTATTGCTTGGAGTTTTTACCGCTACTACCTTTAAATGAGCTGTATGTTCATGGACGCAATCCAACTTGGTTTTGGCATCACATCTTTAATTTGGTTAAAGATTACTTTGAACATGCTACTCATAAAGACCATTTGGTGCACTTTGAGCCATGTAAGATTGAAGCATGCCGCGATGATTTATACCGTAAAAAGACATTGGGGCGCTTAGCTGCTTATCAAGAATCCAGCCAAATCGACTTACATGCGCCTATTATTTATCAAGGGGCAGCACTGGGCTCTATATTAGATATTACCAATGACTGTATCGAGCAAACTCGCAAGCTGCCCAGCCGCGCTATGATTATGCATGGCGATTTTTGCTTTAGTAATATATTGTTCGACTCACGAGCGCGCCGACTCAAACTGATTGACCCACGCGGTATCGATTGCCATTATAATTTTAGTATATATGGCGATATAACCTATGATTTAGCCAAGCTTACTCATTCCGTCATTGGGATGTATGACTTTATCATCGCTGGTCGCTTTGAGATTTTGCCAGACACTCACAGTAGTACGGGGCAGATTATTCATTTTGATAGGGATGAGCGCTTAGAGCGTATTCAAGCAGATTTTTTACAGTTTTGCTTTGTCGATGAGATATCCATAAGCGATATTATACCTGCCGTGGTACTGCTTTTCTTATCAATGTTGCCGCTACATGCAGACAGACCCGATCGGCAACAGGCTATGCTGCTTAACGCCTTTAGGTTGTATCAGCAACATGTGCATAAGCCAATTATTCACTCACAAACTAATAGTAACGTCAAAAATAACGTGGCACCTGATGACCACTTTTATAGCCATGATGTGCTGGAGGGTTAAATGATTGTTATTCCAATGGCAGGGCTGAGCAGTCGATTTTTTAAAGCAGGCTTTGATGTGCCTAAGTATCAGCTAAAAGTCGATAATGACTATGTGTTTGATTTAGCCATTAAGTCTTTTGAGCGTTATTTTGATAATGAGCTATTTGTGATTGTATTGCGTGACTGCTTTGATGCCAAAGCATTTGTAGAATCGCGTCTACGCATGCTTGGCGTGCAGCAGTATATAATAAAAGTCTTGGATTTTGAGACCCAAGGTCAAGCGGAAACTGTGCTGCTTGGCATCGAAACACCTGATATTAGTAATGATGAGCCATTGTTCATTTTTAACATTGACACCTTTCGTTATAATTTTACTAAGCCCGACTTTCTCAATGACTGTGCTGGATATTTGGAAGTGTTTCGCGGTGAAGGCGAGCATTGGTCATTTATCGAAGTTGATGCTCAGGATAACGTGATTCGTACCACTGAAAAGCAGCGTATCTCAGACTTATGTAGTGACGGTCTGTATTATTTTGCCAGTAAAGGTCTCTATATCTCCTTACTCACAGATGCTAAAACCCAAAATCTAAAGGTGAATAATGAGCTATACATTGCCCCTATTTATAATCTACTTATCCAACAAGGAAAATCAGTACGTTATCACTGTATCACAGATGATGAGATTGACTTTTGTGGTACACCCGACGAATATAGTGCTTTACTTAAAAAAGGTATTAAACCGCATTATTTAAAATAATCTAGCCTAAAAAATCGAATAATGAATACCAAAAACCATTAGAAATTATAAGAATTAATTTAAAAAAGCAGCCTATTTATAAGCTGCTTTTTTATTAAAATACTATTTACAATGCTTCAATACAGGATTTAAATCTAGGTTCTAAGGATAAATACGGCTCATTGTTAATTGATCTGCAGCAACCCTATCAGCACTCTCCCTTTTTAATGTCTGTCGTTGGTCAGCAGCATTTAATAACGCTTGATTTGGCGAGTTAATACGCCAATGATCATTAAATAAGCGATACCAATCTTCATGATTGACACAGTTAAGTGCCATAAAGTCATCATTTTTTACCCAATCATATTTCGGGAAACTCAGACCAAATTGTGCAAGGTCTAAAACGATAAAATGTTCTGCTAAAAAGCGCTGATGACCCTCTAAAATATCCTTATCGATGTCATTATATTGACTTGGCACAGGATAGCCGCGCGCTTTAGCATACTTAATGGCAATGTGTTGCTCAACAGCAAGACGCGTGCGGAACTGGTTATCTGAAAAAACAGCGTCATCATTTTGATCATGATTTTCAAAATAAGTAGCATTTTTTTTACGCATTGATTTGACAGACCAATATTCTTGCAACGTTTTTCGACGACCGAACTGTACCCAGTCGCTGATATGATATGCCATGTGCTCATAAACGCTGGGATCAATGGTAAAAAAGCTCGTCACCGCAATGGGCGCGTACTTTTTATTTCTTTTACCTGATTGATTATTGTTGACTGGTTGGTTACTAGAAGAGGTTAATAATTTTGATGTCTTTGTTGAAGATTTTGAAGGCTTCTTTAAAGATTCTGAAAGTTTATCTTTATTTTTACCACTTAAAGTTTCGCTTTCTGACTGCGGCGCACCGCGCTGAACTGCCTGAAGATACTCGTCATAAAGACGCAATAAATTTGCACTGGTCAAGAAGCTGTCTGTCCGAAGTTTTAGGGCGTATTTAGTGTTAACCAATGCCATGCCAGCAGACGTTGAAGCAATTTGTCTATTAACATTATTGGCGGTATCATAACCAAACTTGATGTTAGGCAGCCCACCTGGATCTGGATTCAAGATAAGCTTATCAACACCAAGTTTGGCAGCCGTATTATATTCAGGTGGAAATTCAAAGCTATTCCAAGTAGATAAAACGATTTTGGCTTTTGGCAACGCGGCTTTGGTTTGCGCCAGATTATAACAAAAATCTGTGCCATCGGTGGCACCTGAGCCAAGTTTATCAGGGTCAATATATCCTTGAAATACCACGGTTATTTTCTTACTCTTAATCATGATTGTCCTTAAAATTTTTGATGACCAGCCTAATATGTTATCAAAAACAATGTGAACATTTGTAGCAAATTACCGTTGATTAGTCGACAATAACAAGCTTTAAGTTACCTAGTATTTAATAGATTTTAAGGTGTTTTACTTTTAATTTAATCATGAAAAATCATAATATGTTGAGGGTTTAGAAGCATAACGAGTAGCATTGAATAGGTAATGTCTAGTCAATTATTTAGCCGATTGTATGCTACTGTCCAGCTTGTTATACTGCCTACCCTATTTAACCTTCTTCACTATCTGCCCTTATTCATTGGCTAGGCTGTTATTTAAAATCACCGTTGAATAACGTTTATTTTTTCTTTTTATCTTCTTTATCGTCATCACTATCGCCCGGAATAATGGCTTTAGTTACGGCAACGGTGCCTTTAACCACGCCTTTGGTGGTTTTATAAGCCACTTTGACGGGTACAGTAACGAGTTTGTGCACGCACGCTTGTAGTAAAAACATACTGGCAAGTATGGCGATAATAGATAGTTTTTTCATAATAATCCTAGAAGCTTTAAGAGGTGTTGATGACAGTCATCAGTTAGGTGTCATCATAAACCAATAACCGTTACCTATAAAGCCATCCTTATTATTAATCTTATATTCATCTAACCCTACGAGTTTATTTATGAGTTCTATACCGCTTTGTTTACCAAGCTCAATCACGCCTGAGCAATTTTTAAGCGAATATTGGCAAAAAAAGCCATTGCTGATTAAGCAAGGCTTACCACAGTTAATCGGTATGTTTGAACCAGAAGATATTTTAGGTTTGGCAATAGATGAAGATGCTACTGCAAGACTGCTAACTCAAGCTACGAGCAAGCAAGACGGTCAACCGCAATGGCAGCTTAAAAAAAGCCCACTTACTGAAGCAGATTTTGATAACTTACCTGAGCAATGGTCAGTATTAGTACAGAATCTTGAGCAGTGGTCGCCAGAACTTGGCGCGTTATGGCAAGCGCTTGATTTTATCCCGCAATGGCAGCGCGATGATATTATGGTCTCTTACGCGCCAAAAGGTGGCTCAGTTGGCAAGCATTATGACGATTATGATGTGTTTTTAGCGCAAGGTTTTGGCTCTAGACGCTGGCAATTGGGCAAGTTTTGTGATGAGCAAACCGAATTTGTCGCTGACGAACCGATACGTTTGTTTGATGATATGGGCGAGATTATTTTTGATGAAATCTTGGAAGCTGGTGATGTGCTGTATTTACCACCAAAGTTAGCGCATTTTGGTGTGGCGCAAGACGATTGCTTGACCTTCTCATTTGGCTGTCGCCGTCCAAATTTAATGCAAATCATCGATAGCTTAACGGATGTGGCGACCAATGACAGCGCTTTATTTATACCCATGTTATTGCCACAAGCTGTGCAAGCGTCAGGTGAATTAAAGACTGACAGCATTGAAGCAATTAAAGCGCAGTTATTGCAATTGCTGCAATCTGAGCGCGGTGACACGATTATCCGTCAAGCCGTGTCCGAGGTAGTCAGCAAACGCCAATATGATGTACTTGTGCCAGAAGATACGACAACGACTGATGAGATGATATCTGCATTGGCAACTGGCGCGACGCTACAAGCCGATTATAGCAATCGCTTGTTATACACTCAAACTCCTGATGGCATTACCCTATATGCCAATGGTCAGCGTTTAGATGATTTGCATGAAACATCGATAGCACTACTCGTACGCTTAGCTAATGGCGAGCATTTGACCCTTGATGATTTAGAAGGGATTGATCCTGATGAGGTAATGGAGTGGTTAGAGAATGGTTGGATATGGGTTAATTATCCTGAGTAAATTCTAATAACTTTAGCTTTATCTAACATTCATTAAAAAACCGATTGTTGAACATGTTCAACAATCGGTTTTTTGTACGGTATTCTTAGCCAATACAAGCTCACTGCTAATAGACTAAAGCGAATATCACTTTTAAAACACTTAAATTAAGAAGAAATAAGCCCACAGTCCCACAATAACGGTAGCGATAATATTAAGAATGACCCCAACCCGTATCATCTCTGTTTGCTTAATCAGACCTGTACCAAACACAATCGCATTAGGCGGCGTAGCAACTGGCAACATAAAGGCACATGACGCACCAATACCAATAATTAACACGAGCACCTCATGCGGTAAGCCCATTTGCTCAGCAATCGCAGCAAAAACTGGTACGAGTAGCGCGGCTGATGCCGTATTAGAAGCAAATTCCGTTAAGAAAATAATAAATGCCGATACTGCTATCATAACTAAAATAAGCGGTGCAGTAGCTAACGCATTGGCTACTGTTTGACCCAATACTAATGAGGCACCTGATACCTTTAGAATCGTTGACAGCGCAATACCACCGCCAAACAACATAAGAACACCCCAGTCAGTATTATCAGATACTTGCTTCCAAGAAACCAACCCTAAGCTCACCACTGCAGCGGCTGCCGATAACGCCACAATGGCATCGGTATCGGCAATATCCAGCGCTGTACCGATTTTTTTGGAAAATATCCAGCTTAGTGCGGTAACGATAAATACTGTAATGGTCACTACACGCGGCTTATTCCAAGGAATAGGCGCTTCTTCATTAAAGACCACGATACGATTCAGATTGGGCTTCAAAAATAGATACATAGCGCCCAATAATAATGGCAATAACACCAGCATCATCGGTACCCCAAACTTCATCCAATCAACGAAGGTAATATTCAAAGCTTTAGCCGCAATCGCATTTGGCGGTGAGCCGACAATCGTACCTAATCCGCCAAGACTTGCAGAATAAGCGATTCCCAATAAGACAAACACAAAAGTACCGCGATCATTTTTACGGTCTACCTGCGTTAAAATACCGAGCGCTAATGGCAGCATCATCGCTGCGGTTGCCGTGTTCGATATCCACATTGACAAAAATGCCGTGACCCCAAAGATTAAAAATACCGCCGTACTCAGCTTACCCCCTGATAACGACAATATTTTAATAGCAATCTTTCTATCTAGCTGCTGCACATGTAAGGCAGCAGCCAAAGCAAAACCACCAAAAAACAAATAAATAGTCGGATTGGCAAAGCTTTGCAAGCCTACTTCGGCATTAAATTCTGGTATACCAATGAGCGTACCAACCACTACCACCAGTAGCGCAGTAATGGTGACATGCACCGCTTCAGTGAGCCACAGTACCCCAATAAAAAACAGCATCGCCAACCCTTTATTGGCATTGATATCAAATGGCAATACATTGTAGATAATCATACTGATAACCGCAGCGATAGCCACCACTATCAGACCCTTGCCCGTACCCTTTGGAAAGGTATCGGTAAATAAATACTCATTACCATCTTTTGGCAGATGGCTGTCTAATTGCTCTGACATAAAACCCCCTTTGTATCCAAAAATAAAATCAAACTGCCCTAATCATTAAGAGACATCAATCATTAAAATATATCAATCATTAAGATACATCTTAATACAAGCCGGCAATTGTTACGTAATTAATAGTTACGTGATTCTACTCCATTAATAATACAAATTGAATTGTTTTACTAGGTAAAAAGTAATTAGTTATATAAAATAATAGATAGGCAGTTACACATCAATACTAAATGCACTGTATATGTCTCTGTACAAGCAAAAATATTTCTCTCATACTCTAAAGGTTAACTGATTGTTATTGAAAAAACTTTCATGAAATTCTGATAATAAGTAGGAGCACATTATGCCAAACTCTAATAAAACTGATGAAACCACTAAAATGGCACCGAAAGATATCAATCAAGATGGATTGCCCAAAAAAGACCAACAGCGTACCGATGAGTGCGCTCTTGATATGATGAAAGGCTTGCATGACCATGAAAATCATGATGAAGAAGATGAGAAGTAAGGAATTCCTACTTTTTTAATAACTTATATAAAGTTTTCTAAATAAAGAATATCTGAGATAAAAAAGCGCTTATCATTTTGGTAAGCGCTTTTTTCTGGGTTGGCGTCGTTCTGGTAGACTGCCTGATGCGTGGTTATATAAGAATGCCGCTATTAATACAATGGTAATGGGTACAAACAAAGCACCATAACCAACTCTGGCATATAAAAAAGCACCAACAACCCCGCCAGCGCAAAAACAATACCAAATAATGGCTTGAAAGCCGAGTGTGGGCTTACTAATAGGGCGTCCTGCCAGCCAATTGCCAATGGTTGCGCCCATATCTGAGGTCAATCCGGTCAAATGCGTGGTACGAATGACCGCGCCGCTATACGTTGCCACCATTGCATTTTGCAATCCACAAGCCATTGCGGCAGTTAATTGCCCAAGATAGTCATGCTCTTTATATAAAAAATAGCTGATAAGTAACAGCGCTGCTTCAATATAAAGCGCACGACCATAACGCCTACCCAGCTTGAGCGACTTTTGCCCAATAATAAAGCCACTTAAGATTGCACCCAGCAAAAATGATAATAACGATGCACCAATATAAAGTATGCTGTGTCCGTCAAAATGTGCCACAGCAGCGGCAAATAAGCTTACGTTACCCGTGACATGCGACACGGATAAATTAGTAAAGCCCATTAATGCTGCCGTATTCACACAGCCTGCGCTAAATGCCAATATTGCACCGCCCCAAAATATCCATTTGGGAAGTTTGGTAATCATAGTCGCTGCCTATGCCATTAAAACCTTTATTATTAAGAACGTTAAAAAACAGAATTTCTAAAACTGAAAACGCTATTATACGCTGATGCAGCTCATAACTGGCAGCAAAAAAAAGGCAGCCCAAAGGCTACCTTTTTATAATGAATAACGCACTGCTATCGACATGTTGCTATTAATACACAGTTTCTGTCAGTTAGCACCATATCCTAATTAAGTACTACTTCTGCTTAGGCGTTTCTACATCCATCATCATCAACTGCTCGCTAATAGCAACGGTATTAAACCCAGCATCAACAAACATAATCTCACCTGTAATACCAGATGCCCATGGTGACAATAAGAAGAGTGCCGCATTACCGACTTCCATTTGAGTAATATTACGCTGTAGTGGAGAGATTTTTTCACTGATATCCAGCATTTTGCGGAATGACTTAATACCACTTGCCGCTAATGTACGAATAGGACCGGCTGAGATAGCGTTCACACGAATTCCCTCACCGCCCATCGACGTCGCTAAATAACGGACACTTGCCTCTAAGCTGGCTTTTGCCATACCCATCACATTATAGTTTGGTAAGACCGAAATACTGCCTTCATAAGTCAAGGTCAACATAGAACCGTGACGCATGGCTAATAATTCGCGCGCTTCTTTAGCAAGGGCAACAAAGCTATAGCTTGAGATATCATGAGCAATCTGGCTGCCTTCACGGGTGATCGCTGAAGTAAAGTCGCCATCTAACTGATCCATCGGTGCAAAGCCAATAGCATGTACCACACCATCAATACCGTCGCCCCAATGCGCCGTCACTTGCTCAAAACAGGCTTTGATGGACTCATCCGATGCCACATCACACTCAAGTACCAAGTCAGCTTCAAAATGCTCTGCTGCCATATCTACCCGTTTTTTAATTTTATCATTAGGATAGGTTAATATTAATGAGGCACCTTCGCGATGCAAAGCTTCAGCAATTGCCCAAGCAATAGAGAGTTTACTGGCGATGCCGGTCACGACAAAGCGTTGTCCTTGAAGTAGCATAATATTTCCTTGTGAGAAGTTTAAAGCAGGTATTTATGGTGAATAACAGCAGTCTACTATGAATAAAATCTATCTACTACTGACATAATCTGAGCCTAAAAAGCTGTCTCATTATACACGAAACAAATTAAGTAAACACTCGTAAACTATTATCGCTTATTAATAGATAGCGACATTAGATGAGGGATAAAACCCAAGGTATTAGGGATAGCAGTGTTAAGTTGCCCCTTTTTCAAGTATAATCTTACCCCTTCCAAGCTTGCACGGTTTTATATAAATCCTTTACAACCGTTGTTTGTAAACAAGGATTTAGCGTTAAGCGATACCCACATTTTGGATGGCTGCCAAACTTATGAGTAACACCCCAATCATAGCAACAGATTATCAAGAAAGCATAGAGTCTTATCGCCAATTAATCGGCTCAACCGGTGAAGATTTAGAGCGCGCTGGTCTTATAGATACCCCAACACGTGCGGCTAAAGCTTTTGCCCATTTGACGCGCGGTTATTGCCAAGATTTAGACGAAGTGGTGAACGATGCCCTGTTTCCATCGACCAATCGTGAGTTGGTGTTGGTACAAAACATCGAATTTTACTCGTTATGTGAGCATCATTTACTACCATTTCATGGCGTTGCCCACATTGGTTATTTGCCAAACGGGCAAGTTTTAGGCTTATCTAAATTTGCGCGTATCGTAAATATGTTTGCCTGTCGTTTGCAAGTGCAAGAAAACTTAAGCGAACAAGTGGCGCAAACAATTATGGATGTAACAGGCTGCCGCGGCGTTGCGGTGGTCATGGATGCCGCGCATATGTGTATGATGATGCGCGGTATTAACAAGCAACATTCAACCACGCGTACGACCGCAATGCTTGGTGAATATGTCCATGATAACCAAGCGCGTAATGAGTTTTTGAGTGCCATTCCGAAGCGTCAACCTGCATTTTAATATTTAACACGCACTTACTAGTTATCAGTGTAGAAATTTAGATTCAAAAAAGGACGCAGCAGCGTCCTTTTTTATGTTAAGTATTTATAAATTAATAAATTTTATAGCATATGAACACTATTGTTATTTTCACTCGTGTTTAAAACAGTAAGGTAACACAAAGTCCTGAAGGCT
The DNA here is from genome assembly GCF_040309565.1 of Psychrobacter sp. 16-MNA-CIBAN-0192. Classification (NCBI taxonomy): domain Bacteria; kingdom Pseudomonadati; phylum Pseudomonadota; class Gammaproteobacteria; order Moraxellales; family Moraxellaceae; genus Psychrobacter; species Psychrobacter sp. 16-MNA-CIBAN-0192. The sequence goes on from NZ_JBEOOX010000003.1 coordinate 123,973, forward strand.
GTTGATTGGGGGCTGCTGTTAAAGTAGACACACTCATAAAGACATCAATATTTGCCTGCTGACAAATGGTCTTAACAATAGATAGCCCTAGCCCTGTCCCTTCTATTTCACTACTTTCATCTATGCTACTTTCTTTTGCTGTCCTATTATCTGTATCTGTGACAGTAATTTTTGCCTCATCATCTTTTGCTAAGCTGGATTTTGCAACGCTGTCTGAGCGCGCGGTATCAGTCGATCTTTCCGTTATACTATCTGCATTTGATACTATTTGACTTAACCGAACAAAGGGCTCAAAGACGCTGTCATAATCAGTAGCAGCAATACCCGCCCCCGAATCCATGATTTGTAATACTAGCCTGCTAGCACCTTCACCCGTTAATTTATCAGACTTTCCTGAGTGAATAACCTGCGTACCAAAGTTCGCATAAGGGTTTAATGCAGTAGTTTCTAACGCATCGATAGGCTTAGGAAGATAAAATAATCTAATAGCCACTTGTCCGTTATTTGGGGTATACACAATGGCATTTTGAACAAGATTTTTAATAAGCATTAATAACACAGTTTCTTCTATAGCCACCTTGCCATCGCCAAATTGCGCATCAGTCTCTAACTGTACGCTCAGTGCTATGTTTTTATGATCAGCAATAGGAATCAATAATCCAATGACCTGCTCTATGACTTCATTGACGGCAACTGACGTATGCTCAGCTTGATTAATCATGGTCATATTGCCAGCACGGGCAAGCGTCAGTAGCTGCTCGACCAGTTGCTGATTACGCTTTAGGCGAATAGCAAGCTTTGTTAATCCTTCCGCCATCACCTCATCTTTATTAATGCGTTGCAAGCGTTGCAGTTGTAAGGAAACGGCAGTCAATGGCGAGCGCAACTCATGCGCGGCATCAGCAATAAAACGCTGCTGACGCTCGATACTAATTTTTACTAAGGCTAATAGACGGTTTAACGACTCTGCTAATGGTAAGAGCTCTGTCGGCAAATTGTTGATAGATAAAGGACTGAGATCACTTTCTTGACGGTTATTAATCTCGCTATGCAGCTGGCGTACAGGTTTGAGCATCCGCCACATGATAAAGGGTAGCAACAGCATCAAAAACGCCATGGCAATAAGTAATGGTAAAAAGGCTTGCATAGCATTGGCTTCAGCCAAATCTTCTTGAAACTCAGTACGCTGACGTACGATGATGACACGACTCTCATGGTCACTGCGATAAACGCGCCATTTTTTATCATCTATCGTTTGGGTACTGATACCTGCTGGTATTAACGCAAGATTTTTTAAACTAATATCATCAGAGCTGATATTGTTAACATCGATATTGGTGTTTTTAAGAGTGCCATTATCGGGCTCTTTATTGCGCTTTGTCTTATTCTTTTGCGGTGATTTATCTGTTTTTGCTGATGTCCATGCCTTGTTAAGTACATCGACGGTGATACTGCCTTCATCCTCATCGGTTTCAAAATGGATTTTCTTCTTCTTTTGAAGCGGACTAGCGTCAGAGTCTTTAATATCAATTGTTTGTTCAAGTAAGGCTGACATACTTTTAAGATTATCGTCTTGAAAGTCATTAAAATCCTCATAACTGTACCAAAACCCATAGCCACCGGCGACTATTGCTAACAATAATAGCGTTAGCACTGACCAAAAAATCAGCTGAAACTGCATGGATTTAAAGGGTTGGCGGACAGGCAGCATGGCAGGACTCTTTAAAAATAAATAATAGCAAGCAACTTCAATAAATAGGAAAAGCGTACTAAACGTTGCTATTACTAATATACCAACCCAGCCCGCGGACATTTTTAATTCTTTGTTGTCCGATTTTTTTTCTAAGACTGTGAATTAAAAACTCAACGGCATTACTTTCAACCTCGCCGCCCCAGCCATAAAGAGAGTCTTCCAGCTCGGTTTTGGACATGACCTTTTCAGGCGAGAGCATAAAAACGGTAAGCAACATATATTCTTTAGCCGTCAAATCAACAGGACTATCATCCATAAGTACGCGCTTGTGCGTGGTATCAAGTTGTACATTACCGACAATAAGCACATTGTCCGCCTGCCCCTGCGCACGGCGAATCAGCACTCGCATCCGCGCGAACACTTCCCCCAGCTCAAAAGGCTTGACCACATAATCATCTGCGCCCGAATCTAGCCCTGCTATTCTATCTTTGACCTCATCACGGGCAGTAATAATCAAGACAGGCGTTTTAATATGCGCATGGCGAATAGCATTTAATACGCCCATGCCATCAATCTCAGGCAAGCCTAAATCCAGTAAAATAATATCGTAAGGCTGTACTTTGAGGGTCAAAATAGCTTGGCGACCATCTTTGACCCAGTCGACAATATATGCCTCATCTTGTAATGCATCACTCAGACTCTCGCCAATCATCTCATCATCTTCGACCAGTAACACTCGCATCAGACAGCCTTATTGTTATCGCCTATTATTATAGATAGGATACGTCCAGCAAGTATACCGCTTCCCACGTTACGTATTAACAATTATATATATCAAAATCTAGATAAAATTTTATGCGCGTTATCATTACTATTTGAAGATTAGTTAATATTAAGCTGCCTTATCAGTGACCTTTATAGGATTAGTGATCAGCGCGCCAGTTAAACTGTCAACCACCATCTTATGTAATCGCGCGTCTTGAACCACTTTAACCTTATAAACAGATTTACCATTGTCACCATCAAACTCTGCTTCGACAACAGTCCCACTAATGGTTTGTTTTGCCTGCTCAAGCGCCTGTGTAAGACTTACGTTCGCCTGTTTCATGGCACTATATTCTGCTGAACCTTTAGTCTTTAAAGCTTTTTGCTTAATGGTTATTACATTACCGGTATTGGCGTCGATGTTAACTTCATGCGCGATACCTTGTGCAATAATACTAATTTCATATTTACCATTAGCCCGCTCATTACTGGGCTCAAACTCAGCCTCAATCACATCGCCTTTAACCCTATTGTTAGCAACTACCAAGGCTTGTTCAAGCGTAATTTTCTCTTTTGTCGTGACTATGGTGGCGGCTGGTAAGGTAGCGATGGGCGTCGTTTGCCCGATGGTACTAGCCGTATTACCAATACCGGCAGCGTGAAGGACTATAAGGAATAAGTGGCTGAGCATGGTTAGAGTGGACATAAGTAACACTATCTCTTTTTTGTTTTTTGGTCACAGCGCTCATCAATTATGAATCGCTGGGGTGATGATTCCATCATACAAAACTAGACATAGGAGAAACTTAGCGTGGCGCTAAGTTTATATGCGCGAGGAAAATTTAATATAAACACTGAACACTTGATATCAGTATTTAGTAAGTTTAGTTAAATTAAACTGACTTAAAATAATTTAGAACGAGCTAAAAAGTCAATCTATATCATGCCTGCTTGCAATAAGCGCTGTGCATAAGGATGCTGAGGCTGATTGAAAACATCCTCAGTAGCGCCCGATTCAATACAGATGCCGTCTTTAAGTATCATAATGTGCTGACATAATGCACGGACGACTTTTAAATCATGGCTGATAAATACATAGCTGATGTTTAATTTTTGTTGAATTTCACGGAGTAAATTAACCACTGTCACTTGTGTAGTGCTGTCAAGCGCCGAGGTTGGCTCATCTAAAATTAGCAAGCGCGGCTGCATGACGAGGGCGCGCGCCAGTGCTACGCGCTGACGTTGACCACCAGATAATTCATGTGGATAACGCTCTATAAAATCGGCAGGAAGGTGTACGGTCTGTAAGCTATCCAATACGGCTTGAGTGCGCGTTGCCTTATCGACCCCTTGTACCAACAAACCTTCTTCGATAATTTGCATCACGGTCATGCGCGGATTGATACTGGCAAACGGGTCTTGAAAGACCATCTGAATTTGCGCGCGGAATTGACGCAGTGCTGTTTTAGACAGTTTGGTAATGTCCTGACCATTTACCAGTACTTGCCCGCTAATACGTGCTTGATTGGTCAAAAGCTGGCTCAGTGCCAGCGCAATCGTTGTCTTACCGGAGCCTGATTCGCCAATAATGCCCAATGCTTGACCCGTGTATAGACGCATATCAATATCGGTTACCGCATCAAACCAGCGCTTGGTCGTACCAAACAGGCTTTTTTCTATAGGCAATTGTACTTGTAGATTGCTTACGGCTAATACAGGCGCTTGCTGTTTGGATGTAACATCTTCTTTACTCAGCGCCTGCCCAAAGTCTTGATTCATCAGCGTGCGGGTATATTCTGCTTGCGGACGATTAAAAACTTCTGACGTCGCGCCTTGCTCAATGGTCTGCCCTTGACGCAATACGATAATCGTATCGCTATAGCGCTTGACGAGATTTAAGTCGTGGCTGATGAGCATCATTGCCATATTGCGTTCACGCTTGAGGCTATCAAGCAGCGCCAAAATCTCATGCTGTAAAGTCACATCGAGCGCGGTAGTTGGTTCATCAGCGATTAAAATATCCGGCTGCTGCGCCAATGCCATGGCAATCATCACACGCTGACGTTGACCGCCCGACAGCTCATGTGGATAACGGGATAATTTATCTTCTGCATTACTAATATTAACGTCATTTAATAGCGCGATTGTTTGCGCGCGCCACTGTTTTTTTGGGATTCCATGTAGACGTAGAGATTCGGCAATTTGCTTTTCGACAGTGTGAAGCGGATTAAGCGCGGTCATCGGCTCTTGAAAGACCATGCCAATACGTTGCCCACGAATCATACGCAGCGAGCGATTACGAGCGCTACTATTTGTAATCGGTAAATTACCAACACCTGCAAGCGTTACTTCGCCATTAATCGTCAAATTATCCGGCAACAGTCCTAATAAGGCTAAGCTAGCAATGGATTTTCCTGAGCCGGACTCACCCACTACCGCCAGCGTCTGCCCCTGTTTTAGCTCATAGGATAAATTATCCACCAATACCGCACCTGCTTGCGTGGTAATACTCAGATTAGCTACCGTCAATATCGGGTCTGTATTCAATGTTTTATCAACAGCATTATTTACGGACTTATCAGTCTCTATATTATTAAGTTTTGACGTGATCATATTAAGAGCGCCTCGGGTCAAATGCATCGCGTAGCGCTTCGCCAATAAAAATAAGCAGTGATAATACTAAGGTTAAACTAAAGAATCCGGATAACGCCAGCCACGGTGCGTCGAGATTGTTTTTACCTTGTACCATCAGCTCCCCTAAAGATGGCGAGCCGGGCGGCAAACCATACCCTAAAAAATCAAGCGATGTTAGGGCAATAATATTGGCGGTAAGAATAAAAGGCAGCTGCGATAAGCTTGATGCTAAAGCATTGGGTAAAATATGGCGTAACATAATCTGACTATCCGATACGCCCAAATTGCGCGCCGCACGGACATAATCAAAATTACGCGCTCGTAAAAACTCTGCTCGCACCAATCCCACCAAGCCCATCCAACCAAACAATAACATCATGGCAAACAATACCGTAATGCTGGGGCTAAATAGACTGACCAAAATGATAATCATAAACAGCTGCGGCATTCCGCCCCACACTTCCATAAACCGCTGTCCGGCTAAATCCACCCAGCCCCCATAATAGCCTTGAATCGCACCGGCAATAATACCAATCAGCGCCCCAGCTATCGTCAATGCTAAGCCAAATAATAACGATACCCGCAGCCCGTACAAAATACGCGCCATCACATCACGCCCCATATCATCGGTGCCCAGCCAGTTTTGGCGATTGGGTGCAGCGGGATACGGCAGACCTAGCTCAACGTTAGGCGTTTGATCGGCAAAGGGAATGGGCGGCATCACATAATAGCCCTGCGTATTGATAAGTTGTTGCACGGCAGGGTCTTTATAGTTGGCTTCGGTCTCAAAAATACCGCCAAACACCGTTTCTGGATAAGCCTTTAGCACTGGGAAATAATAATCACCGTCATACTGCACCAGCAACGGCTTGTCATTAGCAATCACATTCGCTGCCATACACACCGCAAAAACCAGTGCAAAAACAATCAGCGAGATTACACCCAAGCGATTGTGCCGAAAACGCTTTAAGCGTGCTTGCCATATCGGATTTAATCGGCTCTTTTTAGCGGTCGTTAGCATTGATTTTGGAGGTTGGTTTAGTGGATACGTTGGCTGAGTATTTGACATTAGCGACCCTCAAAATCAATACGTGGATCAATCAGGTGATAAGTTAAATCACTAATCAGCTGTAACAATAAACCAAGTAACGTAAAAATAAACAACGTGCCAAATATCACCGGATAATCGCGCTGCTGAATTGCCTCAAAGCCTAATAAGCCAAGCCCATCGAGTTTAAAAATAATCTCAATAAGGAAGTTACCGGCAAAAAATATACCAATAATCGCCGCAGGAATACCAGCAATAATAATCAACATCGCATTACGGAACACATGACCATATAACACTTGGCGCTCATTCAACCCTTTAGCGCGCGCCGTCAGTACATACTGCTTACCGAGTTCTTCTAAAAAGCTAAACTTGGTTAAATAAGTCAAACCCGCAAAGCCGCCCACGGTACTTGCCAACAGTGGTAGCGCCAAATGCCAAAAATAATCTTTAATCTTACCAAACACTGATAATTGGTCAAAATTCTCAGAGGTCAGTCCTTGTAGCGGAAACAGATGCCAATAGCTACCACCCGCAAAAAACACCAGTAAGATTACCGCAAAGACAAAGACTGGAATCGCATGCCCAACCGCTAACAGCATCGCCGTAGCTTTGTCCATTGCTGAGCCATGATGCATTGCCTTATAAATGCCTAGTGGTATGGCAATTAGGTAAATAAGCAAGGTACTCCACAGCCCTAGTGAGATAGACACCGGTAGTTTTTCGATGATTAAATCGGTTACCGACTGCCCTTTAAAAAACGACTCACCAAAATCTAGGCGCACATAATTTTTTAGCATCAGCCAAAAGCGTTCAGGCGCAGATTTATCAAAGCCATATTGCTTATTGATTGCCGCAACCATCTCATCAGACAAGCCGCGTGTCCCTTGATACGTACTATTACCACCGGCGCTGCCCGCCCCAACGCCAACATTAACGGCATCGTATTTTGCACTTTGTTCAATCATTGCCAATTGCTGCTCAACAGGACCACCGGGCGCGGCCTGCACAATGACAAAATTTGCAAGCAGGATTAAAAATAGTGTCGGCAATATCAGTAATAACCTTTTTAAGATATAACGACCCATAATGGCAGCTTCCTAGCAAGCAAAAATAAAAAAATTAATATAAAAGCTATGACTTAAAAATCATTTTTAAGCGAGCGTAGAGCGGTAAATACGGTTAACGGCTTATCATCGGCAAGTGCCAATTGCGCCTTAACGCCACTAATAACACTGAGCATATCTGTCCGTAAAAACACGTTAACACTACGCTCATGCTCAAGCGTTACGGGCAACGTGGGGATACCTGCTTCTGTTTTTTCAGTCGCTTGTTGCAGCGCTTGCGCCATAACAGTATTGTCAGGCTCAATCGATAGCCCAAAACGCATATTACTGGCAGTGTACTCATGCGCCGGATACAGTAGCGTCTCTAGAGGTAAGCCGTTTAAACGCTTAAAGCTGTCATATAACTGCTCAATCGTGCCAGTAAATACTCGACCGCAGCCACCACTAAATAAGGTATCGCCACAAAAACAATGCTTGCGCCCGTCGATATCTAAAATATATGCGACGTGACTTGCCGTATGACCCGGAATATCCCAGACTTGTGCATTGCAACCCCAAGCACTCACCTTGCTGCCGTCTTTAATCGTTTGGTCTTGCTCCACATTATGCTCACTATGCGCCACCACATGAGTCATCGGAAAATACTCTTGCAGCTCAGCGACACCGCCAATATGGTCATGATGATGATGCGTCGTCCAAATCGCGGTTAGCTCCAACCCTTCTGCTTCTAGATAGGCAATCACTGGTGCTGCTTGACCCGGATCAATCACAATGGCTTGTTTATTATTCTCATTAATCAGGGTCCAAATGTAATTGTCTGTAAAGGCTTTAATCGGCTGGATATGAATACTCATATTAAATCCTTAGCTTAAGGTAGCTTTTTTGGTTTTGTTAAATCGTTTGGTTAGTTCTTCAACGTCGTTAATAAAAAATAAAATGGATGTTTAATTACAATAAGTGCTTAATTAAAATAGGTACTTAATAAGAAATGATAAATAATCGTCTTATTTACTGACGCAAATATTTATTAACATGGGCTTCTGCCGCCTTATCCACCCACCAATAATCAATCCCGACCGCATTGGTAGGCAAATTCTTAGCATGGCGATATTGATTCCAATAAGCAACTCTAGTGGCTGACTTTCCGTACAGCGGCACCAGATAATGTCCAGCGCGCAGCAAACGGTCAAGAACATGAGTGTATAGCACAATCTCGTCTCGACTTTTAGCGTCACTAAGTTTAGTAATAACGCTATCAATGGCGGCATTTTTAATCCCAATACTATTATTGTTGCCCGGCTCATTAGCGGCACTACTGCCCCAAAATGCCGCTTGCTCCGTCCCTGGAGATAAGCTTTGCGCGAACACATCAACCGTCATATCATAATCAAAACTGCGCATCCGTTCATAATACTGCGGTCCATCGACTTCGCGTAATACAGGATCAAAGCCTAAACGTTTCAAATTACGAGCATAAGCTAATAAGACCCGATCGAAAATATCGCTATTTATTAATATCTCGATTTTGGCACGCGTACCATCCGGCTGATACAATTTCATATCTTGATAATAAAATCCGGCAGCCAATAACAACTGCCGTGCTTGAAGTAACCCTTCACGGTTAAAGCCACCACCATCCGTAACCGGCAGTTGCCATTCATCTAGCACCGCTTGGCGCTGTAGCGGTTCAAGCTTCGGCAATAAAGGCGTGATTATCTGCATCTCAGCAGCCGATGGCGTACCTATTGCTGCAAGCTCCGAGCCATGGAAAAAGCTTTGCAAACGCTCATACTGACCATGAAAAAGGGTTTTATTCATCCATTCAAAATCATAAGCCGCGGTTAAAGCTTGGCGAACGCGAATATCTTGAAAAATCGGTCGGCGCATATTCATGACCAACCCTTGCATGGGCACAGGATTTTTACTGGCTATCGACTCTTTCTTAACCAGCCCAGCTTTTACCGCAGGGAAATTATAAGCCGTTGCCCAATTTGAGGCTTTATTTTCGGGGCGAAAGCGATACTGTCCGGATTTAAAACCCTCAAAAGCAATCTCATCGCTTTGATAATAGACATATTTAATCTTATCGAAATTATAACGTCCTCGATTGACCATGAGCTCACGTCCCCAATAATTGGGATCGCGCACATAGGTGACCGAGCGTCCAACATCAACACGCCCAAGCTGATAAGGACCACTGCCCATCAACGGCGTCAGGCTTATTTTTTCAAAATTAGCATCAATAGAAGTCTTAGCAAAAATAGGAAACTGACCGACCGTCAGCAGTATTTCTTTATTATCACTTGAGGCAAAGATAAATTTTACCCGCTGCTTATCAAGGGTGTTAACCGCTTTAATGTCGCTCAAATAGCTGCGGATAAACATAGGTCCCTTGGTTAATAACGCCTCATAAGTTGCCTTAACATCAGCGCTTGTGACTGGCGACCCATCCCAAAAACGCGCGGCAGGATTGATATGATAGACAATCCAGCTGGTATCTTCAGGGTCATAAGTGACACGCGTTGCCAGCTGCGGATACATGGTAAAGGCTTCATTTAACGAGCCGGTCATCAAGGTATCATATAGATAATCGGTGCCAATCATCGCCACGCCCGTGGTCATCCATTTATTGGCGGCATTAAAAGTACCGCGCGCATCAAGCGATAACGTGCCACCTGCTGGCGCTTGCGGATTGGCATAAGGCATAAAAGGCGCGTTCACATACTCAGCGTTACTGTTATGACCAAGCGCACGAGTAGTAATGGGTGCTGCCACAGCAATAGATGCCCAGCCAAACGCTAGACTGAGAACTACGGCAGTTGCTAAAGTGTTTTTTATGGGCATTGTGGTGATAACTGACCTGTCGTTAACAATGAGAATAAAATCATAAAGACAATATACAAAAATTTATCATACCAAACTTCGCTTTTTTAACCTAATGCTTTACCTAAATCAGGTTCTGTTGACGATTTTTGATGAAAAAAAACGCCACTACTTTGGCGGCGTTTTTACTGTAGTCTCTGTTATAAGCAATCAAGTAAGACTCTGTTCACTGCCTTACAATTGGTTCATTAATGTACTGCATTTATTAATGCCTTGTTAACTAATTACTTAGGGGTGTTTGGCACCATCAATACTTGACCTACCTGTAGAGGAAGGTAATGCTTAATATTACTTAAATTGGCAATGGTCATAAAGTCGGTTTTATATTTGGTTGCGATACCTATTAACGTGTCACCCGCTTTTACCGTATATTTGATTGGCGCTACTGTTTTTAAGGGTGCGCTTTTCTCAGAAGTGCTACTCACTGCTGCTTTTTTCGTTGCTGAATTATCGGCTGGCAGCAGCATTAAAGAGCGACCAAAATATAAAGTATCCGTCACTTTCATATCGTTGGCTTGCGCTAATTGATTCACATCCAGCTGATACAATTCAGCGATTTTTGTTAACGTTTCACCATATTTTACGATATGACTTTTAATATTTTTATTAATGTCTTTTTTATTATCTGTATTGGTACTGGCTGTATTGGTACTCGCTTTCTTGCTATCAGTCATGACTGAGCTGGCGGCAGCTAGGCTTGTTTTCGGTGGTGATTTCACGGTGGCACTTACAGGCATAAGGGTTGGTTTAGATATGACTGGTACAGCAGTGGTTATAGATGTGGCGGCTGAGGCGGCTGAGATAGGCACCGTGACAGCAATGTTGCTGCTACCCTCAAGACTGCGCAAAGAGGGCGCTGACTCAGCTTCTTCTGACGTTTTAATTTCTGTAGCTGGTATAACTGCAATGGCTTTTTTGCTAGGAATGATCAACGTACTGCCAATGAGCAATCCTGATTGCGGGGTCAGCTTGTTAACACGAGCCAACTCAACCAAGTCTACATTGTATTTTTTGGACAAGCCGGTTAAAGAGTCCCCTATTTCCACTTTATGTAGGTTATGAGCGCTCTCTTTGCTCGGTATTTGCAATAACTGACCAGCCATTATGTCAGTTACTTTCAAACCATTTGTATCAATAAGCGCAGTTTGTGAGACATTATAATGAATCGCAATACTACTTAATGTTTCACCTGATTCTACAAGATGCTGAGTTGCTGCATTAGCTGGACTGAAGATTAAGGCTCCCATTAATAACGCCGCACCTCCCAAAGCTGAATTTTTCTTAAAACTAAAGGTGGCAATTGCACATTGCATAACATTTGTCGCTGACTTTTTCACAGCTATCCCCTTAACATTAATATCTAATTAAATAAATTTAACAAAAAAAACGTTAGCAGAGCGTTAAAAAAGACGATGTCAGCAGATGACTAATATCAACATATTAGTCATCCTTTAGTGCGTGCAAACAACAAGCTTACGTGTATAAGCGTAGCATACAAGAATCTGTATTTTTTACCCGTGTCGTTGCTCAAAGCCTTTCATAAAGTCTACCAATAGCTGCACCCACTCAATGGGCACAGCATTGTAAATACTCGCACGCATACCGCCAACATCGCGGTGACCTTTTAGATTCAGTAATCCCGCCTGTTCTGACTCCTCCAAGAACACCTTATCAAGACTGCTATCCGCTAGAGTAAACGGCACATTCATGATAGAGCGATGTTTAGGAGCAACAGGATTGTTATAAAATGCACTATTATCAATGGTATCGTACAATAGTGCTGCTTTTTGCTGATTGATTTTACCAATTGCAGCAATACCGCCCTGCTCCTCTAACCAATCAAAAACCAAGCCCGCCAAATACCAAGAATACGTCGCTGGCGTGTTGGACATCGACTCTTTATCTACTTGATGTTCATAATTAAGCAGCATGGGGCACCAGTCATTAGCACGTCCTAATAAATCCTCACGAATAATGACAATCACCAAGCCTGCAGGACCAATATTCTTTTGTGCACCCGCGTAAATCATACCGAATTTAGACACATCAATCGGCTGTGACAAAATACAGGACGACATATCGACAATGATAGGTGCATCGACTTGTGGTGGCTCAAATATTTGCAAACCATGAATGGTTTCATTGGCACAATAATGAAAATAAGCAGCATCGGCGCTGATATTCCACTCACTTTGCACAGGCACATCCGTAAAGTTGGACTCTTTTCCCGTTGCAACCACGTTAATCTCACCCAAACCGAGTGCAGCATAACGTTGTGCTTCTTTTACAGCTTTGCCCGACCATGCCCCTGTGGTTAAATAATCTGCATGCCCACCATTTAATAAATTCAGCGGAATAGCAGAAAACTGCAAGCTTGCGCCCCCTTGCAAAAACAGAACTTTATAGTTATCAGGTATTTCCATCAATGCGCGCAGTTTGGTTTCAGCTTTTTGGGTAACTTCCACATAATCTGTACTACGGTGGCTCATCTCCATGATTGATAAGCCGCGACCTTCCCAATCCAGCAACTCTTGTTGGGCACGCTCTAGTACAGGGGTCGGAATAGTGGCGGGACCTGCACAGAAATTTGGTAAGCGACGGGACAATATTTTATTTGACATCGTTATAATCCTAAAGACGGGTTAATATAAATCACAGCATCTTAAGGAGCAGAAAATAACAACCTTAAGTTACCATAATTTGAATAAAAGATAAATTTATTTATAAACAAATGTTAATAAATATATATATTTTACTTTAAAAATATTTAAAATGACTTTATAGAGCTTACTTTAATCGTTTATTATTACTCTAGCAAACTTTTGATTGATCACTTTTTGATTGAGCGCGCAGTTTCAGCTTTATTCGCACATAAGCGTTTATTACTCATGCAACTGTAACCACAAACTGCGTTTTAAACTGGCATCGCGCAGCATCGCATCCAATTTAGGCACGCTGATGAAATTAGGATGACTCAGCCCACTGGATAAGTCAGTCAGCACAGCGACGTGTATATCTTCTTGTCTACCAAGTTTAAAAATATACCCTGCAAGGCTAGCATTGGCAAGCTCAGTCGTCTCCATGCCAGCGCAAATAGGGAATGAGCTGGTCTCACAAGAGAGCGATAACGCTTGGGTAATATTCTGCCATAATTTTTGGCTGTCACGGGTTAAGGCTTGGATATCGACCAATAATACCCAGTTGCCATAACATCCACCTTGCAAATCAAACGGCGCAACGGTTGCTTGATCGTCACATGCTTTTTGGTTATCAACTGCATCTACTGACTGCTTTGCTATTGATGAGCTGTGAGACAGCGTGTCAATATTGTACGTTTTTTCTACCGGTTCATAAGGCTGTATCTCATCTTTAAGAGCAACCGGACTTTGGGACGAAGTGGGTACGGAACTCTCTAAAATCGCTTCATTAGAAGACAAAACAGGTGCGTTATATAAAGGTGCTGAAAGCTCAGTGGCTGCTAATTCAACACTTAAACCATGAATATCTGTCTCTAGGTTATGACTGACCGTAGATTCTGGCAGCGCAATATCTGCCATATTTAGCGTTGGCGAGTCTGTCTGCACCCAGAGCGGTATACCCATCATCGCCAATATTTGGCGTTGTTGAATTTGCCGCTGTTGTAGCATTATATTGTCTTGAACATCACTCATCGGGGTACATTATCCTACTGATTTATTACATCTTGATTCACGCAGCTTGATTCACGCAGCTTAATTCACGCAGCTTAATTCACGCAGCTTAATTCATGCAGCTTAATTCATGCAGCTTAAGTGATACAATTTTATCATGCGTAACATAAAAACTTTACATTTCTATAGCAATCTATATGGTCAGTCAAATAACTGACGGACACCCAGCCAATGCGCGGCTAATAAGCTTAAACAATCATATTCATTTTGACTAATAATGGTGTCATGTAACATGACTGTGTGCAAAGTGCTTAACCACAATCGATAATCATTATAAGCTATCTGATTGCTACTTAATGGTCTGTTATTTGAACTGCAACGAATAGATACTGCTGTTAGCGGGCTCTGCTTTGGATTAACGGTTTGCGGTAGTATCTCATTAATAAGTGCAAGCAGCTGAATACTGTTAAGACGTTGACTGGTAAATAACAGCCATTGTAAGTTGGCATCGCTTACTGTTGATACATCAGCATTAATCAAGCGGGCATGACGCCTTAGGCTTTTAATATGCATAAACTGCTCTATAAAAAAAGGCTCATCTAAATGTCTTCTGGGCTGATGCTCAACGCTTGTATCTTTTGCAAGCCGATAGGAAAATACAACCAACATGGTGCGTTTATTAGTCGTTAATCCTGAAAAAATACTCCCAGATGGGTCAAGCTGAGCCATAATATCTGACCACCCCTTTTGCAAAACAGCAGCATAGCAACCATCATTTATAGGCTTACTATCATTTTTCTTATCAGCACCTTCATGATTTTCAATATAGTTTTCAATACAATTTTCAGCACTTAATATTTGCGATAATAAGGGCAGTAACTGTTGCAGATGTAGCGCCTGCCACAGGGATAGTATAGGCAACGTCTGATTATTCTTTGCCTCCACCTTTGCCTGTATAGCGGTCATGCTATGTTGATGACAAGTTAAGTCAGCAATTAATTGATGGTTGAACAATTGAATAAGCCCTTGCTGATAACGCAATAGCATCGTACGACATTTTTTTTGTTGCTGATAATGCTGTTTATCTTGAAAGCTGTGACTAATCAGGCTTTTCTGCTGTAGTCGTTCTATTCTCAGCTGTGATAAATCTTGTTTGCGTAACTGATTCAGGGCGATAGCAATTAACCCACTATCCAAACGTCTATCTAAAGTGGCGACTATTTCTAGCAACTTAGCGTCGATGATATGCGGTAATATTGATGGGTTACGTTTACCCTCCGTATTATTACCTGCATTCTCTGCTGCGTTACCTGATGTGGTCAACCCACACCAAATACCAGTAAGACCATAAGTAACAGCTGTCGATAAGGCATGACCTTGGTGACATAATAGTACGGCTTCAATGAGCGCCAATGCGCCTAGTGGATGATGGCTGTGATTAAGCAAATACTGCGGTAAAGTCACGTTCTGCATATCTGCCAGTTCTACAAGCTTATCAGCGGATAACTCATTATCAGGCAATGCTTGCCACGGTTTTAACAATTCCTGAGCAAACATACCCTCATCAGCGGCAACATCAACTTGCAAACGCCCATTCATAATCACATCAACTTCTTGTGTAAACAATAGCCCTTCTTCGTTCTGTTCTGAGTTTTGTTCTAAGTTCTGTTCTGGCTGCTTTAAACTAACGATTTTACTATTTTTAACGGAATCCTTATTATCAATACTGATATGAGCATCCCGTTCACCCCAATCACCACGTCGACGCTGCTCATATATTTCTGTTACTTTTTGCTGATTTAGCCGTTTGCGCCGCGCTATTTGTAACGCAAAGTTTTGATAAGCACTGGTATTAATCGCGCTCATACGTTCAGCCAAGCTCGGATGAGTGGCAAACCATGATACATCGCCTAAATCTGCACCACTACTGGCAAAAAAGAAATGACTAAGCCCATTAATATCGGCAGTCTCTGAGAGACGTGAACCCTGCGGATCTTGATGAATGGCTTTTAGCGTTTCCAAAATAGCCGGAGAGCGCGTGAGCTGTATACTGGTTGCATCCGCCAATAGTTCGCGCTCACGATTAAAGCTGTGCTTAATCAACTGCGCACTCGCCATACTCGAAAAGCTCAGACCGTGTACGATTAACGTCCAAATATTACGATGAGCGTGCGTAGAGCCACTCCTAGAGGTTAACAGGGATAAAGAATGGGTTGATAAAGCTCGATGCTGTATTTGGAATTGCGACTGAGACTGAGACTGAGACTGAGACTGCCAATAATCGACCCATTCGCTATGCGTGGTAAAATTCGCTGTCTGTGCCTCTCTACTGCGGGCTTTAGCATCAATCTCTCTTTGGGATAACGGTGTATTTCGACTAATCGCAGCATTAAAATAGCGGCTATTCCGTGAAGTGCTTTGAGCAGAAAGACTGTTGATAGAGTCGCTCCAATCATATAATAACTGCAGACCTGCCAGCAGCACCATTAGCTGCAAATTGAACGTCGCATCGCCATGCAAAATATGTCCATACTCATGCCCAATAAGACCATATAACGCCTCATCAGACAACTTATCGAGCGCCCCTTGGGTGACGACCATCACCATATCACTGCTGTGCCGACCTGCCACAAAGCCATTAATGCCTTGCTCATTTGGCAACACATACAATATCGGCATGCTCAATCCCGAAGCAATGGCTAATTGCTCAGCAAACTCATAATAGCGTCGATACACTTTTGGAAAGTCACGCTCATGACGCACAGCAATATGCTGCGAGGTATAACGTACAGGCATGACAGGTTCATGCCGATGCGCTATGCCCTGACTATGCTCCCAAGCATCCTGACTATTATCAATAAATAAGCGAATCGCTCCGACCCGCTGTGCAATGGCGCGTCCGCCTGCCTCTAGGCGGCGATACTCTAAAAAGCTACCACTAATAAAGCTAAATAGCGTCCAAACAATAACCAATACCAAAGCCCAATGGTAAATGCCACCAGTAAAAACGGTTAATAATAACGCCATAATACCTAGCGCTACTGCCATATGCGCCAAGACAATGAGCAAAAACAATCCATAGAGCAATAGACTGCGCCGCGTACGGGTGCGCTGTTCAGCAAAAAAATCTATGCGTTCATCTTGCTCAAACCCAGCCAACATTCACTCCAAAGCTTATCAGTCATTTTATTAAAAAAGCGGGTTGATATTACTGATTAAAATTACTGGTTAAAATTAACCTTAGGCGCTTGGCTAATCACTTCTTTATCGGCAAATACTAATGGACTTAGCGGACGAAAACCAAAGGTCGTACTCACTAAATTATTCGGGAATACCTCGCGACTATTATTATAAAACATCACACTGTCATTATAATGCTGACGCGCAAAGCCGATGCGATTCTCAGTATTGGTCAGCTCATCCATCAGCTCTTTAATCAGCGTATCCGCTTTTAATTCAGGATATGCCTCTACAACTGCATAAAACTGCCCCAATGCTTTAGACAGCATACTCTCTGCCTGCGCAAATAATGCCATATGTTCCAACGACTCAGGCTCATGCTTGTTAGAATCTTGTAAACTTTGGGCACGATTACGGGCGCTGATAACCCGCGTGAGCGTCTCCTCTTCATGCACCAAATAGCGTTTTGCGGTTTCGACCAAATTAGGTATCAAGTCATGACGCCGCTTTAACTGCACGTCGATTTGCGCAAAGCCATTCTTCGCCTGATTACGTCCACGTACCAGCTTATTAAATATCGTCACCCCAACCACAATCACTAACATCGTCACTGCAATAAATAACCAAACAAATATTTTCATAATAACGTCTCAAAGCGGGCAATATTGATTATTGTTAAAGGTTAATACAGTATACGTCACCTAAAATCAAATAAAGATGCTTAAACAGCAAATGAGGGCTCACACCAAAATTTGAACAAAAAAAAGCCCTTACAAATGAAGGACATTGATATAAAAATAAGCATTTAATTTTGACAGTATTATATGTAGCCAAATTTTAGGCAAAAAAAAGCGACTCCATCAGCACATCCTCGGCACACATTATAATTATTACCGTTGCTACCTTCCGGTCCTGGCGGGGTTCATAATTCAATGTTGCGAGGCTACCAATGGAGCCACCAGTTGCAAATTATACAAGGTTTTCTCATCATTGCAACCCCTAAAGTAAAATTGTTGTCTTAAAGGCTCGTAGAATCCAGCAATATACTGACAAAAATATCACAGCATCCTATTTAAAATTTGCTATTTTAGCCAGATAATCAACAAAAAACGATTTTACTGCTGTATTTATCAAGGAGTCTATTATGAAAAACGCTCTATTAAACAAAGCACTTATGGCATCTAGTGCCGCCTGCCTTCTAACCTTTGCCATGACAGGGGCACAAGCTGCTCCAACCGGTTATGACCAGCTCAGCTTTCAGACGGAAGTAAAAGAAGAAGTCGCAAATGACGAAGTGCGTGCCAGCCTCTATAAAAAAGCGCAAGCAACTGATGCCAAAACCCTGGCAACACAACTTAATACCACCGTCAATAAAGCCCTAGCGATTGCCAAACGCTATCCGAGTGTAACGGTCAGTACCGGACAACAAAGCACCTATCCGCGCTACGATAAAAATGACAAAATTATCGGCTGGACAGGACAAGCCAACATCGACATAAAAAGTACTGACTTTGCCGCGACCAGCCAGCTGATTGCCGCGCTGCAAGAGACGCTAGTGATGGACAATCTTAACTTTGGGGTTTCAGATACCAAGAAAAGCGCGATTGAACAAAAGCTAATGACGGATGCCTCACGCGCCTTTCAAAACCAAGCAAAAAATCTAACCCGCGCTTGGGACGCACGTAGCTATCGCGTGGTAACGGTAAACCTTAATACCAACAATAACAACTATCCACGCCCAATGTATAATATGAAAATGGCATCGGAAGTGGCTGACGCGTCCGTACCTCGTCAAAGCTTTGAATCTGGTAACAGTACTATTTCGGTGACGGCTGGCGGTACGATTGAATTGACTAAATAAGCGCTCATCAATCCTTTTTAAAAAGTGAAATATTAATAAAGGCAATGACTGATATCAGTCACTGCCTTTATTTTATTTAGATAGCCTTTGCTCTGATTACAGTTTAACTGGCAGCAATTAGTGACTATATTTTTCATATAGCATTATTTATTACAATCTATTTAACTACTTAACTACTGGTTGCTCAAGCGTCATCGGTGTATCCGCTGTTGGCTTAGATGGCGGATTCAATTGTATATTGTCTTGACGCAGTTTGAGCAGAATTTTTTGATGCCAAGGCAATTGCTCATACGCCAAAAGCTGTTGAGCAATTTTCTTATTATTTTGTAAGATTGCCGTATTTTGAATCACGTAGACGGTACGCGATACTTGCGCCAAACTTTGCCCTTTTTCATTGCTTATCATTACTTTGATAATATGCGCGCCAGGCAAGAGATCTACCGTAGCGATTGATGCGCTTAGCCCTTGCGCAACTTGATTGCCATCTAAATAAATAGTGATGATATCACCTGCTTGTAAGGCAGGTTTGAGCTGTACTTGCACATCAATGCTTTGAGCAGGACGACGATATGCACGCTCTGTACTGGGTTCAATAAGCGTTAACTGATACCTTACGTTTGGCGATATGGTTGATGGTTGAGCGGGCGCTGTACTACTATTAGTAGATACAGAAGTAGATGAATTTGTAGCTGAATTGGCTTGCGTTTGAGACGAGCTAGTATTGTTATTAGCATTGGCTGAACTATTATTATGTACAGGCGCAACAATAGTCATTTGGCTGATTTTTTTACCAGCTTGCTTTTCATACTTCTGTGGATTGTCGGTAAAGGTAACGCGCCCCGTTTGTTCATCGACAATTTTATAAACAGCAGCATTTGACAAAGGCGCATAAAATAACGTGACCCCCATGAATAAACTCGTTAATAAATGTTTTTTGCATTTTGCCTTGTGCCGCTCAGCGACCATTGCTTTACCCTGAATTAATCTTTTTGATAATCGTGTCATGGTCAGTTCACCCCTGCCTTTATAATTCATTATAGTTGTCAGCTTATTTTTAGAAGATGACAGCTTACCCATAACTTTACAAGCCTATTGATACCTTAATAACTTTAAAATCGTGAAAATTTATTCACAAAAAAACCAGCCAAGTGAGCCTTAGCTGGTTTTTTAATACTAATTTAAAGATTTAATGACAAATTAGCAGCTGTAATACAAGTCAAATTCAACAGGGTGTACTGTGATGTTCACGCGCTGCACTTCTTCTTCTTTCAGCGCGATATAGGCTTCTAACATCTCTTTAGTGAACACATCGCCCTTTAATAAGAACTCATGGTCTTCTCTTAATGCTTGCAGTGCCACTTCTAAGTTTTCAGCAACCGTTGGGATTAACGCTTCTTCTTCTGGTGGCAAGTCATACAAGTTTTTATCAGCGGCTTCGCCCGGATGAATCTTGTTTTGAATACCATCAAGACCTGCCATCAATAACGCAGCAAAGGCTAGATATGGATTAGCAGCTGGATCAGGGAAGCGAGCCTCAACACGGACGGCTTTTGGGCTGCTCACGTGTGGAATACGAATCGACGCTGAGCGATTCGATGCTGAGTAAGCCAATTTAATTGGCGCTTCATAATGCGGTACTAGGCGCTTATAGCTGTTGGTTGAAGGGTTAGTAATCGCATTTAGCGCGCGAGCATGCTTAATGATACCACCGATAAAGTACAGTGCTGACTCAGACAGACCGGCATATTCATCACCAGAGAAGGTATTGACACCATCTTTTGAGATAGAAATATGTACATGCATCCCAGAACCATTATCACCAACGATAGGCTTTGGCATAAAGGTTGCGGTCTTACCAAACTGATGCGCAACGTTATGCACCGCATATTTTAATTGTTGTACTTCATCAGCTTTACGCACGAGTGTATTAAAGGCGACACCAATCTCTAACTGGCAAGGCGCAACTTCGTGGTGATGGACTTCAATACAGCCTTCACCGACGATATCTTCGATACGGTCACACATCACGGCACGCATATCTTGTGAGCTGTCGACTGGTGGTACTGGAACGTAAGCGCCTTTGACACGTGGACGGTGCCCCATGTTGCCCCATTCGTAGTCTTTATTGGTTGACCATGCTGCTTCTTCAGCCACAATCTCATGGCTTACGCCTGCCATGTCAATTGACCATTTTACTTCGTCAAATACGAAAAATTCAGGTTCGGGACCGAAATAGGCAGTATCACCAATACCGGTTGATTTTAAGTATTCTTCAGCACGGCGCGCGATAGAACGTGGATCACGCTCATACCCTTGCAAAGTCGATGGTTCGATAATGTCGCAAGTTACAACCACGGTCACGGCATCAAAAAACGGGTCGATAAACGCAGTCTCAGGATCTGGACGCAAGATCATATCT
Source organism: Psychrobacter sp. 16-MNA-CIBAN-0192 (assembly GCF_040309565.1). Lineage (NCBI taxonomy): Bacteria > Pseudomonadati > Pseudomonadota > Gammaproteobacteria > Moraxellales > Moraxellaceae > Psychrobacter > Psychrobacter sp. 16-MNA-CIBAN-0192. Next base: position 145,173 of record NZ_JBEOOX010000003.1, read on the forward strand.
GACGCTTCAATGCCTTTCCAGCCAGCAATTGATGACCCATCAAACATCTTGCCATCTTCCATCACTTCTTCGTCGATGGTATGAGAGGGAAAGCTCATATGATGCTCTTTGCCTCGGGTATCGGTAAAGCGAAAGTCAACCCATTTGGCATTAGATGACTTGATAAGATCTAGTAATTTATTCGACATAAAAAATTTCCCTCGTGATTATCGTGGTATTGCGATTTAAGATCGTAGCTAACATTACGGATGATGTTAATGGGTTTGCAAAGGCTATTTAACTCTGCTCTGTAGGCATGGCACTATTAAACATAATGTATCGTGTAAACATAGTGTATCGTGCCTTCGCCCAAACTTTTGCAAACTTGCTCAACGCTGGCGCTATTTTAGCAATATCTGACCAATAATGCTGAACTGTTATGCACCCTTTCACACGCCGTTTGTCATTTTCGGGGTTAAGATTCTCATTATTCAGGGTTTTTGTATAGCTTTATATGAATAATATTTTTAAGCAGCATGCATCTGCAGTTGACATTTAATAGAACATAAAATAATGGTAAGATAACGGACGCAATAGAAATGCGACTGATAAAACAAGCATTATTTAGGAGTCGCGTCGTATGCACTCTTTTGCGCAATATTATCTACAGTAATATGTACAGCAACAAGCCTGTCTTTATAAAACAAAAATACATCTATAGGTTGAAGCCATAATGATTCTAATGATCGATAATTACGACAGCTTTACGTACAATATTGTACAGTACTTCGGTGAGTTGCAGCAGGACATCACCGTTTGGCGTAATGATCAGATCACTTTAAAGGATATTAAAACGCTGGCACCGGATATCATTGTGATTGGTCCGGGTCCTTGCGATCCTGACCGCGCGGGTATCTCACTAGATATTATTGATACCTTTAAAGGTGTTATTCCGATTTTAGGCATTTGCTTGGGTCATCAAGCTATCGGGCAAGCGTTTGGCGGTCAAGTGGTCAAAGCTGGTGAAGTCATGCATGGTCGCTTATCTGCCGTGTATCATAATAATCAAGGCGTATTTGCAGAGTTACCTAATCCTACTCAAGCCACGCGTTACCATTCGCTTGTAGTCGATAAAAACAGCTTGCCGGAATGCTTAGAAGTGACAGCATGGACGCAAAACACTGACGGTAGTATTGAAGAAATTATGGGCTTTCGTCATAAAGAGTTTGCCATTGAAAGCGTGCAATTTCATCCAGAATCTATCTTAAGTGAAGCGGGATATCAGCTGCTGAATAACTTTTTAAAAACTCATAACTTAGCAAAACTAAGTACTGATGAGTTACCACAAGTTGGCTAGTTTTAGGCTAACGTCTTATTTGAGCTGCGCTAGATAAAATCACATTGCTTTAACACAGTGCTTTAAATAGCTTTTACCATTGATATAAAATAATAATAGAAAGTGAGACCATTATAATGACTGCTGATACGTTGGTTACGAACAACCAAGCTGTAAACCCCACCCTTTTAACCTCAATGAGCCGCGCTGAAGAGATTGCCAAACTTTCAGATGAAGAAGTTCATAGTTTACTGGCTAGCGCTTTAGACCGTATTTTTCAACATATTGATTTGACCTTTGATGAGATGCATGAGGTCATGCTGATTATCATGCAAGGCAGATGTAGCAATGCCATGATGGGCGCTATTTTGACCGGTCTGCGGATGAAGGGGGAATCTATTGATGAGATTACCGCTGCTGCTAGTGCCATGCGCGCGTTGGCAGAGAATATCGCCCCTCAAGGCTGCGAGCATATGGTCGATATCGTCGGTACAGGTGGTGACGGTGCCAATATCTTTAACGTCTCTACGGCATCAGCCTTAGTAGCGGCGGCGGCTGGCGCACAAGTTGCTAAGCACGGTAATCGCGGTGTCTCTACCAAATCTGGTAGTTCAGACTTGCTTGAGCAAGCAGGAATAAGCTTGGCACTAACGCCGATGCAAACGCTGGATTGTATTGAAAAGCAAGGGATTGGCTTTTTATTTGCACCCAATCACCATAGTGCCATGCGTCATGCCAATCCGGTACGTCGTGAGTTAAAATCACGAACGATTTTTAATATTTTAGGTCCATTAACCAATCCTGCTGGCGTACCTAATTTGGTAATTGGTGTCTTTACCGCGCATTTATGTGAGCCTATGGCAAAGGTCATGAGAAATCTTGGCGCACGGCATGTGATGGTTGTTGGGTCAAAAGATGGTCTAGATGAGATTAGCCTTGCGACCTCCACCACCGTCGCTGAGCTTAAAGACGGTAAAATCTCTGTCTACGATATTATGCCAGAAGATGCCGGAATCGAATCACAGACCTTGATTGGACTGGATGTCAATTCACCAGCAGAAAGCCTTGCCTTGATTCGTGCTGCTTTATCGGGCAATGACACTACTGAACGCGCTGTTTTAAAAGCGCGTGATATGATTGCTCTCAATGCTGGCGCTGCTATTTATACCGCCGGACTTGCCAGCAACTATGCCAATGGCGTGCATCAAGCGCAAGCAGTCATTCAGAATGGCTCAGCATTAATCAAGCTACAAGCTCTGGCTGAGCATACCCAGCAGTTGACGAATACTTAATATCAATAATTATTTTATCGCACCTCATAACCTTTATAAGCATACGGATATCACCATGACTGCCACTTCAGATTCTGCCATACCCTCAGTATTACAACGTATCGTCGCTACTAAATATGAAGAAATACGCGCCGCTAGTAAAGAGGTAACACTTGCTGAGCTGCAAGCTCAAGTTGCTGCTGATACGCGTCCTCGTCGCGGTTTTGCTAATGCTTTACGAGCAGCAACTACGTACGCAGGCATGGGTACGGACATCAGCACAGGTATCGGTATTATCGCTGAAATCAAACAAGCTTCGCCCTCTAAAGGCATTATCAATCATAACTTTATGCCAAGTGAGTTTGCCGCACAATATGAGCAAGCCGCTGCCAGCTGCTTATCCGTATTAACCGATCGTGATTATTTTAAGGGTGACGACAGCTATCTGGTGCAAGCGCGAGCCGCCTGTCAGCTGCCTGTCTTACGCAAAGATTTTATGATTGATGCCTATCAAATTTATCAATCCTATTTACTGGGCGCGGATTGTATCTTACTGATTATGGCATGTCTTGATGATGCGCAAGTGCACGAGTTACATGCGCTGAGTATTAAACTGGGAATGGATGTATTGATTGAAGTGCATACTGCGGAAGAATTGGCACGCGCACTAAAACTACCGCGCTCAAACCACAATATCTATGGCATTAATAATCGCAATCTCAATACTTTTGAAGTGGACTTACAAACCACCTTAGATTTAAAAAATATCTTACTGCAAGCATTAGCGACTGATGATGCTAATAATGGCAATGTTAATAAAGACATTGCCGATAATAAAAAACCTTTATTAAAGCCACTCATTGTCACCGAAAGTGGTATTCATAGCGCAGACGATATTGAATTGATGCTGCGCCATGATATCCAGCACTTTTTGATTGGTGAGCAGTTTATGAAGACAGAGCACCCAGGACAGGCGTTACAATCCTTACTTGCGAGCGTCTCGTTGAGCGCGTAAAGTAGCCTAGATAATGTCACCATCCTTTTATTACTGGCGGTGTGACTGGCTATAGCACGAATTATTTTATCCTCCATTCATTACATAGACGCGTTAATTATTATGTCAAATTCTCTTTTTTCAAAAGAAATGCAAGATCAGCTTAAAGAACTTAAAGGTCAACTGAGCAAAGGTCGCGACACCACATCACCTGATGGCGATAACGGCAAGCCGACAGAGCCGGTGTCTTTGCTAACTCAAAAACAAGTGAAGAAAACCGTCAAGCAAATGGACTCTGAGCATATTGACGATGACAAAGTATTGTTTATGCAAGCCATGCACGGTGTTAATCAGCTGGATGATAAAAATGTCCGCTCGCCTGCTAGCGCTAAAAAAGGTGGCAAGCCTGATGCAGCCACTTTATCAAAGCGTGCAGCAGCACAAGGCAGTGACGCTGCTGACTTAGGTGCTGGGCTGTCAGACATGCAAGCACTACTTAATCCAGTGGCGGGCGAAGCTTATTTGTCTTATAAAAACCCAACCCTGCAAAACAAAATTTTTACCCAGTTAAAGCAAGGTAAATTGCGCTGGTACGATGCTGTTGATATTCATGGTTGCACCATTGAAGAAGCGCGTGTGGCAATGACTCAGCTACTCAGCCAAGCTAAAAAGAACAATGAAACCTCGGTAAAAATCGTTCATGGTAAAGGTAGTGAAGCTATCCTCAAGACCTGCGTTAATGGCTGGTTACGTCAACTACCAGAAGTACTGGCATTTTGCTCAGCCCCACCAAAAGATGGCGGCAATGGCGCAGTATTGGTCTTGTTAAAAAAGAACAAACCTGATGCTGAATAAAGTAAATTTACGTTAATTCTTTCATAAAAAAGGACTGCCTAGATGCAGTCCTTTTTTTATATTCATTCTATATTTTAATGAGCTTTAGGTTTTTTCATTTTAGAAAAGCGGAAGCCTTGCTTGATATGCTTAAACTGAGGACGTGCTAGTGATTTTTTATGCTTAGGCTTGTCATATTTATCACTATCTTCAGTACTGATTGGGGTTTCGTCAACATTTTCAGATAACTTGCTTAGGTTAATTTTGCTCGAATCAATATCGCTATCCTGACTACCAAGCTCTTTCTCTATTTTACTCTCTTCTATTTCGTCATCTACTTCTACCTTTTCAACCACACTTTTTGTATCATCATGCTCAGGTTGTTCCATGATAAGCTGCTGCATCGGCAAGGCATGCTCAACATTATACTTTTTGACCAGTGATAACATATCAACCAATAAGGTATCTTGTTTTCCATAGAACTCAGTGGCATCTACAGCATTGACATAAGCGCGCAATTGTATGACATAACAATCTTGACGCAGCTCTGAAATATTTGCCTGATTCCACTCTTGATTGGTCAATTCATGGGTGTCTAAGAAGGTATTTAATTCTTCAACCATTTTAAATACCACATCAATATCAGCACTGCGCTTGATATACAAATGATGCAAAAAGTGGAACATATCACGCGAGGTAAAGTTCTCAATTTGCATGGATGAAAAGTCGCCATTGGGTACTGTAACTATCGTTCGGTTCAAGGTACGCACGCGCGATGAGCGAATGCCAATATCGACTACTGTACCTTCATAGGTGCCAAATTTACAGTAATCGCCTATTCGTACTGGGGAGTCGGCAACCACAACCACACTACCGACCAAGTTTTCGATGGTCTTTTGCGCACCCAATGCCAACGCTAAACCACCAACCCCTAATGCGGCAATACCCGTGGTTAAGTCAAAGCCTAAATTGCCAAAAATAACAATAATGGCAAATATCAACAGTAGCGCTTTAACAATTTTGCGCAGCAGCCCTAAGATGGATACGCGCTCAGTATAGTTCTTTTTATAACTGAGATTTACTGCGCGGGTAAATATTGCGTCAATTACCCGTAACAGCAGCCACGTCAATGCCAACCACGAGGCAATTTCAGTAAAGCGATTGACCGGTTCACGCAGCGTGACTGATACCCCAAAATACACCATAATCTCGGACAACATCAGCGCCATAATGACCACAGCAAGCGGTAAAATGACCTTGTCCGGAAAGCCGAGCGGCTCTCCACGCAAGCGTGGATAAATGATATTCAATAAGTGATACCATATCCATACTAAAATATAGGTCAGTACAAAACTACCAATGGTAATAGCAACGGCAGCGACCAAATCGGTAATCTGATAACCAAACAGTTTTTTATCTTCAAGTCCATCTATGGTATAACGTGATATTAAAGTGGGCTGAGTATCTTCAATAACTTCTGGAATCGCACTGAGTGTGTCGCTAGAGAACTGCCAATATTGCTCGCCATTTTTTGCCACCACACGCTCTAGCAATAGTGGTACATCTTTTTCGCCAATTTTGATACTGCCAACATTTTCTTGGCTTGGCGGCAGCTGATCAGTTAAATTGCCCTCTAGCGTATTATTAATCTGCAAATCTGACTGAAAGCGCCCCCCAGCATCCAATGCTTGTTTAAATTGGCGCACTTCTGTAGTTGGGTTATCCGCTTTCGATAAATTTAAATAATTACTCGCCAGCAGATAATCATTATCACCCAAAGCACTGATAAAGCCCTGTACCGTATGACGCGGAGAATCACGCCCGAATGCATCGGGCAAAGGTTCACTTACCGTCTCCTCGCTACTACTGCCACCAATGCCCAGCACACTTGCCTCAACCGCTAATACAGGCTTTGGTAGAATCAGCAGCAATACGGTTAGAAGTAGCGCCATGATAAATTTTGGTAATACGCTTGATAGCGAGCGTAAAGCTAGAAACCATGAACTGAGACTGGGCGAACTGGGGTGACGCTCAATAGACAAAACAAACCTCTTCGTATTGGAGAAAATAAATCGCACAAATTAATAGCTATGGTAAAGCATTATGCAATGAATAAAAACGTCCCTATTGTTCGCAATATGCTACTTGATGCTGACTCAAAAAAGACGTTATCTACTGCCTTCCATATTATGTTAGCCATGACTATATAACATGAAGTCAATTCAGCTTATGCTGAATAAACATTAGGTTAAAAAGGTTTATAAAGGCATTATTTTTATAGATAATAAGCGCGTGTAATTTATTTATAGTTTTTTGTAACTTTTAGCTATTTAAAAATTTGCTCTTGTAACTTTTGCTTTTCGCTTTTTGACTTTGGAATTAAATATGGTTTTATCACGTGCCTCCTCGACCACTTATCTTCGGTTGTGTATTTTAACGGCTTTTGGCGCATTTGCTGTTGGTGCAACTGCTGCTACGACTGAAGCAACAGCGATTGGCGATAATGAGTTACCGCAAGTTGAGCTGGATAAAATCGTGGTGACTGCCACGCGTACGCCGACTAAAACCAGCAATGTGATTGCACAAACTCGCGTCGTTGACAAAGAAGAGCTACAGCGTTATCAAGGTCAGACGGTGATGGAAGTCTTAAGACGTCAGCCAGGCTTTAGCATTAAGCAAGATGGTGGCATGGGAACAAACGGTAATTTTTATCTGCGGGGATATGATAGTAAGCGTGTATTATTATTAATAGACGGTATTCGTTATGGCTCAATGTCAACTGGACAACCTGCTCTAGGATTGCTGCCAGCTGATCAGATTGACCGTATCGAGATTTTATACGGTGCCTCTGGCTCTAGTATTTATGGTGCAGATGCAATGGGTGGCGTTATTCAAATCTTCACTAAAGGTAATAGTGTTGAACAAACGAACTTCTCAGTTACTGCAGGTGTTGGCTCACATGACCACTATGTATACGGTGCAGCAGCACAGTTTGCAAATACTGAAGGCGCAAAACTTAGCCTTTCTGCTAGTCGCAATCAAACCAAAGGTATCAGCGCTCTTGAAAACCGATCAGGCAATGATAAAGATGACGATGGCTTTAAAAGTAATAACTTTGCTCTAAATGCAAGCATGCCTTTAACTCAAAATATCAGCATTGGTGCAACTGGGCTTTTTGCTAAGTCGAATACTGAGTTTGATAACTTTAGTTTTGGACCAGGACCAAACGCAGAGGTTGATCAAGAAAATGGTGCAGTATCAGCATTTTCACAATACGAAAATGACAAATTAACAGTACGTTTATCAGCAGGTAAAAGCTTAGATAAACTTGATAATAAAGTTGGCGATGCGTTTGAGACCAAACAGAAACAAGCGAATCTGATAAGCACTTATAAATTACCTGTAGGACAATTTCAAGCAGGTGCCGAATGGTTACAGCAGAAAGTAGACCTTATAGATAACACTCCTAGTGCCAGCGGTAAAGATAATTATAAAATAAATGACCGTGATATTAAGAGTGGCTTTGCTGGTTATCAAGTGAATGAAGATGCTTACGATTTTCAAGCCAATGTTCGTCTTGATGATAACTCACAATTTGGTAACGAAACCACATTTGGGCTTGGCTACGCTGTAAAGCTAGCGCCCAGCCTACGTCTAGGTACTGGCTTCGCTACTGGTTATAGAGCGCCTACTCTAAATGATTTATATATTGAAAGCTTTTACTATGTTCCAAATGAAAATTTGAAAGTTGAAAAGAGTAAAAATTTAGAAGTGTTTATTGAGTCTAATACCGCCATACAAAATACACGTCTGACTGCTTTTAATAGTGATGTCGATAATCTTATTGATAACAGATACGATGATAGTATTAAAAAATATCAAGCACTTAACATTGATGAAGCAAGCTTATCGGGTTATAGCTTTACTTCAGACTGGCAGCTAAGTCATATTTTATTTGGCGGTCAATATGCTCGTACTAATGCCGAAGAGAAGTCAGGAACTAATAAAGGCAAACAACTAGTATATCGCCCTGAAAATACTGGCTTAGTATATGTGGGTTACCGAGCTGCAGACTTTGATATTCGTACTGAAGCAGAATATGTGGGTAAAACCTATAACGTTGCAGATAACAGTACTTTTATAGATGACTATACATTGTTCAACATTAGTGGTAATTATTATCTGAGCCCGAATCTGACATGGACAAGTCGTATTAACAACTTAACCAACGTAGATTATTCAACTAATGAAAGTTTTGGAGAATATCCTTCGCGTTATAACCAAGACGGCACTAACTTCTTTACCTCACTTACCTATAACTGGTTCTAGCATTCAGCTAAGCTTATCAAACTTTAAATAAATAAAAAGGTCATCTATCGGTGACCTTTTTTATGCCTATTCATTTGCTTTTAGGCACAAAGAGATATCATTTAGCGCTTGATTACCTAGCCTTTTTATTAGCCAATAGGTGACAAATTAACCATCATACTTTACAATAACGACCTCCGAGAGGTGTTGCACCATAAATAATAGTTTGGTTTATAGCTAAACCTTACTATTTATTGTTTATGTTAGGCTCGGTAACTGTTGAATAATCACCCTATGCATTGGCGCTGATTATTGACAGGGCAAACAACGGCACCTGCGCTATTATTCTTTTTATCATACATTTACCACTGATAGGAGCATATTATGGACGCAGTGTCTAAAGCCCCCTCTGCCCATACAATCAATCCCGCTTTCACAGATTATAAAGTTGCTGACATTAGCTTAGCTGATTATGGTCGCCGTGAAATTACTCTTGCTGAAGCTGAAATGCCTGCCCTAATGGGCTTGCGTCGTCGCTATGAAGCCGCGCAACCATTAAAAGGCGCAAAAATCGTCGGCTGTATTCATATGACGATTCAAACTGCCGTACTTATCGAGACTTTAGTCGCGCTTGGTGCTGAAGTACGCTGGACGTCATGTAATATTTTCTCAACTCAAGACCATGCGGCGGCTGCGATTGCTGCTGCTGGTATTCCAGTATTTGCTTGGAAAGGCGAAACGGACGCAGAGTACGAATGGTGCTTACGTCAACAAATCCACGTTGGCGGTGAAGAATCAGGTCAGCTTTGGGATGCCAACTTAATCTTGGATGATGGTGGTGACTTAACCGCATTGATTCATAATGATTATGCACATTTACTTGATAACATGCATGGTATCTCAGAAGAGACGACTACCGGCGTGCATCGCTTGATTGAAATGTTGAATAAAGGCACGTTAAAAGTCCCTGCTATCAACGTCAATGACGCGGTAACGAAGTCTAAAAATGATAATAAATACGGCTGCCGTCATAGCTTAAATGATGCTATCAAACGTGGAACGGATATGTTCCTTGCTGGTCGTCGCGCCCTTGTTATCGGTTATGGCGATGTGGGTAAAGGCTCAGCACAAAGCTTGCGCCAAGAAGGCATGATTGTACGCGTATCAGAAGTTGACCCGATTTGTGCCATGCAAGCGTGTATGGACGGTTACGAAGTATTGTCACCATACATCGATGGCGACAACACTGGCGGCGCAGAAGGCATCAATACTCGTCTGTTAGAAGATACTGACATGATTGTGACCACTACTGGTAACTACCATGTGTGTGACAAAAACATGCTAGCCGCGCTGAAAAAAGGCGCTGTGGTATGTAATATCGGTCACTTTGATACCGAAATTGACACTCAGTTTATGCGTGATAACTGGCGCTGGGAAGAAGTAAAGCCACAAGTGCATCAAATTTTCCGCTCAGACGACGTGAATGATTACCTCATTTTGTTAGCTGAAGGTCGTTTGGTAAACTTGGGTAATGCAACTGGTCACCCATCACGCGTGATGGACGGCTCATTTGCTAACCAAGTATTGGCGCAAATGTATCTGTTTGAAGAAAAATTCGCAGACTTGCCAGCCGATAAGCGTACTGAAAACTTATACGTTAAAGTATTACCGAAAAAACTAGACGAAGAAGTAGCAGCGGCAATGGTTGCTGGCTTTAACGGTACGTTAACCAAGCTAACTCCAAAGCAAGCGGAATATTTAGGTGTACCTGTTGAAGGTCCATTTAAACCTGATGCTTATAAATATTAATAAGAGTACCGAGGAGCACGACGATGAGTAAGCCTGCTTTCTCTTTTGAGTTTTTTCCTGCCAATACGGATAAAGGGCATGAAAAACTGCTCAGTACTTATGATGAGCTGAACAAGCTGTCGCCGTCCTACTTTTCGGTAACGTATGGCGCTGGTGGTTCAACGCGTAGCCGAACTCTAGATATTGTGCAAGCCTTATGCGCACGCGGTGATACTGATATTGCACCGCATATGTCTTGTATTGGTGATAATAAAGCGCAAATCGCTGAATTGCTTGAGCTTTATAAAAGTTTAGGTATCAAGCGCTTGGTCGCGCTACGTGGTGACTTACCGTCAGGTCAGGTCGGTATGGGTGAGCTGCCCTTTGCTTTGGACTTGGTAAAGTTTATCCGTGAGCATTCAGGTGATCATTTCCATATCGAAGTCGCCGCCTACCCCGAGATGCATCCGCAAGCGCGTAGCTTTGAGCTTGATGTTGACAACTTGGTTAATAAATACCAAGCGGGCGCCAATGCGTCAATTACCCAGTTTTTCTACAATGCGGATAGTTATCTTTATTTGCGTGAGAGCTTAGAGAAACGCGGGATTGATACAGTTGCTCAGCCTTTGGTTGCTGGCATTATGCCGATTACCAACTCTAGCAATCTGATGCGCTTTGCTGACAGTTGTGGCGCTGATATCCCGCGTTATGTGCGTAAGCAATTGGCTGATTTTGGTGATGATGGTAAGGCTATTCGCGAGTTTGGCTTTGAGGTGGTCTATCGTCTGTGCGAGCGTTTAATGAGTGAGGGCGTACCTGCCATGCATTTTTATAGCATGAATAAGGTTGAGCCAAATAAGCGTTTAGTAGAAGCATTGGGGCTTATTACCTAGTTTTATAACAATAAGTGATTTTTTAACTGGCGTTCTTAGGAACGCCAGTTTTTTATTACTTGTTTGTCTGAATTATTATACCCTCTATCATCCTTCTATTTTATCGCGCCCGTATATTTGTTATAGTGAACTTTATTTTGGTTTTATACCATTATTTATTATATATACCTACAAAACGGCTCAACTAAATTTTATTTTCATACATGATTACTGGTTATTTTCAAGAGGAAAAACCGCGTGCGCCGATTTTTTTATGTTATCAATAATGAAGCAACAGACGACCTTGCTAACAATAAAACTATTTATTTACCAACATTAAGTACACTGGCTATCGGTAGCGAGATTCCACTGTCTGATGCTATTGTCCATCATTGGTGCCGCGTACTACGTGCCTCTGTCGGCGACGAAGGTATTTTATTCGACGGCTTCGGCGGTGAATATCATGTGCGCTTACAAAGTATAAGTAAAAAACAGGCAACAGTAACCTTATTAGCTGCGAGCGCTGACGACTGTGCCGCACCGATTATCAGTAAAATCGGCTTAGTAATGAGTCGCGGCGAACGTATGGATTATGCCATTCAAAAGGCAACCGAACTTGGCGTGACTGCGATTCAACTGCTCAGCAGCCAGCATGGTGAGGTCAATTTAAAACCGGCACAAGTAGAGAAAAAATTACTCCAGTGGCAACAGGTGGCTATCGCGGCTTGTGAGCAATGCGGCTTGAATCGCCCACCGCTTATCTTAGCACCTCAGCCGCTTAACGGATGGCTCAAGCCAAAAGAGGTTAACCAACTCGATGTTGCTATGGTTAGCCCAATCGTAGCAGCGCTGAGTCGAGACCCCTACTATCGAGTTTTAAGTCGTTCAGCTGACCTGCGTTTAATATTAAGCGTGCCTGCCGCTGAGCAGCCTTTAATGCCAGCTACATTATTACCAGTATTGGCACAAAAGCATCCTTATATTGAGCTATTGATTGGCGCTGAGGGTGGATTAAGTAGCGAGGAGTGTGCACAAGCTGAAGCAGTAGGTTTCGCGCCATGGCAAATTGGAAATCGCGTCCTGCGTACAGAAACAGCGCCAGTAGTTGCCTTGGCTACGTTACATGCGTTGTTAAGCTAGCCGTTACGACACTGATATCTATCACTATAAAAAGTATAAATTTTCTTTTACGCCAGTTTTTTTGGTTTTGTAACATTTGTTTTATTCGCCTTGAGGCATCTTATGACTGTTTTTAGCACGATTACCGAACGTATCAAGCAGCAATTATTGACCCAATTATGCGAGCGCCTTGAAGATGGTGTGTTCATATTGGATGCAGAGTTACGTTATATATCAGTGAATGCGGCTTATGAGGTCATGGTTGGCTATCAAGAGGCATTTTTGCTTGGACGTCCGCTAGGCGTTTATGCTGCCGAGTTTCTACCAGAGGCTGAGCGAGATATTTTTAAAAGTGTGGCTCATGCTCTTACTAACCACGGCTTTTATGAAAATAATTTTGCCATAGCAACCCGTTACGGACAAACTCTAAATTGCCATATGACGCTTCGAAAAATGACAGTAGACTCAGGTGTTTATTATATTGGTATGGGTCGTGATATCTCCGAGGTGACTAGGGACAAAGAAGAGCTGCTGCATTTATTAAATTTTGATCAAGACACAAACCTGCCTAACCGTAAAGTGTTTTTAAGCGAGACCAGTGAGCTGTTATTAGAAAGCTATCAAGAAGTGGTGGTGGTACGCTTTAATATTGACCGCTATCGGATGCTCGCCAGCACTTTAGGGGCAGATAAAGTGACGGCTTTGTTAAATCTTTTTGTGCAACAAGTTAATAAACTTAAGCTGCCTCATTTACGCTGCTTCTCGCATTTCGGTGGCGATGATTTTGCGCTTTTATTTGAGCTTAATGATGCTCATATGGTGCGTCATCAGCTCAATAGTTTGATGCAAATATGTGAACGCCCGTTCTATCTCGATAATAATGTGATTTATCTGCGCATCTCCGCTGGCGTCAGCTATTTTCCTGAGCATGGCTCACAGCTGTCAATGATACTGTCCAAAGCGGAAAAAGCGCTTAACTATATCAAGCAACATGGTGGTGATGATGTAGGCTGGTATCGCGAAGAGCTTGACGACGCTTGTAGAGACAGCTTGCAATTAGAAGCTGAATTACGTACTGCTATTGATGAATGTCAATTTATCCCTTATTACCAACCAAAAATTACACTGGCAACGGGCGAAATTACTGGATTTGAAGCCTTGGTACGCTGGCAGCATCCGACGCGCGGTTTACTAAAACCCGTTGATTTTATTGATGCCATTATCACTCATAAACTGTCTTTTGAGTTATTTTGCCAAATGGCAACCCAAATTGCTCAACAGTTATCAAAATGGCAGGCGCTTGGATTCACACAACATATCTGCATTAATGCTGATGCCGCTGAATTCAGTCATCCTGAATTTTTCAGCTTTATCACCACTTTATTTACGCAGCATTGTATACATCCGCATCAATTACATATCGAAATCACTGAATCATCGTTAATGCTCAATCATTTTACCGTCAAGCAACAACTTACCGCATTAAAAGCATTAGGGGTTTGCTTAGCATTGGACGATTTTGGTACGGGATATGCCTCCTTAAGCTATCTGCAAGAGTATCCTTTTGACTTTATCAAAATTGACAAAAGCTTTATCTCCAAAATCGTTGACGACCATATTCAGTTTGCCATTGTAAAAGCCATATTAGAGCTAGCAAATGCTTTAGATATGCAGGTAGTTGCTGAAGGTATTGAGACGGACGAACAGCGGCAATTATTGTTGGATATTGGCTGCGCCTATGGGCAAGGGTATTTATTTAGTCGCCCTGTGACCGCTGATGCTGCCACTGTCATGTTAGAAAACCACAGTTAACACCCTACACTATTTTTAGCATAGACCGTAATAGCTAAAACCCTACGCTATAAATATGCGTCTCATTCTTTAAGAATACGTTATTAATATTCGATGCTATCACTTTTCTTAGCTAAGTTTTATTTAACTAAACGCTTCATAATTCAGTATTTTTTCTAGTTTTTGCACCCTAATCATTCGCCTGTTACTCTTGAATGCTAATAGGATGCAAGACAGGTTGATGACTTATCAGTATCAGTGCCGAACTTGTATATTCTTCTGTGAACGCCTATCTTTTATGCATAAATATGACCTGAATATTTTATAAAAATTATTTATATATTCTGTTATAGCTTACATTATCATCAAAAATAGGACAGGATGTTATGCAATATAAAGCACCTCTACGCGATATCAGATTTGTCATGCATGAACTGCTTGATAGCGAAAGTCATTATAAAACCATCCCCGAATTTGAAGACACTGACCGTGAATTAATGGATAGTCTCTTTGAGATGGCAGCAAGCTTTGCAGAAAATGAGCTGTCACCGCTCAATCAAAGTGGCGATGCTGAAGGCTGTCATTTTAATAATGGTGAAGTGACCACGCCAAAAGGTTTTAAAGAAGCCTATAAAGCCTTTTGTGAACTTGGCTTTCCTGCATTATCGGCTGAAGAAGCCTTTGGCGGGCAAAATATGCCGTTCTCATTATCAACAGTGATTAATGAGATGGTGGGCACAGCGAACTGGTCATTTTCTATGTATCCCGGTCTGTCGCACGGCGCCATTCAAACCATCGAACATCATGGTACAGATGCTCAAAAAGACACCTATTTAGAAAAAATGGTCACGGGCGAATGGTCAGGCACCATGTGTCTGACTGAAGCACATGCTGGTTCTGACTTGGGTATTATCCGTACTAAAGCTGAGCCAAATGACGATGGCAGTTATAATATCACAGGGCAAAAGATTTTTATCTCAGCAGGCGAACATGACTTAACCGACAATATTATTCATATTGTATTAGCACGTTTACCGGGCGCGCCAGCTGGCACCAAAGGCATCTCACTATTTATCGTGCCTAAAGTGATGGTCAATGAAGATGGCAGCTTGGGTGGCAGAAATAAAGTCGTTTGCGGCTCTATCGAGCATAAAATGGGTATTAAAGCCTCGTCGACTTGTGTCATGAATTTTGATGGCGCAGTAGGCTATCTGATTGGTCCGGAAAATCGCGGTCTGCAATGTATGTTCACCTTTATGAATGTGGCGCGTATTGGTACGGCAGTGCAAGGCGTAACGGCTGCTGAATATGCGTTCCAAGGCTCACTTGCCTATGCGAAAGACCGTCTTGCCATGCGCGCGCTATCGGGTATTAAAGCGCCTGATAAAGTTGCCGACCCAATCATTGTGCATCCTGCCGTCCGTAATATGTTATTAACGGAAAAAGCCTTTGCTGAAGGCGGTCGTGCCTTGATGTATTACTTGTCCCATTTCGTTGATACCGTAGCCAAAGGCGATGGTGCTGAGCGTGAATTTGCCGATCAAATGTTGTCATTACTGACACCAATTGCCAAAGCATTCTTAACCGAAACTGGGTTAGAGGCGGCAAATCATGGCGTACAAGTCTATGGTGGTCATGGTTTTATCAGTGAATGGGGCATGGAGCAAAATGTCCGCGACACTCGTATTGCTTGTCTTTATGAAGGAACGACTGAGATTCAAGCGTTAGATTTGCTCGGTCGTAAAGTGCTTGGCTCACAAGGCAAGTTGCTGGCCAACTTTGTGCAAGTCATTCAGCAGTTCTGTGAAGATAACCAAGACAATGTTGAGATGGGACAGTTTGTTCGCCCACTTGCCAAGCATCTCAAAGAATGGGGCGAACTGACTTCACGTATTGGCATGCAGGCAACTGAAAACCCAGAGGCGGTTGGCGGTGCAGCGGTTGATTATCTGTATTTTAGCGGTTACGTTACCCTCGCCTATTTATGGGCGCGTATGGCACTGGTAGCGCAAACGGCAATTGCTAACGGCACGACTGAGTCGGCGTTTTATGATGCAAAAATTAAAACAGCGCAATTCTACTATGCAAAACTCTTACCGCGTACCACTACTTATGTGCAACGTATCAGCACTGGCGTTGAGCCGTATATGAGTATGGATGTTGAGCAGTTTGCTTTTTAATGAGCACCATTAATAACGCATTATAAAACTTATTGAGTTTAAATTAATTTGGATGCAACTCAATTTTAATCCCAATGAATCGGCAACATCTTTGAGATGTTGCCGTTTTTACTGGCTACTTTTTAGTTCTTAAGCTCTATTTTTATTATTAAAAATTTATTTGATGCAAGACAATGACTCAATTTTTTGGTGTACGCGCAATTCACGAAGCGATACAAAAGCGCAGCAGCTAATTTGCTACACTTTGATCATCGATTTGAGTTATTCATAATGACTATACGTAATAGCGATTACTAATAGTTATTTCTTAAAAATCATATTAAATCAAAATACTGCTCCCTCTTACTCTCATTTATTATAATCAAAGGAATGTTTATGTCAGTCTATAATGCTCCCCTTAACGATATGCGTTTTATCTTAACAGACGTGTTTAAAGCTCCTGAGTTTTGGCAAAATAATGACAATCTCTCTCATGTTGACATGGAAACGGTCGATATGATTTTAGAAGAAATGGCAAAACTATCTAAAAACGTGCTGCTTCCTATCAATCAAAGTGGTGATGAAGAAGGCGCGACCTTTCAAGGCAATGGCGTAGTCACAACCCCAACAGGATTTAAAGAAGCGTACCAACAATATGCAGAAGCTGGCTGGGTCGGTTTGGGCGGTAATCCTGAATATGGCGGACAAGGCTTCCCAAAAATGGTCACCATGCTGACTGAAGAGATGCTATTTACCACCAATCAATCTTTTACTTTATATCCAAATCTAACCGTTGGCGCAACGTTATGCCTGAATGATGCCGGCAGCGAAGAACAAAAACAAACTTATTTAGAAAAAATGTACGCTGGCGTTTGGTCAGGAACCATGTGCTTAACAGAGCCGCATGCAGGCACGGATTTGGGTATTATCAAAACCAAAGCCACTCCTAATGACGATGGCAGCTATCAGATTTCTGGCACTAAAATCTTTATTACTGGTGGTGAGCACGATTTAACCGAAAACATCATTCATCTGGTATTGGCAAAAACGCCTAATGCCCCTGAAGGCTCAAAAGGCATCTCTTTATTTGTCGTGCCAAAATTCTTGGTGAATGTTGACGGTAGTTTAGGCGCGCGTAACACGTTAGCCGCAGGCTCTATTGAGCATAAAATGGGCATTAAAGCTTCCGCGACTTGCGTGATGAATTTCGACAATGCCAAAGGCTGGATGGTTGGTGCTGAAAATACCGGCTTGTCATCGATGTTTATTATGATGAATTATGAGCGCGTGACCATGGGGCTACAAGGGCTTGGCGGTACAGAGCTTGCTTATCAGAACGCGGCACTATATGCGCTGGAGCGTGGTCAAGGTCGTAGCGATACCCAAATTCAAAGCCCAGAAAAGCCGGCAGATGCCATCATTTATCATGCCGATGTGCGCCGTATGCTGTTAAATGCTAAGGCTAATTCTGAAGCTTCACGCTGCTTTGCCATGTATGTTGCCAAGCAACTTGATACCGAAAAATTCAGCACTGATTCTGAAGCAGCGCAAGCGGCGGCGGCACGTGTGGCTTTATTGACGCCGATTGCAAAGGCTTTTTTAACCGATAAAGCGTTGGAAGCTACGGTTGATTGCCAGCAAGTCTTTGGTGGTCATGGTTATATTAAAGAATGGGGTATGGAGCAAATCGTCCGTGATACGCGTATTGCCCAGATTTATGAAGGCGCAAACGGTATTCAAGCACTTGATTTACTCAGTCGTAAAGTTGCGCGTAATAATGGCAAATATATAACTAACTTCTTGGGCGAGATTCGTGATTATGTTGCTTCTATGACAGCAGAGCATGGCATCAAACAAGCGACATTAACGGCAGCAGATACGATTGAAGCGTTAACCACAACAGTGCTTGCCAATATCAGTACTCGTAAGAGTGAGATTAACGGCTGTGCGGTGGATTATATGCATGCCGTCGGCTATCTGTGCTACGCCTATATGTTTGCTATGATGGTAGAAGCCGCTAATGGTAAAGCAGGCGATTTTTATACCAATAAAGCCAAGCTTGCGGATTACTTTGTCGGACGCATTCTGCCACGCCTTGATGCGCACGCGCAGATGGTACAAGCTGGAAGTGACCCTATCATGAGCTTTGATCTTGATTATTTTAACGTCTCTGCCAGCTAAATAGTGTTGGCACGTTTATTGTTTTAAGTTAAAAATTATTCTAAGTTAACAAGTATGTTAACCAAAAAAAGGCAGTCTGGTTACTGCCTTTTTTCATGCTCTATTAATTGCTAACAAAATAATTGCCCATCTACTCATCGTTCAGTTTAGAATAACTGGCAATGGTCATCAGTAACAACCACGAAATATCGAGTATCAAGCGTTCACAAATAAGTATTAAATAATTAACAATACTTTGTATAATCCTATTTTCCCCTAGCGCAACAACCTACTTCATGTAATATTATCGGGTTTATCGCGCTCATGTTTACTACGATCTCATTATATTTTTATACCAAATACTTTTGAAGCACCCTATTTTAGGCGGAAATCAAAATAAGATAATTCTAGACCAAAAGTAATATCCATTACAATCATAGCAATAATAATAAAGGGTACCTTGTGTCAGAAATTAAACGCATTTTGCAGCAGATTACTGCCTTAAGCGACGTGCCCGACGTGTCGGTGCTTAAACGCTTGATTGATGAGCTTCGGGTCAATGAAAAAAATCCCGCGCTTGCTAATAGAAAAATTCAATCTTTGATTGAAATTATGCAATTGCATCCAGAATATGGTGATGGACTTGCCAGCTTTGTCTTAAAGCTTATCATTCAATACCGCCAAATTGCCCTATATACCGATACCGGAATTATGTCAGATGAGGGCTTTTTTAGCAGTCTACGCCGCTTAATAGGTCATCGATTTTTGCCATTATTACCGCAAGATGATTCTGTTGTTGAATTGGTAGGCTACTTATTTGATCAGCGTCAAGACGAGCATTGGCTTGCTAGTATTGATAAAGATAAATGGGACGTATTGGTTGATTTACTTAAAGTTAAAAAAGAGCATTTGGACTTAGTTGCCACTGCCAAAAATAATATCTTGAATGCCATTGTTATTTTGTCTTATCGCGTTAGTGGCATTGGGCTACATCCCGATTTAATGGAATCTTATCCGCAAATATTAAACTACTCAGCATCTTTTGTCGCGCAAAACCAAGAAGCGGTACTCTTTGTCAATCAATATCGACAGGCGCATGAGCTGGATAATCTAACTGATATTACCCCTGAACAAGCGGTAAGCGCTGACCCATTATTGGTAATGGTTGAGCAGTGCGAGGATATTGTTGCGACCGTACGTAAGCGCATTTATAAAACCGGTATCTCTATTCGTTTGACCAATATGATGCTGCGCCTTGACCAAAGCTTACAACGTATACGTATCTTAACCAAGTTGGTATCGATTGATGGACTTAAGCGCGATCGCGCCATTATTGAGCTGATTCAAACGTTGGTCGTGACAGCAAATCGGCGCTATAGTATTGGCTATCTGATTGATAATAATACTAAGTTGCTATCGCGGAAAGTCACGGAAAACGCCAGCCGTGTCGGTGAGCACTATATCAGTACCGATAAGTCTGGCTATCAAAAAATGTTTAAAAAAGCCTCGATTGGCGGTTTTATTATTGCCTTTATGGCAACCACTAAAATCGTTACTTATCAGTTGGCAATTGCTCCGATGGGTCGCGCTTTTTTGAACAGTATGATTTATGGTCTCGGCTTTGTGTTTATTCATATTGTGCATGGCACGGTCGCGACCAAGCAGCCAGCGATGACAGCAGCGGCCATTGCCTCCACCATCTCTGACAGTTCCGGGAAAAAATCTCATCAGTTAACCAAGCTATCAGAGCTGGTGGTCGATATTATGCGTACCCAGTTTATTGCTATTATGGGTAATATAATGATGGCAATTCCAGTTGCTTTGACCATCTCTTATGTGTGGTTGCATTTGTCGGGCGCACCGATGATTAATACGGACAAAGCCGGACATCTCTTACATGAGCTTGACCCTTTTACCTCGTTAGCTTTGCCACATGCTGCGATTGCTGGGGTGTATCTGTTTTTATCAGGATTGATTGCTGGTTATTACGATAATTTAGCCGTTTATAATAATATTGGCGCGCGTATTCGTCGCCATCGCTTTTTGCAAAAATTATTACCGGCAACTTGGCTTGAGCGCTTCAGCACCTTTATAGAAGCCAATCTTGGCGCTATTATGGGTAACTTTATTTTTGGTATCTTCTTGGGCAGCACTGCAACCATTGGGTTCTTATTTGGTTTGCCCATTGATATTCGCCACATTGCCTTTGCTTCAGCCAATCTAGCTCACGGTCTATTTAACTTGGCACCCGATCAGATGAGTTGGCAAATCGTCCTACTATCCGCTATGGGCGTGTTAATGATTGGTATGGTCAACTTAATGGTCAGCTTCTCGCTGGCGTTATTTGTAGCATTACGCTCAAAAGAAGTACAGTTTTTGGAATGGAGTCGCCTGACTAAACAGTTATTCAGTCATATGATGACCCATCCGTCTGACTTTTTTTGGCCGCGTGACAAACCGATGAAATATGCGCGGATTGATAGCCAAGGGCATATGATATTTGACGATAGCGCCATACAAAATAGTGGCAAGCCCTTACCCCGTAATTATGTTGTACGGCGTTTATCTGAGGTAAAAATACTGTCTAAATCCAAGCTGGCTGCTAATATAGAAACGGATATTCATTATGAAAACCAACCTCAGACTAATGATGGTAATACCGAACAAGAAGCGCAAATCACTCAAACCACTTTGTCTAATGCCTCACTTAAACAGGTTATTGATCTAGATGACGGTCTGGTCGATGAAGAGCTGAACAGCACGCCTTATACTGATGATATCCAGTATGACAAGGCAACCAAAACTTTGGGTGCGCATGGTGATTATGACCATCTTGGCGTAAGCGATAGTGGTACTAATAGCACTAATAACAACAGCCCTGATAGTAAAGCCGCTGGCGATGCCAAAACGCCGTTACCAAAACCCAAAAAGCCACCAAATTTACCCAGCTAGTGACGACTTGCAGCAATGGCATGGCTGTTTAAATCCTAACTTAGACCTTAATAATATTGATAATTTATTCATTGAAATTTTAGGGATTAGGCTTGCAGGTGGTTAAAAGGATAAGCGTTTGATAATTTAAGATGTCGGATTAACAAATGACACGCTCATGCAAAATTTGTTACCATCCATTTTAACATACTGAAAGTACCGTATTTAAAATTTATAGCTCATTATTTAGGTGATTGGATTATGACCAAAAATGCCCTTCAGGCGCAATTATTAAAAGCTGGACTAGTAGACAATAAAAAAGCCAAGCAAATAAGCAAACAGTCGCAGCATGCTAAGCGTACTGGCGATGCAGAAAATGTCGCTGCCAAAAAAGCATTGGCTGAAGCACAAGCGCAAAAAATTGCCAAGGATCAGCAGCTTAATCAAGAAAGACAGCAACAACTAGAGCAAAAAATGCTCTATGCCAATATCATACAAATGATTAAGCAGCACCAGATTACCGATACGGTAGGCGAAATTAGCTACCAGTTTGTCGATCAATCTAAAGTTAAAAAACTCTATATTACCCAAAAGCTGTATGATCAAATTGTCGCAGGTCACGTGGTCATTGCGCGATTAGAAGAAAATAATGGATTGGATTATGCGTTATTGCCTCGTCCTTTAGCCGATCGTATCAACGCTAAGCTTGAAGGCTTTATTGTTGTTTCAAACGATCAGTCCGAGACCGAGCTGGAAACAGATGACCCTTATGCCGCTTACGTGATTCCTGATGATTTAATGTGGTAGTATGCCGTTCCTGTTAAACAGTACAGATAACAAAAAACCCTCCATAGCTGACTGTTTGCTATGGAGGGTTTTTTCATACCCAACTTATCAATTGCATTAATAAACCAACATTGTTCTACAGCTAAGGCATCGGACATTTCGCACTTGAGGTGAAAACCTTGCCATCACTTAAGCGATAAGCCATCAAATGATTACCCCAAACGCAGCCACCATCAAGCGCGCGTGCATGAGGTAAGTCAATTTTGCCTTTTAAAGCTGCCCAATGCCCGAACAATATCTTGCGCTCACGTGGTACTTGCCATTCAAACCATGGGGCAAAATCATCCGGCATGGCATCGTCAAGGCTAGAGGTAAAGCTAAACTCCAATGTGCCATCCTGTTTGCATAAACGCATACGGGTAAAGTAATTGGCAATGGCACGCATTTTGGTAAAACCATTAATATCATCATGCCAGTCGTCCGCAGTATTGCTATATAAATGCGGCAACATTCTATCAAGCTGATATAAACTGCCTTGCAACTGTGCCTCCAGCTGCTTAGCATATAATTCTGCTTCATCCAACGTCCAATGCGGTGGAATACCCGCGTGAACCATCACGGTATGCTCGTCAGGATACGCTAAAAGTGGCTGTTGACGTAACCACTGCAACAACTCGTCTTTATCTTTAGCCGCAAAAATCGGCGCAGTCTTGTCTTTTTTACGGATTTTGGTCGCACCGCGCCATACAGCAAGTAGATTCAAATCATGATTGCCAAGCACTGTGGCTGCCGCGCCTTGCTCGCATAAGGCTTTGACATCGCGCAAGGTGTTCAATGAATCTTCACCGCGCGCGACCAAATCGCCCGTAAACCATAACTTATCTTGCTTAGGATCAAAATTTAGCTTTTTTAAAAAATGCTCAAAGGCAGCATGGCAACCTTGCAGGTCACCGATGACATATTGATGGCGAAAACTCATATTACCTCAATTACAATAACTGATAACGATTATCAACACATCTGGTTAATAATCGTTTTTATGAATGGCTGCTATTGGTACGAATAGAAATAGCTCTACTTAATGTATATTATTTTATCGCGACTCTTGCCGTATTAGGCTTTTAATGGCTTAAGTTTTTAACGATTCAAGTTGCTAACGACTTAAACTTCTAACAACTTTGCCTGATTACTCAGTGCCACAAAATCACTAACGCTCAGCGTTTCCGGTCGTGCCTGCGGATCAATACCACAAGCCGCAAAATCATCTTCACTTAATGTGGGTAGCAAGGTTGAGTTTTTAAAGATAGCACGGAGGGTTTTACGGCGGTGATTGAACGTTTCGCGTACTACAAGTGCAAAATACTGCTCATTTTCTGCAACAATGGGCTTATTAACATAAGGCGTCAAACGAAAAACCGCGCTGGTCACCTTTGGCGGTGGATTAAATGCGCCACGCGGTACAGTGAGCAGATAATCTGTATTGCAGTGATACTGCATGATGACGGATAGACGACCATATATTTTGCTGCCCACCTCGGCAGTGATGCGCTCAACAACTTCCTTTTGCAGCATAAAATGCATGTCTTGAATCACATCGGCATAACTGAGCAGATGAAACAATATCGGTGTCGAGATATTATAAGGCAAGTTTCCAACTACCCGCAGTTTGCCACGCTCTGCACTATACAGCGCACGATAGTCGACATTCATGGCATTGTCTTTAATAATCGTAAAGTTCGGATGGCTATTAGCTCCGATACGAATACGTAAGCTATCTGCCAAATCACGATCCAACTCAATCACTGTCATTGCATCTACTTCAGCAAGTAGCGGCTCAGTCAGTGCTCCCATACCGGGACCAATTTCTATTAAATTATCATCGCGCTCTAAGCGAATACTTTCAACAATCTCACGAATCACACTACGATCATGTAAGAAGTTTTGCCCAAAGCGTTTTCGAGGTTGGTGTTTTGTAGCGCGTAAACTATCAGACAAAGTTTTGGCGTCAAATGAAGGTTTAGACATAAAGTGTTCTTAATTAAAAAGTAAAATAGTCACTGCCATTGAATCAGGCAATAAATGAGGCGTTTATAATATTGAAATTATATCACAGCTCATTATCAGACTGTATTTTGCATTCGCTTCCGCTGTGACAAATCGACCAGTTACTCTGCCAATACTTTATTCGCCATCTCATCTGCCATCACTAATGCTTGGTATAAGCTTGTAGCACTAGCACCGCCACGCCCTGCCAAATCAAGCGCCGTACCGTGATCGACTGAAGTGCGAATATAAGGCAAGCCCAATGTTAAATTAACGGTATCACCAAAACCATGCGATTTAAGCACCGGCAAGCCTTGGTCATGAAACATGGCAATCACGGCATCGCAATTTTCTAAATGTCTTGAGGTAAATAAGGTATCGGCTGGCATAGCTTCTGAAATATCAGCCCCTTTTGCGATAAACTCTTGCAACACCGGATTGATAATCTCAATCTCCTCCATTCCCAAATGCCCGCCCTCACCTGCATGTGGATTCAGCCCACACACTAAAATACGCGGATTTTTAAGACCGAATTTTTCTCGCATATCATCAAGCACGATTTGTACCGTTTGGCGTACATTTTCTTTAGTAATTGCCGCAGGAACATCTCTTAATGCCAAATGAGTAGTGACAAGCGCGACTTTCATCGCTTGATTGGCAAGCATCATCACTACTTTATCACAGCCACTTTGCTGCATAAAAAACTCGGTGTGTCCGCTAAACATAGTGCCATCTAACAATTTGATATCAGCGTCAATCAACGCGGACTTTTGCAAGGGACCGGTGACAATAGCAGCGACTTGGTGAGTGACAGCAAGTTGATGGGCAATCTCCAACTGCTGAGCGACCATAATCGCGTTATTAATGTCAATTTGTCCGGCAATCACAGGTGCACCGCATGGCACATCGAGCAAGATAAAATCATTGGCAACCGCATCATTGCTAGCCAGCTGTGCTACTGCCTTAACAAAATCCGTTGCTTCTGCTTGCGCATCTACGATTTGCCACGAAGGACAACTCTGTAGCACGCCCGCAGCAACAAGTTGTTCTGCGCGTGCCTGCATTGCTTCGGCATCAGCAGTCACCCAAATAGGACGCCCGAAACCTTGCAATTTATTTTCTTGTGCCAAGATTAGTACCACATCCATACCAATTCCGGCAGGCTCACCCGTTGTTAGCAGTAAAGGTTGTTTTTGCATCAAAATATCCTTATGAATGATTTAGCTATCAGTTTTTATTGTGTTTTTTAAATAGGTACGAGCGTTATAAACGCCTAGTCTAGAAACGAGTTCATAAATATTAATCCATGGGAATAATTATGAAAAATTGTCATACTAGAACTTAGTACCGTTGTAATGTGATAGACTTTCGCCCTTGATTGTAACATCAATTACCATGGCATTAGCGCGCGTTTTAGTACCGCTATTGTTGGTATTTAATGCGTTTTTTGATGCTATCGCTTACGATGATAGTCGCTTTTAATGGCACTAATCACAGCGTGCGCGACTTTACAATTTCAAACTCTACCCCTTTGAACTTTTATATACTGATAAATCATTAGGCACTCATGGCAGACACCGATAAAACTGACGACTTACTCAATCAGACACCGCCGCATAATATTGATATTGAAAAGGCGCTACTGGCTTCTTTAATGAGTATTGAGGAGGCGTATGACAAGATTGCCGATATCGTCTCTAAAGACGACTTTTATGCTGGACGTCATCAACATATTTTTGATGCGATTGCCCATTTGGCAGCGGTAAATGAGCCTTATGATACGGTTATGGTGCATGATTGGTTAGAGGCGCAAAAGCTGTTAAAAAACGCAGGTGGTGACAGTTATCTTGCCGATATTTTAAGCCAAAGCCCAGCGACGTTATTTAACTTGACTGCCTATGCGCAGCGTGTCCGCGAGCTATCAACGCTGCGCCAATTGATTACCACTGGCAATGAAATGCTAACCTTAGCATATAACCCTAAAGACAGAACGGTTAGTGATATTTTAGACAGTGTTGAAGCGACTATTTTCAGTATTAATGAGCAGCATAATAAGCGCGCTGAGCAACGCGGACCCGTTGGTATTACGGCGGTTTTAACCAATGTTATTGATAAAATTCAAGAGCTAAAATCCAATCCTGATGGCATGATTGGACTGCAAACGCCCTTTGTGGAATTAAACAATAAAACTCAAGGCTTGCAAGCGGGCGATTTGGTCATTGTTGCAGCGCGTCCTTCAATGGGTAAAACGACCTTTGCTATGAATTTAGCAGAAGGAATTTTATTTAATGAAGATTTGCCCGTCGTCGTATTTTCAATGGAGATGCCGGCAGAATCTATCGTGATGCGTCTGTTGTCGTCGTGGGGAGCAATTAACCAAACCCATTTGCGTTCAGGACAAATGAATGAGGATGAGTGGGCAAAAATGATGAATGCGATTCAGCATTTGCAATCCAAGCATTTATATATTGATGACAGTACCGCCCTACCGCCCTCCGAGCTACGCTCTCGCTGCCGCCGTATTGCCAAAAACCATGACGGTAAACTAGGTGCTATCATTGTCGATTATCTACAATTAATGAAAGTGCCTAGTCTTGATGGCAACCGTGTTGGCGAGATTTCGGAGATTTCACGGAGTCTAAAGGCATTAGCACGCGAGCTTGAATGTCCAGTTATCGCGCTATCGCAGTTGAATCGTAGCTTGGAAAATCGTCCGAATAAGCGCCCAATCATGTCAGATTTGCGCGAATCTGGCGCGATTGAGCAGGATGCCGATTTGATTATGTTTATTTATCGTGA
This sequence comes from Psychrobacter sp. 16-MNA-CIBAN-0192, assembly GCF_040309565.1. Taxonomy (NCBI): domain Bacteria; kingdom Pseudomonadati; phylum Pseudomonadota; class Gammaproteobacteria; order Moraxellales; family Moraxellaceae; genus Psychrobacter; species Psychrobacter sp. 16-MNA-CIBAN-0192. The sequence goes on from NZ_JBEOOX010000003.1 coordinate 172,343, forward strand.
TGAGGTTTATAATGAGAATTCAGACCACAAAGGCGTGGCTGAAATTATTATTGGTAAGCAGCGTAATGGTCCTATTGGTACGTTACGCTTGGCGTTTGAAGGGCAATTCACCCGCTTTACCAATCTGACCCCTGAGTATTATCAAGGCAGGAGCTTTGATGATGACGAGTAACAATTAAGTGTTTGCTCATTATCATTTAATTCATTTTTTATCCATTTCTTCATCCCATTCTGCTACGGATAGTAAATCGCTATTCATAAAAAGAGCTTTGACTAATCTGTAGCTTTGCTTTACCACTTTGCTAATAAAGAAGCCGATTATGCGCACCATCACGATTAAGCCTCAAGCACTTACCCACAACTTAAACCAAGTCAAAAAACGCGCCCCCACGGCTAAAATATTAGCCATGGTAAAAGCCAATGCATATGGACATGGGGTTAAAGCAGTACTACCCGCGCTGCAACAGGCAGATGGTATTGGCGTGGCAACGCTGTTAGAGGCAATAGAGGCGCGTGATTTGGGTTGGAATAAAACGATCGGCTTAATCGAAGGGGTATTAACTCAAAGTGAATGGCAGCAGGCGATTGATAATGATTTAAGCTGTGTGATTCACCATAACCCGCAGCTTGAATGGGCGTTAGACAATGTCCCTGTAATAGACAGCCCAACGCGGCTAGTCTGGCTAAAATTTAATACCGGCATGAATCGCTTAGGCTTTAATGAGCAGACTATTTTGGATGCTGCTCAGCGTCTGCATGATGCCGGTTATCAGCTGATTCTTACCACCCATTTTGCCAATGCTGATGATGTTCATCATCCGCTCAATGCCATTCAAAAACAACGCTTTGCCGATATGCTTAATATCTTACGAGAGACTGTGAGTCAAGATGTGCAAGGCTCGCTATGCAATTCATCAGGACTAATCAATTTTCCTGACAGTCATTACGATTGGGTACGTCCGGGTATCATGCTATACGGCAGCTCACCCATTAAGAATATGTGTGCGCATGAGTTAAACTTGCAACCAGCGATGGATTTTAGCGCGCAGATTATGGCGCTACAAACGATAAAAGTGGGTGATGCCATTGGTTATGGCAGCCACTGGATTGCGCAGCAAGAAACCAGAACTGCGTTGGTAAGTATTGGCTATGGTGACGGCTATCCGCGCATACTCAATCAAGATGCTTATGTTTCAGTGATTGATGAGAGCACCAATCAAAGCTACCCTTGCCCTGTTCGCGGTCGGGTTGCTATGGATATGATTGTCATTGATATCAGCTCCACACCTATAACGCTTGCTTTAGATAGTAAGGTGATACTTTGGGGCAGCGCGCCGCATGTTGATGAGGTGGCAAACCATGCTGGAACAATAGGCTACGAGTTATTATGTCGCCTAAGTACCCGACCGCTGCGCATGCAGAATTAAGTTGCATTGCATTATCAAAGCGCGGTCTTAAAGTTAATAAAGCGATTTTAAAAGTTATTTCAAAATAGCAGGTAAATATTTTAGTAAGTGCCTTTATTGGTAAATCATTTTCATAGAAAAATGGTCAAGTTTATTATGGCAAAATTGGGCGTTTACATTATCCTCAATTGCGCTATACTAAAATTTTGTTGTCAGCACGCTATCGGTCATTTTGCCATATCGTCGACTACTGATAACCTTCCATTTTCCATTGACTGTGATCGACTGCTAGGATTGCTATGAGTTTGCGCCATTTTTTGACTTTATCTGATTTAACCAAACAAGAACTACAAGCCCTTATCAAACGCGGCAGCGAGTTGCGCAAAATGCAGCATGCCGGTGAGATTTACCAACCTTTTGTTGGTCGGACGCTGGGCATGATTTTTGAGAAATCCTCTACCCGTACGCGTATCTCCTTTGAGACTGGCATGGGGCAATTTGGTGGCAGCGCGATATTTTTATCACCAAATGATACCCAGTTGGGTCGCGGTGAGCCGCTTGAGGATTCCGCACGGGTGATATCTAGTATGGTCGATATCATTATGATTCGTACCTTTGGGCATGAAAAAGTTGAAACCTTTGCAGAATATTCTAGCGTACCGATTATTAATGCTTTAACCGATGAGTTCCATCCGTGTCAATTGCTGGCTGATATGCAAACTTACTATGAGCATCACGGCAGTATTGAAAATAAAATTGTCACGTGGGTTGGTGATGGCAACAATATGTGCGCCTCCTATATGCAAGCGGCAAATCAGTTTGGCTTTGAGCTACGCGTTGCTGCCCCTTATGGTTTTGAGCCAGATCCGGTACTTATGGAGCAGTTCTCGCATTGTGTTAGCCTAGTTGAAAATGTGCAAGATGCAGCAAAAGACTCAAACCTGATTGTCACCGATGTATGGGCGAGTATGGGGCAAGAATCTGAGCAAAGCACTCGCGCGCGTCGTTTTGCGCCTTATCAAGTGACACCATCGTTATTGGATAAAGCCGATCCTGATGTGGTGTTTATGCATTGCTTACCAGCGCATCGCGGTGAAGAGATTTCTCATGATATGCTTGATGACCCGCGTTCAGTCGTTTGGGATGAAGCTGAAAACCGGTTACATGCGCAAAAAGCACTGATGGAATTTTTATTAAAAGATAAGATTAAATTGTCTTAATGATATAAAAAACGTATTTTAAAAGTCCATAAAAAAGGCAGGCTACTTAACGTAACCTGCCTTTTTCTTATCTTGTACTTAAATACTCATCAATCAACTTATTAATGAAGCTTTAACGCAGCAAACATTAACGCAAAATAGTTTTAACGCCATTACTACCAGCTTTGAGCAAAATATCCGCTTGATTGGCGGCAAAAATACCATTACAAACCACGCCAACGATATTATTTAATTGCTGCTCAAGGGCGATAGGATCGCTAACATCCAAGTCATAGGTATCTAAAATCACATTGCCATAATCAGTAACGAAATCTTCACGATATACTGGCTCACCGCCCAATTGCGCCAATTGACGAGCAACATACGAGCGCGCTTGTGGTAAGACTTCAATCGGCACCGGAAATGCGCGCCCTAACACATCAACCATCTTGCTGTCATCAACCATGCAGATAAACTGATTGGACGCTGCGGCAACGATTTTTTCACGGGTTAATGCGCCACCACCACCTTTAATAAGTTGCAAATGCGCATTTACTTCGTCTGCGCCATCGATATATAAATCAAGCGTACCGGCAAAGTTTAAATCGACCACTTCAATGCCAAGCGCACGAAGCTTATCTTCAGTCACTTGCGAGCTGGCAACCGCACCGGCAAGCCTAAGCTGCGGCAATAACTCAATCAAGCAGTTGACCGTGCTGCCCGTCCCTACACCAAGTATCATATCGTCTTCAATATAGCGTAGCGCAGCCTTGGCAGCGGCTTGCTTTTGTGCGTGCTGATCACTCATCATAAATCCTTGGCAAGGTAAAATAATATAAAAAATGCGCGCTTATTATAACTGATAGTGCTAAGCACTGGCTATGCTTGTCTGAGGTCATTAGTAATTATCCATTGATAATCATTCCTTGATATTCTCGTATTAAAAGCAGCCTATTATTACAACAACTACAGCAACCTTCTCATTTTACTAGATAAATTAACGTTTGAAGTTAAGCTGAGACGCTTATCGCCTTAAAATGGATGGCAAAAATTGCAATTGCGCCTTGCAAGATACCAAAAATCAGCATAGGCTAATCTATTTCGTTTTTACCATTGTTTGTCTTCTGTTTATTCACTTTTATATTAGGAACCATTATGCTGTCACACTGGGTACGAGCCATCTTGCAAGCCACCGTCTATGACGTTGCCATTCAAACCCCTCTTGAGCCTGCACCCAAGCTGACCCAGCGTTTTGCTAATGATATTCGTCTAAAGCGTGAAGACCTGCAGCCGGTTTTTTCTTTTAAATTGCGCGGTGCTTATAACCGAATTAGCCAGCTGAGTGATGAGCAAAAAGCGCGTGGCGTTATTTGTGCGTCAGCCGGTAATCATGCCCAAGGCGTGGCTTATTCTGCTCGTAAATTATCTCTTAATAACATCATTGTGATGCCAACCACGACCCCAGATATCAAGGTCGACGCGGTTAAAGCACTGGGCGGTAATGTTGATTTATATGGCGATAGTTTTGATCAGGCAAATCGTTATGCGATTGATCGCGCTGCACGTGAAGGCTTAACTTTTATCCCGCCCTATGATGATGAATTGGTTATTGCGGGGCAAGGAACAATTGGGCTTGAGCTGACCCAACAATGGCGCAATATGGATTACGTCTTTGTAGCCGTTGGCGGCGGTGGTCTTATTTCAGGGATTGCCGCATTTTTAGGTGAAGTGGCACCGCATGTGAAAGTTATTGCCGTAGAGGCGGATCAATCGGCTAGCTTAAAAGCAGCGCTAGAAGCCAATGAGCGAGTCATACTGCCACAAGTGGGCTTATTCGTCGATGGTGTTGCCGTTGCTCAAATCGGTAAGCTGCCGTTCGATGTGGTGCGCATGCAAAAAAGCGATAACTCAGGACCTGTTGTCGAGCCGGAAGTCGTTACTTGTACCAATGATGAAGTGTGCGCCGCTATTAAAGATGTGTTTGAAGAAAACCGTAGTATCGTTGAGCCTGCTGGCGCGCTCTCTGTTGCCGGTATGAAAAAATATATTAAAGCCAATAATTTACAAGGTAAAAACTGCGTTGGCATTATTTGCGGTGCTAATATGAATTTTGATCGCCTGCGTTATATTGCTGAGCGCACTGAAATTGGTGAGAAGAAAGAAGCCATTTTTGCCGTCACCATTCCTGAAAAAACGGGTGCATTCTTAAACTTCTGTCGCAGCCTACATGGCCGTAATATTACTGAGTTTAACTATCGTGCCGACCATCAACAGTCGCCCGACTCTATGGATCCTGCGGCTATTTTTGTCGGTATTGCACTAAAAGAGGGTGATAAAGAGCGCGAGACTATCAGCAATCAATTAGCCGCTGACGGCTATCTAGCCTATGATTTAACCGATGACGATATTGCCAAATCGCACATTCGCCATTTGATTGGCGGTCATGCTCATGTTGAAAACGAGCAATTATTAAAAATTAAATTTCCCGAACGTCCGGGCGCTTTATTAACCTTTTTAGAAAAGCTGGGTGATGACTTTAATATTACCTTATTTCATTATCGCAATCATGGCGCTGCTGAAGGTCGGGTATTGGTCGGGCTACAAGCCTCTGAGAGCAATTCACGCTTATTACAAGATGCGCTGCTCGATATCGGCTATGACTGTATCGCTATCAATGATAATATCGGCTATCAGTTATTTTTAAAATAAACACCTCACTAATTACATAGTAAATAGTAATAAAAAGATGCCATTATGAAAAAAATAATGCTCGTTGTTATATTATTAATAGTGGCATTTTATAGCTATCAATACTTTCAAGCTAAAGGTGATATAGATAGTAATGCGTCTGCGGGCGTGTCATCATCTGCTATGAGTATCGCTGACGTCGATAGTATTGCGCCAACTTACGTGGATGATGAAACCATACAGCCTGTTGCCGCAAATTTTTCTTGTGACGGCAGGCAACATTGTTCACAAATGACCTCCTGCGCTGAAGCAACTTATTTCGTTCAACATTGCCCTAATACGCAGATGGATGGTAATAATGACGGCGTACCGTGTGAGCAGCAGTGGTGTCATTAGCAAATGAGACCGGCGCAACAGTCAGCCTTTTAATTAATACAATTAACCCCATTAATATCTTAATCTGTTAACGAGGTTTTGATGAGTAAACATAATGATAGCGCTGGTGTGCCAGCCAAAATTCGCCTTGATAAATGGCTATGGGCGGCGCGTTTTTATCGGACACGTACCCTTGCTAAACAAGCTATTGAAAGTGGTCGTGTACATTACGCTGGCAGTCGGGTAAAGACTAGTAAAGAGATTGCTATTGGCGATGAGTTAACCATTCGTCAAGGCTCTGCCACGGCAATGACTGAAAAGACGGTTATTGTTGAGGCATTAACGCTGCAACGTGGCAATGCAACTGCCGCACAAATACTGTATTCTGAAACAGAAGAAAGTGAAACACGGCGCGCCTATTATGCCGAGCAGCGCAAACTTGCTAATCTTGCCCGCCCAGACAATAAGCCCAATAAGAAAGAGCGCCGCGATTTGCATCGCTTTAAAAGCAGTCAAGACTAAGTATTTAAGCCGTTAAGTCATGCTATTATTAATTTGTTGATGCGCTTAGCGAGATTTGGCAATGGTTCAAATGACGGTATTCTTTAGTGTCGGCTATTGCCATCCGCTTCATTAAGCGTTACGCTGAGCGCGAATACTATCGCTATTGACATGCCGATACGCCAACATTGCAATGCTGGTTTGTGCTGGCATGTTTTTTTATGGTTATAAAAGGTACTATTATGCTGATTAAAGCGTCTGCCCCTTCATCTGTACTATTGGTCTGCTTAGGGAATATATGCCGCTCGCCAACTGCCGAAGAAATCTTTCGTCAGCAAGCTGCGGTTGCCGGGTTTGAGATTAAGGTCGATTCTGCCGGTACTGGAGATTGGCATATTGGTCATGCACCTGATGAACGCGCGCAGCGTCATGCAAAAGCGCACGGCTATAACATCAGTAAACTCAAAGCCCGCCAAGTAAGTGCGGATGATTTCCATGACTTTGATTTGATTTTAGCGATGGATGGTCAAAACTTAGCCGACTTACAAGCCATCAAAGATAGCGTGGCGGGTGAAAAAAAGAACTTGGCTAAATTGGCTTTATTTAGTGAAGAAGACCCTACTTATGGTGGTGATGATGTTCCTGATCCGTATACTGGTGATGGTGATGCCTTTGAAGAGGTCATTGAGCGTATCGAATCAAGTGCGCAAGCTTGGATTGAGAGCTGGAAGAGTAACTAAGCCATTTTTACTGTTATAGCTATGCCTTGTTATGTTTTATCCTTTAGTCTATAGGATACTTTAAACCCTTATCCATTCGCCACATAGGTCGTTTTATGACGTTAGCTTCACGCTCTGCTTTGCATACTCATGATGACTTGATGCTTAAACAGCAGCATGATCTGTCGCAAGCTAATACGATGGCACTAGCTTGTATGGCAGATACGGTGGTGACATTAACCGATGAGGCACAGCTCGATGACTTTATGGCGTACTATCGCGATAATGATGAGCAAGCGCCTTTATTTGTATTGTCTGGCGGTAGCAATGTGTTGTTGCCAGCCACGTTACAAGCGACCGTGCTACAACCACACATGCGCGGCATTCATCTGCTTGAGCATACGGATGATTATGTCGATATTGAAGTGATGGCGGGTGAGAACTGGCATGAGTTGGTGTTATATACAATCAGTCAAGGATGGTATGGGCTAGAAAATTTAGCGCTAATTCCTGGTCTGACGGGCGCAGCACCAGTACAGAATATTGGTGCATATGGCGTACAGCTGGATGACTGCTTACAATATGTGCGCGCTTATCATTTACCGAGCAATACATGGCATCAGCTGACAGCAAGTGACTGTCAATTTGGCTATCGTGACAGTATGTTTAAGCGTGCGCCCAATACTTGGCTGATTAGCCGTGTTGGCTTGCGTTTACATAAGGACGCGACACGGATTTTAGCCAGTTATGGCGATGTGCAGTCGGTTGCACAGCGTTATGCTGAGCAAGATGGTCGTCAGCAACCAATGCCAGCTGATGTGATGCAGGCAATTATTGATATCCGTCAGCAAAAACTCCCTGACCCCAAGCAGTTGCCCAATTGTGGCAGTTTTTTTCAAAATCCAATTATTAACCAATCCCAGTTTACCGCGCTGCAAGTATCCTTTCCCAATATTGTCGGCTACCCTATGCCAGACTCTATGGTCAAAGTCGCGGCAGGCTGGCTCATTGAGCAAGCAGGGCTAAAGGGTGGTGGTATTGCACCCATTATGACTCATACACAACAAGCCTTAGTATTGACCAATCATGCGCCCTTTATGGCTACTCAAGAAGATGTAGCAGCCGCCCAAGACTATATTGCTAACTGCGTGTATGAGAAATTTGCTATTACCATTATGCGTGAACCTGTTTGGGTACAGGCTGATGCAACCATCGGTCTTGGCAACCATGCCATCTAAAAAGCTGTTCTCAAGACGTTTATGGTCAAAACGGCTATGGCGCTATTATTTGCGTTCAGCTGAGCGCACGATTAAAGTTTTCCGTATCATTAATATTACCTTCGTACTTGGTACGACCATGGTTATTGTGGTTATTATCAGTTTATTCACCCCATTATTTTCGCGCGCTGTCGTCTATTTATTCCAGCACTTACCCTTACCGACGATGACGGGCGCAGCCATGAGTTCGCCACCGACTGCCTATGTCATACTTGGCGGCGGTCTAACCAATGATCGTGATAATCGCACGATATTAAATAACTATAGTTTAAACCGTGTCCGCACAGCAGCAACCGCGTATCATGATTTGCCGCTACCGATAGTCTTAAGCGGTGCTGAAGCGCCATGGCTTGGGCACTGGCTGATTGAGCATGGCATTGATGGCATTATTAGTGAAAATGCCAGCATGAACACCTGTGAAAATGCGCGGTTTACCGCTAAACGCATACCATTACATCACGTTTACCTAATCACTGATAGCTACCATATGGCTCGTGCACGGCGACAGTTTGCGCTAAACAATATCAATACCACAGCCATGCCAGCGCCTTTACCGGTTAATCTCGATTGGATGCAACCAGCGCAAAACTTAACCCATTCACGCCGCGCCGTATATGAGATTGCCGCTTATATGCGGGATATTTTTAGCCCTCAATCTAATTGTCGCCATGCTGACGAAGTGAGCGAGCAGCAACTCTTAACACCAAGAGGCAGCGCGGTAAAAACCTTTTCTTAAATAATCTGTTATAAATATTTGAATGCTCTTCTCAGTCGGTTTATAAGTTGCAGATAATCAATGCTAAGTAGCGTACTGCGCCTTCATTATGCAAATAAACAGCGTATAATAAAGGTATTATTTATTAAAACTGCCAGTTAAGAGGTATCTCATGCTCAGCATATTTTTATTAATTCCATTAAGTCTTATGCTGTTTGTGGTCGCTATTTGGGCAGTACGCTATGCGGTAAGGTCTAATCAGTTTGAGGATTTGGACAATGCCTCCCAGCGCATTATTTTGGATGATCGCCAAGAGCGGCGGCAGGTCATAAACGCGCATCAAACGACACTTTCTGAAGACTCAGCAGATGAATCTATCCTTCCTGACACGCCTGCCAACTCCCCCACTGCTGATAATGAGAGTGATGCTAATAAGTACATTATTAAGTAATGACGATGAATAATTAATCGTGCCATATTTGGTTAAGATTACTTTTAGTAGCATTACTTATCACATTACCTAAATTTTAAATCCTTTTTTAAACTGTCTTTCATATTAAGAGATACTTATTATGACCATTGCTTTATTGGTTGCCGCTTTGCTGATGGGATTCTTTGGTTCGCCACATTGTTTGGGGATGTGTGGTGGCTTGGTTGCCGCTTTCGGGCTGTCTATGAAAGATGTTAGCCCGGCTAAACGTCGTGTCTTAATTGCTACTTATCACGTTGGGCGACTGCTTAGCTACGCATCATTAGGGCTATTAGCAGGCGTGATTGGTACTACTGTCCTAGCGCCACTGATGGTAGGAAACAATATCCCACGTATTTTACTTGGTTTGGTATTGGTGTTCGTGGGTATGATTATGCTTGGTGCACCATTTTTGAATAAGCTTGAACGCTTAGGTATGCGCTTTTGGCAAGCATTAGCTCCCTTACGCAAAAAAGTATTTCCATTGACCACTTTTCCACGGGCGTTAACGGCTGGTCTATTATGGGGATTTTTACCATGCGGGCTGGTATATGGCGCATTATTAATTGCCGTGGTGGGACATGACCCATTAACAGGTGCCGTGTTAATGTTTGCCTTTGGCTTGGGCACCGTACCTATGTTAGTGGCAACTCATGGTACGGTTAATTGGCTACGCACTCAAATCGGACGCTGGCGCTTACGACAAATGAATGGCGCGATTATGATGCTGTCAGGACTGGCGGTTATTGTTGTACCGATAGCCATGAGCAGCATGCATGGTGGACATTCTGGTCATAGCGCTGGCATGCCTATGGATCATAGCGCTCATTCAGCGATGATGACTGAGACAGACATGTCTAATCAAGCCGATATGAGCCATATGAATCATGATATGATACCTAAAGCACATGCCGAGATGAATCATGGTATGGAGCACAGCATGGATGAGATGCCAAGCGAGCATCATATGAATGACCAGAATGCAGTAACAGAACACGCTCATCATTAATGATTTAATAATTATTCAATCACTGTTTTTACAACCTCCCTATTCATTATATTTATCAAAAAGCCTTTAACGTCATATTAACGTTAAAGGCTTTTTGTTTTAGCTAATTATAGGTAACTATCAATGTAGCAATGAGCGGGTTGATAGTTTGTGCTAACTTACTCTTGCCATTGCTCAAGGGTAAATTTACTATCCAAATGTTTCTCAAGCTCTGGAATATTAAAGGCATCATCTTCACTAACAAAGCTAATGCTAATACCGGTTTGCCCTGCACGTCCGGTACGTCCAATACGATGCACATAATCATCTGGCTGATCCGGCAAGGTATAATTAATCACATGGCTGATATCATCCACATGAATACCGCGCCCTGCTACATCCGTCGCCACCAATATTGAAGCATGACCTTCTTTAAAACGCTGCAAATATTTCTCACGTTTTTGTTGAATCACATCGCCCGATAGCATGACGATTTTATGTGCTTGGCGCAATTTATGATACAAACGCTTCACTTGGTCTTTACGATTGGCAAAGATAATAACTTTACCAACCGCGCTATCAGCAAGAATACGCTCAAGTGCTGCTAACTTTTGACTCTCGCTTAGCAGATAAAAGTGCTGCTCTACCAACTCACTGGTTTTATGCTCAGGCTCAATTTCGACAAACTGCGGTTCATGAAGCCAGCGATAGGCTAAATTCATCACATCTTGATTAAAGGTGGCTGAAAACAGCAAACTTTGGCGATCCGTATTGGCTGGCATCTTACCCACCAAGCGCTTAATATCAGGGATAAAGCCCATATCTAGCATTCGATCAGCTTCATCTAACACCAGAACTTCTACCCGATCCAAATATACCATGCCCCGATTGACAAGATCAATCAAGCGCCCCGGCGTCGCAACCAAAATATCAACATATTGCCGCTCAAGCTCATGCTGCTGGGTTTCATAATTGGTGCCACCCATGATGCAGACGCTGTGCAGCCCTGTATACTTTGTCAAAGCCAGACAATCATCAAATATTTGCTGAGCAAGCTCGCGCGTCGGTGCCATTACCACTGCACGCGGCTCTCCTAAGTAGCGCTCTTCATCCGCGGTAAAGGGTCGTGTGAGTAGCGACTGTATAATGGTTAGCAAAAATGTGGCGGTCTTACCCGTACCCGTTTGCGCCTGCCCAATAGCATCTTGGTGCGCTAAGGTATACGGCAATATATGGGCTTGAATCGCCGTCAATTCCTTAAACCCTAAGTCATCAATCGCCTGTAATATAGGCTCTGAGAGCGGTAAATCTGTAAATGTTGTGAAGTGACTCAAAAAATTATCCTTACTATGGTAACGGCTGATATCAGTGGCAAAAACCTTGATAATGAAGTCTTTACTGCAAACCAACAAACACAAAAAAGCCAAACCTAATGCCATCATCCCACCATGGACATAAAATGTCCCTATCAGTAGGATAAGACAGGCTTGGCTTGATAGTATATCAGTAGTTCACTCAGTCACGACTACTCAAAAGTAACATTGTCCGAATGACTGATATCACATGATTTATATTGCTAACTAATCTACTTTTCTAACTTCTTCTGCTTGCAGACCTTTATCGCCTTCCGTTACAGTGAATTCCACCTTTTCACCATCTTGTAGTGAGCGATAGCCATCACCTTGAATAGCGCGGAAATGGACAAAGATATCTTCACCACTATCACGTTGAATAAAACCGAAGCCTTTTGAATCATTGAACCACTTGACAGTACCTTGTTCACGAGCTGACATAATATTATTTCCTAAAAAGTGTGCTTAGCCCCAAATCCCTTTGCTACATTGCATATAAGCGGGGTCTAAATAAAATCATGAAATTCATATCTAAAGTAAGCGTTATCGATAAAGTGAAAGCATACAACCTTATAAATAAGTTTCGCTTTAGATACAAGTCGTTTGCAATCATAGCAGTAACAAGCTTGCAATGTTTCCTACCTAAAAAATATCATAGCATGGGTTTTTAGTAACATAAAGTCTTTTAACCCGATTTTTGACGAGTAGATAGCCTTTTGTGTAACTTTTTTATAAAATACAGGTCAAGCTGTTATGATAATGGATTAGGGTAACTATAAAGGTAGATTCACAACTAGCAGTGATAATAAAAAACAACGTTGACGATAATAAAACGTCTTTATAGTCAAACCCCTTTATATTCAAATTCTTGATCTTTATTCAATACATTTCCCTTTTCTTCATTTTATATACACCGAGAACTTTATGAGCACTGCTTCCGCCACCAATATCTCATCACAATCCATAGCTACGCCGCAACCTCAAATCTTGTCTCATAAAATATTATTGGTGAATGGTGTCAATTTAAATCTGCTAGGCAAACGTGAACCAGAGATTTATGGACATACTACGCTTGCTGATATCGAAGCCCAGCTTACCGCTAAAGCAGCAAAATATGGGATTGAACTTATCTGCATTCAGTCCAATCATGAAGGCAAACTGGTTGACGATATCCAGCATTATGGTTTATTGGCTGACGCGACTAAGCAAGTTGATGCGATTATCATCAATCCTGCCGCCTTTACCCATACCTCTGTCGCTATCCGTGATGCGCTGCTTGCTACGCAAAAACCTTTTATCGAAGTGCATTTATCGAACGTTCATAGCCGAGAACCGTTTCGCCATTTGTCTTATCTAAGCGATGTGGCAGTGGGTGTTATTTGTGGTTTAGGGTCTTTAGGCTATCAAACCGCGCTGGATTACTGGCTAATAAATGCCTATAGCCTTGATTTGAGTGCTGAGTAATATATTACCTAAGATGACAGATAGATTGGGTAACGCAAGCTTACTGGTTAAAGAGCTATGGTTTTATTACACTGTATTTATTGCGCCCTACATTTATTGAGCGCTAGATTTATTGCGATAAAGAACCTTGTATATAAAGAATAAATATCAATATAGAGTGACAGTCATAATTAATATCAATTCTCATTAATCTTCATAATGATGAATAACTTATAACTCAGCAGATAATCAATAACACATAGACAGTCAAAAAACACGGTGATATGAATGGCACAATCGTCCGGAAAACGCTTTATGAAATTGGCGGGCATGACGGCAAGTATTGCAGGTAAGGCAGCAAAGAATTCATTAAAGCACCTATCTAGTGACGAAGAAAAACGTCTGCAAGCGCGCTCAGACATGATGCAAGATGTCGGTATTCAGATTGCAGAAACATTAGGCGAGATGAAAGGCGCAGTGATGAAAGTGGGGCAAATTGCCTCGCAGTATAAAGATGTGTTTCCGCCCGAAGTCGCAACGGCATTAGAGAAGCTGCAAAAAGATGCGCCGCCGATGCCTTATGCGCAGATTAAAGCCCAAGTTGAGCGCGAGCTACAAGGGGATATTACTGAATTATTTGCTGAGTTTGAAGAAACACCATTTGCAGCCGCGTCTATCGGTCAAGTGCATAAAGCGGTTTTGCAGTCAGGGCAGCATGTTGTGGTAAAAGTGCAATATCCTGATGTCGATAAAAACTGCGATAGCGATTTAAAACAAGTACGTATGGCGCTTAAAATCGCAGGCGTCTTGAATATGAGCCGGGCGCTGCAAGAGCAACTGTTTGCTGAGATTCGTCAAAGCTTACATGATGAGCTGGATTACACAAAAGAGGCGCACAATTTACGCATTTTTGGCGGTTTTCATTCTAGAGATGACGGTATTATTATCCCGAGAGTGATTAGTAGCCATTCTTCCAAGCGCATATTGACACTGACGGAGGAGATGGGTGAGACGCTTGCAGTTGCGGCAACTTGGGATAATGACATTAAGCAAAAGATAGCCACTCATTTATTTCACTTTACCGCAGGTCAGCTGTTTGGCTTATACCGCATGCATTGCGACCCGCATCCGGGGAATTTTGCTTTTCGCGCTGATGGTAGTGTAGTCGCTTATGACTTTGGTGGTATTCGCAGCTATAGCGATAGCGAAGTGAAGCTGTTCCGCCGTTTTGCACAGCATGCTATAAAAGGTGATGTGACCGCGCTTGAACAAGATTTAATTGCGCTAGAAGTTCGTCGTGATGATACTAATTTAGTTCCGGGTGAATTTTATCAGCAGTGGTTAGCGATTGGGCTCAAGCCATTATCGATTCCGCCTTATCAAGAAGGTGAGTTTGACTTTGCCAGCAGCCACGTGCATCACGATGTCATCGCTCAAATGCGCACCTCACTCAAATACTTTGGACAATTTCAACCGTCTGCAACCACAATGATGCTCGATCGCACCGTCTCGGGTCAATACTGGAATTTGGTCAATCTCGGGGTGAAAATTGATTTATCACCACTCGTTCACGAGTATTTATAGATGATTAGATGACAGGTAAGACATAATTATTCGCAAGTGAATATATAAAAACAAAGATTAGATATGCAACGCATGCCCACAACGATCGCAAAACGTAGCATTTACCGCGTGACCAAATTTACCACAATTTGGACATGCTATAGGGGTCAACTGCGGGCGCATATTACGTGCCAGCTCAGCAGTAAAAATCCCAGTCGGTACGGCAATGATAGAATAACCCGTTATCATGACCATAGATGCAATCGCCTGCCCAATGGGGGTCTTAGGTGACATATCGCCATAGCCGGTTGTGGTTACCGTTACAACCGCCCAGTAAATAGACACTGGAATACTGGTAAAGCCGTTTTCTGCCCCTTCGACCACGTAAATAACCGCGCCAAAGATTGTCACTAACAGTACTAAAGATAAGAAAAATACCGTGATTTTTTGCTGGCTTGTTTTTAGCGCTGATGCTAAAAATCCGGCTTGCTGCATATAAGCTTTAAGCCCAAGTACCCGAAACACCCTTAATATCCGCAGAATTCGAACAACTAGTAGATATTGAACGCCCACAAACATTAAGCTTAAATAACTTGGTAATACCGATAATAAATCTACTACCCCAAAAAAACTAAACACATAACGTAAGCGGTTGGGTGCTGAAAACAGTCTGAGCAGATACTCAATGGTAAATAAGAGGGTAAAGAACCATTCTGCATAAAAAAATAATGTGCCATACTGCAAGCGCATATACAGCACGCTATCGAGCATAACCACGGCAACACTTGCTAAAATAGCTATTAATAATATCACATCAAAAATTTTACCCAAACGTGTATCTGTGCCTTCAACAATAATGTGAATGCGATTACGCAGATGGGTTATGGCTTCAGCAGTCGGTTGCTTCATAAAATCAATAGGTTCGTGAACGCTTGGATGGGTGCATAAATAAATCCGTAGATAAACAGTTATGCATGACTTAAATAGCGCTAGAGTGGCTGAAAGTAGTTAAATGAGACAGAAGTGGTTTATAATATAACCCACTTCTATACAATTTTGACAGTGTAGCAAAAATTCGCCGCGAACAACATCACATTCACTGATTTGTACAAGCGCTTGTATATATTTGCACGCATATTGAGCTTCTATTCATAAGCGCCTTTTTATAAGAAAAAGTAAGCGGTAACAAGTCTTAAGAAAAAAAGTACATACCATAAAAAATGTAAGACATGGCAGTAGAGACAGTTTTATTCATATTAATCTATTAGCCTTGTTTTATTAGCACTATCACTCGTCAGCAACAGTTAAGGATGTAACATGGCAGGTCATTCAAAATGGGCGAATATCAAACACCGCAAAGCCCGTCAGGATGCGGTAAAAGGTAAGATATTCACCAAAATTATTCGTGAAATTGTTTCCGCTGCCAAGCAAGGTGACCCAGACCCCAATAAAAATCCACGCCTGCGTGCTATCATTGAAAAAGCATTGTCTGTCAATATGACTAGAGATACCATCAATCGCGCTGTCGCACGTGGCACGGGCGGCGGTGATAATGATAATATGGAAGACATCACCTATGAAGGTTATGGCATTGGCGGCGTTGCCGTATTGGTCGAGACCATGACGGACAATGTCAATCGTACGGTTAGCGAAGTACGTCACGCCTTTACCAAGCATGATGGTAATTTGGGTACCTCAGGCTCTGTTGCCTATTTATTTAATAAGCGCGGTGAAATCAGTTTTAATGATGTGAGCCTAGAAGACGAGGTAATGCTAGCCGCATTGGATGCAGGCGCGCTGGATATTGAAAACGATGGTGAAACACTATTAGTCATCACTGATGTAGAAAACTTTGGACAAGTAAAAGACGCGCTAAATGCAGCGGGTTTGGTCTCCGATAACGCAGAAGTCACTATGTCACCTGCGACCATAGCAGATATTGACAATATCGATGATGCAATTAAAGTAATGAAAATGATTGATATGTTAGAAGATATCGATGATGTGCAAGAGGTTTATAGCAATGTCAATTTTACAGATGAGGTTATGGCGCAGCTTGAAGCGCAATAGTAGTGGGCGCAATAATAGTAGGTTAAGTTATTAGTAAATAAACTTCAAAGCACTATATTAAATAAAAAAGCCAGACGTTCTAACCGTTTGGCTTTTTTATGTCATGGGCATACAGTTTGATATAATTTAACTAACCTTAACTATGACCGACACTTTATTCCTTCTAAAGCCAACAAGTACTCTTTTTTATCTACTCCGCCCGTATAACCGCCAAGCTTACCATTGCTGCTAATTACACGATGGCAAGGTATTAAAATACTAAGTGGGTTTCTACTATTAGCTTGAGCGACGGCACGAAAACCTTTTGGGCTATCAACGCGCTGTGCTAACGTCGCATAACTGATGGTATCGCCATGTTTGATATCTAATAACGCTTGCCAAACTTTTTGCTGAAAGGGCGTGCCTAAAGTGGCATCTATTGGTAAGTCAAAGTCATGACGTGTTCCTTGCACATACTGCTGCAACTGCGCAATACTTGCCAATAATAACTGCTGTTCAGGCTTGCTGGCATTCAATTCTGAAACAGGGATAAACTGTGTATCAATAGCATTAAACTTATAATGCTTAGCTAGAGCAGCCAGTTTAACTTTATCCTGCCAGCGCACATCAGTAGCAAGCCAATCACACAGAATTAATTTGGGTGTACCTTCTATCAGATGACAGCCTAGCAGCAATGATGCTTTAGGCATTGGTTCATTATTCATTGGGTTATTAGGCACTGAGTCATTACTATCGTTATAAGGAGCGATATCAGATAATAAAATAGTGGTAATAATCATAGCTATAAATCCTTGAGCACTGTCATTAGGAATTATTCTTTATCATCAGTCTCAAACAATGCTGCGACAAACTGCTTCGGACTAAAGGCACGCAGATCATCAATCGACTCGCCAACCCCAATATAACGGATCGGCACATCGGTGGTTTCAGCAATATTAAAGACCACACCACCTTTTGCGGTACCATCAAGTTTAGTAATGGTAATACCTGTTAATGGCACGACTTTATTAAACAGCTCAACTTGGTTAATCGCGTTTTGACCTGTACCCGCATCGAGTACAATCATCCCTTCATGAGGGGCGCTAGGATCCGCTTTACGCATGACCCGAACGACCTTTTCAAGCTCTGCCATTAAATGCGTTTTATTCTGCAAGCGTCCTGCCGTATCGGCAATTAACACATCAATATTCTTTGCTTTTGCTGATTGCATAGCATCAAAAATAACAGAAGCGCTATCCGAGCCATGACCTTGAGCGACCACTGGGATATCGTTACGATCGCCCCAAATTTGCAGCTGTTCAGTGGCAGCAGCACGGAAAGTGTCGCCCGCAGCTAGCATGACCGACTTGCCCTCGCCTTGTAAACGTTTGGCAAGTTTGCCGATAGTCGTCGTTTTCCCCACCCCATTCACACCGACAACTAAAATAACAAAAGGTTTTTTAGTGGTATCAATAACTAATGGGGCAACTTTTGGGGTTAAGATATCGACCAGCTCAGTTTGTAACGCTTTATAAAGAGAATGGGCATATATCAAATCGCCACGCGCCGTCTGCTCCGTTAAGCTTTTGATAATACGATTAGTCGCATTCACACCAATATCAGCAACCAGCAGCTGATCTTCAACTTCTTCTAATAACTCATCGTCAATCTCTTTACCGCCGATAAGAATACTTACCATACCTTCAGCAAGATTCTTGCGTGACTTAGTTAACCCCGACTTCATGCGGTTAAACCAGCTGCCTTTTTGCTTGTCTTGTTGCTGCGCCTCTTGGCTCTCTTCATTATCCTCTTGCAATTTTTGTGAAGAATCTATTGTTTTAGAAGATGTTTCAGAGGATATTAATGTCGTTTCTTGTTGTTGCGCGCCTGTCGTTGTACCACTTATATTGTTAGTACTGATCTTGTTAGTACTGGTATTGGTCGCATGAATATTGGTCGAATTACTTGCTGCCCCATCGCCCAATTGCGCTTGCAAAGGCATTTTTGGGATAGCTGATTGATTAGTAGCAAGTTTTGGCTGAACTTCCGTTGAGGACGCATTTGATGTTGTATCTGATGAGCTACTTGACGCTTCATTTGATGTGCTGTTTGGTACCACTATTTCAGTTGGCGTGGTCACCTCTGGTGAGACAATGGGTGAGCCTAAAGCGATATCTTCGCTGATTTTGGGTGCTGATACATCATTACTTATTTGGGGTTTGTCTTGGGTCTCTTGCTGATTTAAGGCGTCCTGATTAGCGTGATCCTCTACTCGAACAACGCCTTCATCAATAATAGGCACCGATTGCACTGGCATACTGGGTAAGGTAATATCATCGTCATCCAAGTCATCAAATGCTCCATCTAGATTGATGACGACACGACTGGTATTGTCTGCATTATTCATAAATTCGCCCTAAAATTGATATCGTGAGTAATCTAATTATTATGCTGGTTTAGCGCCACATGGGCATCCATACCAGCAGTAGTATTCACTTTTATTATAATTTAGCTATTATAGTTTAGCATAATTCAGTCGGTGCTCAGCCCTATCATAAACGCTATTGTAAATCGAGTTCAGGCTTTTTAGAGAGGTTAGCTTAAGGTTTGCTAACAAAACTCTGACCTTTACTGCGCTAAATTTCGCTACAGTCTGCATATCGTTATGTCGCCATAATAAAGCCGACCGTGACTTTACTTATAAACATTTAATTACCTTCCCTCTTTTCACTATCTCTTTTTTGGAATTCTTATGTCATTAAATAATGGTTTTAACTTACCTTCCTTGTCTACTGCAACACCTACTGAAATCTCATATTTCAAAAAGTATTTAAGATTAGGTATGGTATGTGCAATAGCAACTCTGATGCTACCTCTGACAGGGTGCAATACCACACATGAGTTTAAACCAACTGCCAGTGTTATGGTTGGCAAGTCCTTATAATTGTCGTGTTCTTTATTATTGTTGTACATAGCCATCATAATGAATGACGATAAATAGACATTACAAACTGTCATCGTAAATTAGCACCAACACTCACCAGCGTTATTTTAAATAAATAAGGTTTATCATTTTGCGCATATTACCGTCACGTATCCAAAAAACATTTACAACTATGCCTAAAACCGTAATTAACGCTATCCGAGCGTTCTTTATTATGGCGTTATGTTATGGGGCAGTTGGTTGTGCCACGCTACAAGACCTTGAACCAACTGCCATTTTTATTGCCAACATTAAAGATATTTTATAGTCGCATTTGTCAGTTAATATCTGCTTACTTTAAGAAAATTGTTCCATTTAATAGCATTAAATATTATAAAAAATCTTTTGCATAAATCCATTCAGACCCTATTTTTATAAGTAGAATCACTATGTCCTCTTCTATTATCCTGCGTACAGCTGTTGCCCTAGCGCTTGCCAGCACGATTGCCGCTTGCCAGACCACTACTCTAACCCAACCTAATACATCATCATTGCCCTCAGTGACCCAAGCCAATCAAACCACACATACGCAAGCTGATAAATCATCACCAGCTCAGTCATCAAAACTGGCAATCGATTTGTCAGGGCGTCATGAATATATGCTGGAGAATGGCTTAAAGGTGATTGTCAAAGAAGATCATCGCGCCCCTGTGGTGATGACCCAAATCTGGTATCGAGTAGGTTCAACCGATGAACCGCTGGATAAAGGCGGTATCTCACATTTACTTGAACATATGATGTTTAAAGGAACCAGTAATGTATCAAGTGATGACTTTGAGCGCCTGATAGCAAAATTTGGTGGGGTTAATAATGCGTTTACCAGCTACGACTATACGGGTTATTACGAACTGTTTCCAGCGAATCGCTTGCCCCTAGCGCTAGAGTTAGAGGCGGATCGCATGGTGAATTTACGCTTTGATGCCAAGGAATTTGCCAAAGAGCATCAAGTGGTAATGGAAGAGCGCCGCCAGCGTACCGATGACAATCCACTTGCTAAAGCGTATGAATCATTTCGCCTGCTTGCTTTGCCCGATAGCCCCAAAGGTGAGTCTGTCATTGGTCCGATGAGCGAGCTTGAATCGATTACCTTGCCTGAATTAAAGGAGTGGTATAAGACATGGTACGCGCCTAATAACGCGACCTTGGTAATCGTTGGTGATGTAAAACCTGAAGAAGTCTTAACCCATGTTAAACGCTACTTTGGCAAGCTGCCAACCAGTCAATTGCCCCAGCGTCCAGCCGTCAGCCAACGCGGGTTTCGCGGTTATAAACAAGTTAGCTCCGAGCAAGCAGTACAAGTGCCGGTATTACTTATGGGATATAACGTACCAAGCTTATTGACGATAGGCGCAAAAGATGAGAAGCAAGCTTATGCCTTATCGCTTGCTCAGGACGTATTAGATGGCGGACTGTCTGCGCGTTTAGAGAAGCGTTTGATTCGTGAGCAAGGTTTACTAACCTCCGTTGGCACTTCTTACGATTTATTAGATCGCGGCGATGGGCTATTTTTAATTCAAGCCACACCGCGTGAAGGCGTGAGCTTAGCGCAAGCACAACAGGCAATTATCACCGAAATTAATAAACTAATGACGGATCCAATTGCACCGGATGAGATTAGCCGCGCCAAAACCAATACCGTCACTGGACTTATCTATGCTCAAGACAGTATGAAAGGGCAAGCACAAATGATAGGCTCGCTGCAGTCTATTGGGCTGGATGATCGACTGCTGGCAACCTTACGTGCCAAGCTCGATAATATTACGGTTGCCGATATTCAGGCGGCGAGCAAAAAATATCTGGTTAAAGACAACCTAACCGTCATGCATATCGTTCCGCCCGTTGTTGGCGATAAAGTAAAGACAGATGCGGCAAAAACAACTCAAACCACTAAAATAACTCGTGCCAAAATCGCTAATTAAGACTACTAATTAGCATTGTTCCTAGATTTCCTTAGCAATTTTATGCAGATTTACATTTAATCAACCATGCTGGTTTATTTTTAGAGCATATGGTTTTAAAACTTATTATTAAGAAGAGCGTGATGACTTATAAGACTTCTATATCGCCGATTGTAAAAATATTTACGACAGATAATATCCATTCAATACGAAAATCTTTTTTAACCTCAACGTTGACGTTAAGTATAACTCTCGCATTAACCGCTTTAGTAGCGCCCGCTTATGCAGATGAAAATCGCGCATCGGCTGCCACAGTTGATACCAGCGCGCCCATTGCAGCACTCTCAAAACTAAGCAGTCTTGATAATGTCAAACAATTAAAAGTCACAGTACCCACTATTGAGTATTTCAATACCAGCTCTGGCGTGCCAGTCGCTTTTGTACGCGCAGAAGCGCTGCCGATTGTCGATATTGATTTACGCTTTAATGCTGGTAGCGCCCGTGACGGTGACATTCGTGCTGACGGCTTTGGTATTGCCAATATGGTCGCGACAATGCTCCCGCAAGGCACTGCCTCATTAGCTGAGGATGATTTTACACGCGCGGTGGAAACCTTGGGTGTTAATTTAGATAGCAGCGTTTATAAAGATATGTTTATCGTATCTTTGCGCAGTTTGTCGGATGATGAGCATCTGTTACCTGCGGTTGAATTAATGACCCAAATGCTGACCACGCCTAGTTTCGATACCAAGATTTTAGCGCGTAATAAAGCACGGTTATTGGTAGGTTTACAACAACAAAAACAAGACCCAGGCAGTCTTGCCAGCATTGCTTTTAATCAAGCGTTATATGGCACCCACCCTTATGCCCATCCTACTTCCGGCACGCTCGATACCGTTCCCAGTATCACGCAAAAAGACTTAACCGAGTTCCAAAAACGCTATTTGGTGGCTGCTAATGCGTCTCTAGCAATAACGGGCAATTTAACCTTAAGCCAAGCCAAAAAAATGGCGGACAGTCTCACCGCTGACTTATCTATAGGCAAAAAGGCGGCAAATCTGCCAGAGCCAAAGCCGCTGACCAAAGCACAGCACATTCATATTCCTTTTCCCAGCACACAAACGACCGTTTTAATGGGGCAGTTAGGCGAAAAACGAGCCACTGACCCAACAGCACAGCAGCAGCAAACCAACTTTGCGGTTGGCAATGAAGTGCTCGCAGGTGGTGACTTTAATGCCCGTCTAATGACTGAGATTCGTCAAAACTTGGGTTATACTTATGGTATCTCGGGCTCTATGAGTCCCATGCTCACGCGTGGTCCATACCAGATTGGCTTTGCCACGCGCAACGATAAAGCACGGGCAGCGATTGATGCCAGTATTGAGGTTATTAACAATACTTTAGATAAAGGCATCACAGGTGCTGAGATGCAGTTGACCACGGATAACCTAAAGAATAGTTTCCCAATGGGATTTGCCAGCAATGCTGGGATTAATGGTCTATTAGGTATGATGAACTTCTATCAATTACCCGATGACTATTTGAGCAATTACATTACGCGTATTGATAAGGTAAAGCTTCCTGCTGTCAATCAAACGCTACGTGATACATTGCAGCCCGATACGTTTTTAATCGTCACGGTAGGCGAAAATAACCCATGGGAAAGCACTAAAGATAATAAGCAAAAAATAACAAGAAGGTAAAACGATAGGAAAAAGAAAAGAACTGACAGCACTTGTTAGCGTTGAAGGCTAATATTTTTGAAAGCTAATAGTTTTGGAGGCAAAATACTTAAGTTTTATATATTAAGTATCTTGCCTACCATCAGTTTATCTTGTCAAATAATGATTATGCATCACCAATATTGCTTAATAAGCAAGATTGATACAATCTAGTTAATCTTCTTAATATCGGCAAGCAGAGCTGCTACTGGCATGGTTAAAGCCCCATTTACGGTAGCCTTGCGTATCTAAATGAATCGCACCGGTTGCATATAAGCCAAGCCCAAAGCTATAAATCTCACCTTGATATTGCCAAAAATCACACAAACTGTCCTGCATCTTATTTAAGCCCCACAAGTTATTTTCATATTCAGGTACCCAAATATCTATCGCTCCCGCCGTCATATGCTTACTACTATTAGCACCGCCAGCACATGCATTCAAATTAGGGCTACGGTATACGGAGCGAATTTCGGCACTGCGCGGTAGGACGCCTTGATTTTTTAAATTACTATACAGCCTTAGCGTTGGGACAATATTTGACCATAATTCTTGCGGTGGCAATTGATAGGGTTCATAACCACATTTCTCCCAGCTCCGAGCGGTCGTCAGCAGCTGTGCCATTGGCGGCACGTTTTTGGTACCCAACTGAGCAGTTAGATAACGCTGGAAGCTGGCAACTTGCTGAGCGCGATAGTTATCTCTATTGAGCCAATTATTAAAGTCTAGCGCGGCATCGTTGTTATTACCGGTATTGTAAATGGGGTCATAGGTCGTGTTATAAATCGTATTATATGCAGGAGGCTTTGTATTTATGTAAACGCGCTTATTCTCATCAATCGATAGCTTGGCATTAACACCAAATTCGCGCTGTTTTTGTTCAATGAGTCCTTGCATGCTATCGCCACTTAACCCATTGCGATTAAGCATACGAATACCGGTGTCATTTGTGACGGTGGGTGTCGCTTTACTGATATATGCTGTACCACTGCCTTGGCGCACTTGAATACGGCGCTCGCTACTATCGCTGATAATAGCACCCTGAACCGATGCAGCGCTCAAACCAAAGACAAAAATTGATAAAAAGGGTTTGATATTGGCAGAAATAAAGGAAGGCACATTGAAACTATGACCAGACTGTCGCGCTTGTCTTGACTTATACAGGGTTACGTTTTTCATTCCTATTAACTATCCCAAAAAATATGCTATCGATACTATCAAATTTTAAATAAGCCGGCTAAAATATCGTCTATTATACGGTCTTGATAATTGCCTATTAACACTTATCCATATAAGTATTTATAATTACGTTACTTAATTGCTATAGTGTTGCTGCTTGATAAAAGTATTTTGTCTTTGCACGTCTCTGGTTTATTTGGTCTGCGTATATAGACAGGTATTTTTTATCTGATGTTAGGTAAACTGTCTGCGTTATCCTTCTCATATTGCTACCTCCTTGTTTATCCTTTTTCTTGCACCACTTTATAGTCACTTACCGCCTATGTCTTTAAGCTCACAATATCGCCTATCCCGTCAAAACTCTTATTTTGATCCTTTCCCTGAGGCGACTTTATGGCAACGCCTGCACATTGATCCTTGGACAACGCTGCTTTTATTGACCACTTGTTGTATTGGGCTGACTATTTTATATAGCGCTTCGGCTCAAGACAGTGAGATGATTTTGCGGCAGATGACCAGTTATGGTATTGCTTTTGTAGTGATGTTTGTCATGGCGCAAGTACCGCCACGTATCTACTATATTTTGACGCCCATTTTTTACGCATTGGGCTTAGTATTGTTGGTGCTGGTTGACTTGATTGGCGAAGTACGAATGGGTGCTCAGCGCTGGATTAATCTGCCTGTATTTGGCAGTGTACAACCATCAGAATTTATGAAGCTTGGGATGCCCATGATGTGTGCTTGGTTTTTATCCAAGCGCGAATTGCCGCCCTCCTTTTCTAGTATTTTGATAACCTTAGCCTTAATTGTTTTGCCTGTGTTATTAATCGCTAAAGAGCCTGACTTGGGAACATCGCTACTTGTGGCTGCTAGTGGATTTTTTGTCCTATTTTTAGCGGGACTATCGTGGTGGATGATTGGTGGGGCTATCGCGTTATCCATACCTGTTGCGATATTTGCTTGGAATTTTTTATTGCACGATTATCAACAGCTGCGTGTATTGACCTTATTTGACCCAGAAATAGATGCTCAAGGCGCTGGTTGGAATATCATTCAATCGCAGACCGCAATAGGTGCAGGCGGTATCACTGGTAAAGGCTATCTAGATGGTACGCAATCGCACCTGCATTTCTTACCCGAAGGACATACCGACTTCATTATTGCCGCCTTCTCAGAAGAGTTTGGTTTAGTTGGGGTTATCTTGCTCCTCTTTCTTTACGCCTGTTTGCTTAGCCGTGCGCTATATATCACCTTTACTCATCCTGATACCTATAGCCGTCTCTTAGCAGGCGCAATTACCATGTCATTTTTCGTTTATATTTTTGTGAATGTGGGTATGGTCAGTGGTATTTTGCCTGTGGTGGGTGTACCTTTGCCATTTATCAGCTATGGAGGAACCGCTATTGTGACACTAATGGGTGGATTTGGTCTACTAATGTCTATCAATACGCATCGCACTGCTTAATATCGTTTAGACAATGGGTAACAAATATACCATTTTTTATAGATGTGGCAGTTGTAATATTTTTACTGCTCGCCACAGTTGTAATGAGCATTTAGATTATCCTTTAAACTCTTATGACACTATTATATATAATCTTTGTGACACCCAATGCTTACTATCCCAGCCTCTCTTTTATTACCTGCACGGTCTGCCTTTCATAAAAAAACACTAAAAATTATGATAACATCCTGAAATATTAACCTATAAAAGCAGAAGTAGCCAGAGGCGTAAGCTATAAGCAATGTGTCTCCATGGTTAATATTTATTAATAAATATCTACTCTATACTTGATGTTTATTAATAAATATTAACTCTAAGTCGTTGTTTTTAATACGTAAAATAAGTCTGTATCACCAGCTATATGGCTCAATATTTATTAGATTGTCAATATTTTCTTATAAGTATTAAGACTTGTTTTTTACAAAAAATTGCGTTACTCTCTTTTTACTGCATTTTAGATACATAAGCCGTACACACCTACTAATTAAGTTGGCATTTGGTTGTTCTGCGGTGAGACTGCTTCAATATAGTGAGTTTTCACAGTGATTAAATGAATGACTGGCTTGTCATTATGGCTTAACAACAGGCAAGTTCTATTGTCGTATCTACCGCTTGCATCTCATTGAATATAGTATTCGCTTTATTTAGTTTGTTATCATTTGGAATGGTGATGGACGATAGTATTATAAAATTTGTAAATTTTTGTTGATAGTTTAATTATTTAAGTATGTTAGGTTTTTTAACAGTGACAGTGCTCTCTGTCATATAAACATATCATTATTGTTCGTGTGTCATTTGCGTAATTTGACATATACAACTTTATGATAATGAATTAAAAAAATTATCCATACGTTAAAATCTATTAAAGCTTTTGATGCTATACCCTTAGGTAATAGTGTGTTGTGTGAAGCTTTAGAGTAGGTCTTATCATTAGAGTGGTCTAATGAAGCCATACTCAATCTGCGACCGTTAATAGTTGAGTTTTAACGTAGATTAGGTTTTAGGGTATATGTTATAGAGGTTATTTATGAATAAGCGTTTATCTGGTTTACTAACGATATCTTTGTGTGTATTTGCAAGCTCAGCAATGGCTTCAAACGTACAGGCAGCAGAATCAAAAACCTCCTTTGTGACTTTGTCTCAAAATAACGCCTCCCATATTGATCGTGTACTCGGCGAGCTTACCCGCCAACATGAAAATGCATCCAGCTTAGTTAAATCTGCCCGCCAGCCTACATCGTTAGCCCTTAGCAGCTCGCTACTGGCCAGTAACAGTGCCAAAGTATCTAATGACGAAGATGTGCTAGAACGCTTAACTGCCGTAGCATCGAACTCCGTCAGTAAGTTTAAGCAAAATGGATTGGCTTCTTGGTACGGTCGTCAGTTTCATGGTCGTAAAACTGCCAGTGGTGAAACCTTTGATATGAATGGTTTGACAGCAGCGCACCGCTCATTGCCATTAAACTGTTATGTAAAAGTAACAAACAAGAGCAATGGCAAATCTGTGGTTGTTAAGGTAAATGACCGTGGTCCATTCCATGGTAATCGCGTCATGGACTTGTCTTATGGCGCAGCCAAGCAGCTTGGTATTACCAGTAAAGGTGTTGGTAATGTATCTATTGAGCGTGTATCTGGTCCCTAATAGTTGAACCATTCTGTTTTTTTGCTTCATCTTATTATATAAAAAAAGTGCCTTACTATTATTTAGTAAGGCACTTTTTTATTGCAACTGTTATAAATGCTGATTACAACTCAAAAGCTCTTTGAATGGCATCATCTAATCGCTCTACTGCGATAATGGTAATACCTGCAAACTGGGCACTATTGGCGCTTGGTGCATTGGACTTTGGTACAATAGCGTGAGTAAAACCGTGCTTCATGGCTTCTTTTAAGCGCTCTTGACCATTAGGCACTGGACGAATTTCCCCTGATAAGCCCACTTCACCAAATACCGCTAACGATGAAGGTAACGCCCGCTCTTTGATACTAGACGCACAAGCCAGCAGTACCGCCAAGTCTGATCCGGTCTCGATGACTTTAACGCCACCCACAACGTTGACGTACACATCTTGACCACTGGTATGAATACCGCCGTGACGGTGCATAACTGCAAGTAACATTGATAAGCGCTGAAAATCAAGTCCAAGCGCCATACGTCTTGGCTGTCCTTGCGAATCATCGACCAATGCTTGAACTTCAACCAATAACGGGCGTGTTCCTTCACGGCTGACCATCACCACTGACCCAGCAACAGGCTTATCATAGCGACTTAGAAAAATAGCTGAAGGATTCGCAACTTCTTTTAATCCCATATCCGTCATGCCAAAGATACCCAGCTCGTTAACCGCACCAAAGCGATTTTTAACCGCACGAATCATGCGAAAGCGCGAATCCGATTGCCCTTCAAAATACAACACCGTATCAACCATGTGTTCAAGTACTCGAGGTCCTGCCAGCGTACCTTCTTTGGTCACATGACCGACTAAGAATAGCGCGGTACCTGTTTGCTTGGCATAGCGGGTTAAAATAGCCGCAGACTCACGAATTTGACTCACACCTCCGGGCGCAGAATTAATCGCATCGGTATAAATGGTCTGAATCGAGTCAATAATAGCAATGGCAGGCTGCTCTTGCGTTAATGCAGCACAGATAGTTTCAACGTTGGTTTCAGCCAAGACGCGCAAGCGATCTGCCGGCAAATCCAAACGCTTAGCCCGCATAGCAACTTGTGCCAAGGACTCCTCACCTGTCACATAAAGGGCACTGCCTGCTAATGAGTCAGCACGCGCCATATTGGTTGCGGTTTGTAACAGAATAGTTGATTTGCCAATGCCAGGGTCGCCGCCAATGAGTACCACGGAACCTGCGACCAAACCACCGCCCAATACGCGATCAAACTCGCTAATCCCAGTCGGCATACGCGTATCTAGCGTCACACTCACAGCATTTAGTGGCATAACCGCACTATGGGTTCCGGCATAGTTACCTGTTTTTGCACCACTGCTAGTAGGGCTACGCGGAGAGGCACGACTGCTATGAGGTTTCGCTACACTTTTATTATGATGTGGCATACTAACATTGGGCGCTTCAACCAAGCTGTTCCACTCGCCACAATCGGTGCATTGTCCTGCCCACTGCCCAAAATGCGCACCGCAATGCTGGCAGACATAGCTACTTTTATTTTTTGCCATAAAATATAAGCCTTATTTAAATTAGCAAGTAAGAGTATTTATTATTAATAGAGGATACGTGCAGTTGAATCTTAAATTAAAGCATTGAAATATAGCGAATCTTTTAGATGCGTCTGTCTCTGCTATAGACACTGCAATGAATAAGATATAACCAAGGTAATGGATTAATTAAAGATTATATTAATGGTAAGACGATATGCGATAAAGATTAACGTTAGCTTATAAGCTCAGTTAGCATGACGTTATTTTTGGAAGTCGTTTGGCAATGTAATTAGATACACTAAGCAATGAACGTAGACAAGTAGCGTCATCTCGATAAACGCTACTTGTATATGGAAAAATAAAGGATTAATAGAAAGTAAAATGTTATACCTGAAAGTCCTTACCTAAATAAACGCTTTTTACCAGCTCATTATCTAAAATATCTTGTGGCGAACCTTCAGCAATAATCGCACCTTCGGACACGATATATGCTTTTTCGCAAATGGCTAAGGTGTCACGGACATTATGATCAGTGATTAACACACCAATACCACGATTTTTTAGATTTAAAATAACATCTTTAATATCACCGACAGAAATCGGATCGACACCCGCAAATGGCTCATCCAACAAGATAAATTTAGGATTAGCAGCCAAAGCACGAGCAATCTCACAGCGCCTGCGCTCACCGCCTGACACACTCATGCCAAGTGATTGACGTACATGCTCTAAATGGAACTCACCAATCAGTTTTTCAAGCTCTTGGCGTTGTTCGGCTGCTGACAGCTCTTTA
This sequence comes from Psychrobacter sp. 16-MNA-CIBAN-0192, assembly GCF_040309565.1. NCBI lineage: Bacteria > Pseudomonadati > Pseudomonadota > Gammaproteobacteria > Moraxellales > Moraxellaceae > Psychrobacter > Psychrobacter sp. 16-MNA-CIBAN-0192. Next base: position 202,338 of record NZ_JBEOOX010000003.1, read on the forward strand.
CGCGTTTGCAAAATCGCTAGAATATTGTCTTCAATAGACAGTTTTCGAAAAATAGACGCTTCTTGTGGCAAATAGCCGATACCTGCACGCGCACGCTCATGCATGGCATATTTAGACAAATCCATTTTGCCTAAAGTCACGCGCCCTTTGTCCATATTAACCAGCCCCACCACCATATAAAAACTGGTGGTCTTGCCTGCCCCATTAGGACCCAATAGCCCAACGACTTGCCCTTGTTCCACGGAGAAAGACACATCTTTTACCACCCAGCGCTTACCATAACGCTTGCCCAAGTTCTGCATCACTAATGTGGGGACGGCTGGGTTCAAACTTGAATCAGTAACAGGATTTTTTGCAAAAGCGACATGGGCTGACTCATGCAGAGGCGCTTGTATCTGCTGCTCGCGGATGTTGTTAATATCGTTAACATGTTCACTAACATTATTACCGTTATTACTGGTATTGTTGAAATTATTATCACTCATACCATACTCTTGCTATTACGAAATTTAAATGACACTCATCTTACTTGGTCAAATGGCTTAGCGGATACCACGCTGGCTGGCACTATTATTAGGCGGGAACACCAATTCAACGCGCTGATTGCTACCTGCTGTGGCTTCAACATCTCCCTCTTTTAGACTGTAACGGATAACATTACCAGCAAAGCTTGCCCCATTTTGCACGAGTCTGGCATTACCAGTCAACGTTACAATACCTGTGACTGCATTATAATCAATCGTATTTGCCTGCCCTTTTGCCAGACCTTTTTCTTGGGTCACAATCTGTTGCATCGTTGCTGGTCGACCGGTTGCCACTGCAGAATTGATGCTACGTCCCTGCGACAAATTCACAGTAATATTATCAGCGGTCATCTTTAGCGAGCCTTGGGTAATAATCACGCTACCTGAATAACTGGTCACCCCTGTGCGTTCACTATAGGTCGCCTTATCTGCCAAAAGTTTAATCGGCTGATTGGCATCTGATGGCAACGCATGACTATATAAGGGCAGCGCCAACAACATCACCGTTGATACTGAACGCGCATAACGAGGGACTTGAAGGCGGCGCGATATTGAGCGCACAAACGGCAAAAAGTCGAATTTCATAAATAATTACTCTTGTTATAAGGGATAAATAATGCGCTCAGGCAAAGCTAGACTAGATATATGGGGTCAATAATACAAACTAAGTCATGAATATCAAATACAAATGTAATTTAAGCAAATGATAAGCTAAGTATAAAGGGCAATGCGACAAAATGGCAGCGCTTTAAAAAAGAGCTTTATCTTTTCGAGCGGCTGGCGTAAAACTAACCGCAACTTGTCCAAACTCATATTCACCAGTTTCAAGATTTGCCTTCATGCTGGACGCTTGAAAGCGGTTCATCCCTTGTTCCACTGTAACCGGCTCATCACTATATACCTGCCGAGATTTTGTATTGCCTTTAAGACTTTGACCGGTCACTGTAATAGGCTCAACACCCGTTGCTGCCTTTTTATCCTCACTACTTAAAGTAAAACCGCCTGATAAACGCAGCTCACCTGTCTGCTGATTAATGGCTGCGGTACCTGCTTGAATACGATAGCGCTGCTCATCGGACGGCTCCCAATTCATGGTAATGCCAGACATCTCATCTTGATTAGTGACCGGGTTATGGGTTAATGACTCTGCATTGACTTCATATTCTGTCTTACCCTGCTCATTGGTTTGTACTGCCTTAATATCCGTCGCTTCATAGTCCACTTCAGACGGCGCTATCTTAATAGGAGGCGCGATTTCGCCTTGTTGCTGAAAGAACCATCCGGCGATAACAGCAATAATCAATGCTAAAACGATTAAAACACGGGTATTCACGATAAAGTATCCTGAGCACTGTCTGAAGGAAGGTGAGGTAAGGTGTAATGAGCGATGAAATCAGCATAATGCCCGTGCCCCTTTAAAATGAGATCACAAACTTCCCGCACCGCACCATAGCCGCCTGCCCGCGTGGTGACCATATCACTACGATTGATCACTTCTGTATGCGCATTAGGAACGGTCGCAGCAAAGCCAACCGTCTGCATGGCTTTAATATCAGGCAAATCATCACCCATATAAGCACAATCAGCAACGCTAATGTTAAGCGACTTATCAAGGCTTGCCAATAATTCAGTCAATGCAATTAGCTTGTCATCGCGTCCTTGAATCACATAATTGACACCCATCTCGGCAGCGCGCTTATTCACCATCTCACTGCTGCGACCAGTAATAATGGCGGTCAAAATACCATAACGCGCCAATGACTTTACACCCACGCCATCTTGTACTGAAAAGGCTTTGGTCTCGATACCATTAGCGTCATAAATAATCTGCCCATTGGATAAAATACCATCCACATCCATAACGAGCAACTTAACTTGACCGGCTTTTTTAATTAAATCCTGCATGAGTGGTCTCTTATATATGATATTTTAGTTCACGACACGGTTTATCAATCGCAATTTTTATTAATGATGCTTTTGATTCATGATACTACAGTATAAAAATGCGCCCTGCTTAAAATATAATCGGCTTGGCAAACAAAAAGATTATATTGCTTACTGCTTATTTAACTCCAGCGTTTAGCAAATCATGAACCGTAATAATCGCTTCTAAACGGGCGTGCTCATCCATCACCAATAGCTGACCGATAGCATTTTCATTCATCACACTGAGGGCATCTGAGGCGCGCATGGTTTTGCTAACATGACGAGGATTGGTGGTCATTATCTTAGCCATAGGTGTATCAAGGTCAATCCCTTTCTCCAAACTACGTCGTAAGTCGCCATCGGTAAAGACACCGACCACTTGCTGCGCCTCATCTGTCACTACGGTCATTCCGAGACGACCGTTAGTCATAGTAAATAATGCTTTACGAAGGGGTGATTGCGCATCAACCACGGGCAGATTCTCTGAGCGCGTATGCATTAAATCCTCAACCCGCGTAAGTAGTTGGCGACCAAGCGCACCGGCTGGATGCGACAATGCAAAATCCTCTGAGGTGAAATTGCGCGCATGCACCAAAGCCACGGCAAGGGCATCACCTAAAGCTAAAGTAGCCGTCGTACTTGAAGTTGGTGCAAGATTTAATGGACATGCTTCTTGAGAATGACCCAAAGTTAATGCAATGTCAGCGGCATGAGGCAACATACCGCGTTTATCACGGCTGATGCTAATGAGCGGAATACCTAAACGTTTGACCACTGGCAATAATGTTCTGATTTCATCAGACTCACCAGAGTTAGAAATCGCAATCAACACGTCGCCTTTGACCACCATCCCTAAATCGCCATGCCCTGCCTCACCCGGATGCATAAAAAAAGACGGCGTTCCTGTAGATGCAAAGGTCGCGGCTATTTTGCGTCCAATCAGTCCAGATTTCCCCATTCCAGTGACCACCACTCGACCTTGGCATCCCAAAATAGTATCACAAGCTTGAGCAAACCGATCGTCTATCTGTTCTATAAGTAGCGACAGTGCAGACTTTTCAGTGGCAATGGCTTCAATGGCAGTCAGAATAAACTGTTCATGGGTTAAGCTGCGCGTTAGATCACTCATGAGGGGACTCATTTACAAATGTTATATTTAAGATATTGAAACAACAATAAACTTCAATGGCACAATCTAAAAAGACCTACTAAAGAGTAGGTCTTTTTATAAGCTCAATAAGAGATAACAATCCATCTCTTTATACGCTGTCATAACCTATTATCTAGCCATTGTTATCATCATCAGTTGGCGTATTATCAAAACCTGCGTTATCTGCTGGAGTCTCAAAACCGCGATCTTGACCAAAGCCACCACGCTCAAAACCGCGATCTTGACCAAAGCCACCACGCTCAAAACCGCGATCTTGACCAAAGCCACCACGGTTAAAGCTACTGCGCCCTGCTGCAAAGCCGCGATCTTCATAGCCGCCAGTACTTGGAGCAGTGCTGCGCTCATTACTGACGCTCCGCTCAGGACTACTACGCTCAAATCCACTACCCGTGCTACCTTGATATCCTGATGTTGAACCTTGCACTTGACCAGTAACAGGGGTCGTTCCGCTAGCTCGTGGATTACGCGCTGGTACTACGGTTGAGATAGCATGTTTATAAACCATTTGGCTAACTGTATTTTTAAGTAGGACAACATACTGATCAAACGATTCAATTTGACCTTGTAGCTTGATACCATTGACTAAAAAAATAGAGACAGGAATGCGATCTTTACGCAGCGAGTTCAAGAACGGATCTTGTAAGGTTTGCCCTTTTGACATGAAATCTCTCCTAAATGGTGTACATATTTATAGTAGTAGCACTGGTGTAATTATAATAATTATAGTCAGATACAATAGTAATTGTTATTAATGAAACGTATCTAAATCAGCACTATCACTGCTTAAGCTATTCTATCTAATATCTTTACCGTTTAATCTTTATTTTAGAAAATATTAATACTCTACGTCTTAATATATGAACATTATAACAGTTATATTATGCTTGGAAACCTGTTGTCATTCGTTCTGTTATATATGGCATATGGTTATGCATTGTAACTTTAAGCAATGTAGTAATTTTTATGCCATTATATACTTGGGTCTTATTATAAATATTATTAGGCATATAACTAATTACTAATAGATAAAGGTTAATAATTAGCGCAAATAATCGGCTGCTTGTTCCATCGTGGTACAGGATCGTAATATGGTAGTAGAAAACATCGTATTATGATGCCATTTATGCACTGATTCATCTGATGGAAAGACTCTCGATTGATCATAAGGCAGCTGGTTCAGTTTACGTAGCCAAGTGTACTGGCGCTTTGCTAACTGTCTTGTGGCATATAATGCCTTATTTTGCATATGATAACAAGCAAGCGCCTCGGGTGTACTGTTGGGCTTTGGTTGTATGCTACTTGCTAAATCATTGATGCCTTGAGTAATTTGAGCTTGAGTCTGTGCTTCAATCGGAGCAAATGAGGTATAAAATTGAGCCTTGTCTAAATGTGGCTGCTCAAATACTGGATGACTAATTTGTACTAAATACTCCAATACCTGACGATAACCCACGCAGCGCATGGATGGCAAATTTGGGGTCAAAGGGTAACGCTTAAGTAAGCCAATTACTTCAGCAACCAGACCCTCATGCCACATGATATCTAAGCGCTGAGCGATACGCTGATGTAACCATGCGCGATCGGGCATCATAGTAATAGCATGCCACTGCTGGTTTTTATTATGCGATAAGGCAGATTTTGGCTCACGCTGCCATTCACTAATAGGCGTCTGTGTCTGCAAATAGACCTCAACGGCTCGAGTAATGCGCTGGGTATCGGTTGGTTTTAACCGCTGTTGGGTAAGTGGGTCAACCTTGCCAAGATACTCATGTAATGTCTGAATACCGTCACTTTGTCGCCACGCATCTACTTGCTGACGTATATTATCGTCGCTATCAGGTACCGGTGACAATCCATCCAATAGCGCCATGTAATACATCATCGTTCCACCAACCAGCAACGGTATCTTGCCATTGTTATGGCAATTATCAATAAGACGAGCTATATCTGTGACAAATTCAGCCACGCTATAGCTCTGCACGGGATCAATAATATCTACCAAATGATGGGGATAACGTGCCAGCTCAGCTGCAGTTGGCTTTGCCGTTCCTATATTCATGTCACGATATATCAGGGCAGAGTCTACCGATATCAGCTCGTAGCGCCCAGTGTCATAAAGCTCATACGCCAATGCCGTCTTACCACTTGCAGTTGGCGCCATCAGACATACCACACTATTATCTGCTAATTTATTATACAAGCCATGAGATAAGTTATTAGAGGGCGATTGCATATATTTGCCTTATATAAATGTGGTAGCGTAAAGCAATAAAGGGCTATTTGCTCATTAGGGATAAGCATTTATTGCCATGCAGAGGATAACATAATGCTGAGTAACTGCTCGGTATTGATACTAGCACAGGCATATTTTTTTAAAGAGTACTCGAACGAGGCTACAAACTCATCTAAATGCTGAGCTGATAACTGACTGGCATAATTATTTATTTGTTGATTAATAGCTTGAGCGTTGATTAATTTTTCATCTTTCATCAATAACTGTTGTTCTGTTAAATCAGGCAAATCCAGCTCATTAGTAAATGTTAGCTTATCTTCTACTACTGTTTGCCAAATATTTTGCCAATCTTGAGCTGTAATGATTAAGAATTGGCTCTGGCTATAAAACAATAGTGCCTGCTCTAAGAGTTCATCATTTGTACTTAGAGAAATGCTTTTATCTAAACAGTTGGGTAAGCTATCTAGAACATCCAAGCAATGCGGTAGCGCTATATTATTGTTAGTAAAAGACGATGCTACCAATGTAGTATTGTTTTTGGATTCACTTTTAAAAATACTATTAGGTAAGTCTGTTACTGGTGAACGTTGATATGAGGCTTGTGCCGAGGCTACATGCTGGCGCGGGCGTTCATGTTGAGCTAAACTCCCTCTATCCCTACTTTGATATAAAACTTCTTTATTTACCCGTCGATTGGAATCTAAGGTAATTGAGGTTTTTGCAACCTTTATATCGGTAATATCATCTATATTACTAACGCCATCATTAACTACTTTGCTATTTGTAGCACTTATATTGCGCTGCAAGCCTTTAAGCTTAAATCCAATTGCATGACCCAAATGCGCCATAATATTATTTAGCGGGCTAATTTTTATACGCTGCTTGGTCGGATGCACATTGACATTAAGCCATTCGGTTGGCAGATCAAAATACAGCGCATAGCCAATACCATCGAGTTGCGCATTGGCTGCTAACTGTCGTAATTGGTTGCTAATAACTGCTTCTTTAATAAGCCGTCCATTGACGTAAAGTAGCTTTGGCAATGTGGTTTGCGCCTGCGATTGATGGCTTACCCATAACCAACCACTAATCCTTGCCGATGTTTCTATCGATTGAGCATCCGACTGTAGCAAACTGGACAAATCAACGGTGATAGGCATGGCGTTGGTCGTTAATGCTATCCCCAATGCTTGCTCAAGCCGCGATAATGGTAAACGGCTATGGTTGCTTTCAACCGAACTTGCTGACAACAATAAGCGTTTTTTATGATCGTGCAATAGGCTAAGCGTGACATCTGCGCGCGCTAATGCCACCTCGCGAACGATGGTTTCAATGTGAGCAAATTCAGTACCAATGGACTTTAGATTGCCACGCCGCGCCGGTAAATTAAAGTATAAATCTTTAACGGTAACGGTTGTGCCGCGATTATGGACAACTGGTGTCAGTTTTGGCGTATCCGCTAGGACACCTGCCACCTGTAGTTGTCGTCCAACCCCACTATCATTATGACTACTAATAAGTGTCAAGCGAGACACTGCCGCCATTGCGGATAACGCCTCACCGCGAAACCCTAAGGTATTAATCCCTTGCAGGGTAGCAATATCAGCGACTTTGCTGGTTGCATGACGGGTAATTGCCATGACCATATCATCAGGATGAATGCCCGAACCATTATCTACGACCTCAATCATACCCATACCGCCTTGGGTAATACGTACCTCAATATGAGTCGCGCCAGCATCAATGGCATTCTCAAGCAGCTCTTTGACCACAGCTGCCGGACGCGTGACGACCTCACCAGCTGCCAATTGATTGATGAGCAGCGGTGATAGTTTTTTGATTCGCGTAATAGTAATATTATCCGTCATAGTGGCAGTCATATTTTTTAGAGGATATATTTTTAGAGCATATAGATGTTAATGACTTGGCTAACATAGGCATCATATTTTTATTGCAGATAAATCTAACCCTTGCGCTTGCCCAACTTTAGAAAGTCTTAACTCAACGTGACGACTATTATTCTCAGCTTGGGTGATATCAATAAATAAAGTGGGTGGCGGTAAATAGCTGTCCGCACGGCTTGCCCATTCGATAATAACCAGCGCATTTGGCTCATCAAGATATTCATCAAAACCAATAAATGACAATTCTTCAGGGTCTTGCAAACGATATAAATCTGCATGATAAACTGGCTTGACCGTGCCGTCTTTTTGTTGAATCTGATACGGCTCAACCAAGGTATACGTCGGGCTTTTCACTGCACCAGAATGACCCAATGCGTGCAACCAATAACGCGTTAATGTGGTTTTACCCGCTCCCAAATCCCCTGCTAGCCATATGCTGCCTGATAACGGTAACGCCGCCAATTGCTCAGCAAGACGCTGCGTATCCGCTTCTGAATGCAAGATTACTGTCTGCAACTTTTTATGAGGATGAGCAGCTTCATCAATTTTAAGCATCAGGCTGCACCTGCGGCTCTACTTGCGGATTGACTTGCATTGTCACAGTTGGATTGACAAATCGCTCACCACGAATCAGCTTGGCATAAAGCTCTGAATCATGCCACTCGCTACTAACTTGCTCACTAAATGCAAACGCTGCAAGCTCAAGTTTGCCCATTTGCTCATTAGATACGTCTTGGGCAAAGCATTGTGCATAGCCTGTTGCGGTTTCGTGGGCAATGACCGAATAGACGCTCACATCCGACTCACCATTTTGCATTTGGGTTTGCTTGAGAATTTCTTGTGCCCAAAAGAATATGACACGCGAGAATTGCTCAGCTGATGGCGATACTGGTAAGCTTATCCAGCGCGCACTAAACTTCTTACAGGCCGCGATATATTCAGGGTCATCTTGATTCCAAAAGCAAATGGCATGATCAAAGCTATCAATGATGTCTTTAATCGAAGACTTCAATAAGCCAAAATCATAGACCATCTGCCCATGGTCTAAGCGCTGAGCTTCAAGGATCAATTCAATTTGATAGCTGTGACCATGAATAGAATGTTTGCAGCGCTCAGAGCTACAATTGCGGACGATATGAGCATTTTCAAATTTAAAAAGTTTACGAATACGCATAATAATAATTTAACCAAAACAGTGAGCATCCACATTCTGCATAGGTGCTACATGACAGTTTGCCCAGCGTGACGCCAAGCTTATACGCTATTATAGCAAATCAGGCGCTATCCGTAAGTAAGCACGTATCAACGCCGTCGTCTATTTGTATACCAGTCATGGAGTCGCTATCTATTGGTTCGCCTTAGCGCTATACTCATTTTACGAGATTCATTTTATAAGCTAGCAGTCTCGCATTAAAAAGGACAGTCTCATGGCAAAAAGTCAAGATAGTAAAAAAAATGTCAAAAAGAAACCGCTATTAACGGCAAAAGAGAAAAAAGCAGCTAAACAAGCGAAGAAAGACGACAGTGGCAGTATCTTAGGTAAGCATTAATCGTCATCGTATGACTATTAAATACGTTTAAAAAATGAATATGCCAATCGAATCCAATGATTTGATTGGCATTTTTTACGTTGCTTCAACTTAATAAATTTTAAATGGTTAAATATTGAGGAACAATGTTCATAATCACTATTAACTACTACGCGGCGCAAACATAATAATTGCCATACCACAAAGTGCCACGACTGAGCCTACGATATCCCAAGTCGATGGGCGAATACCATCCACTGTCCATAGCCACATAATTGCCATAAAAATATATACGCCGCCGTAAGCGGCATATACCCTGCCCGTAGCCGTCGGATGCAAAGATAATAGCCATACAAAAGCCATTAAACTCAAAGCACCCGGTATCAGCAGCCAAATTGACTTGCCTTCTCGCAACCAAAGATACGGTAGATAGCAACCGGCTATCTCTGCCAGTGCCGTAACTGCAAAAAGACCTACCGTCCTCAATTCAGAAAATTCAGGCAAAGTTATCCACTCCTAAACTGTGATAAACCCTGTTAAATATTGCACGGCATGACCCGAAATGAATACCCTATCACCGGCAACCACACAGTCGAGCACCCCGCCTCTACGTGATGCCTGATATGCTCGCAATTCATTTTTATGCAAACGCTCTGCCCACAGTGGCGCAAGTCCAGTATGTGCTGACCCCGTTACTGGATCTTCATCACCACCATTTGCTGGCCAAAAATATCTGGAGATAAAATCATAATTTTCGGATTCAGATTGACAGGTAACCACAACATCTAAAGGCGCAAGTTGCTTTAGTTTTTCATTATCACGCACGATGGACAGTACATCAGCTTCAGACGGATAAATCACAAAATAAGCTTGCGAGTTGCGATACACTTCAACTGGAGTAATTGATAAGCCAGCTGACAAATTCTCAGGAATAACACCAACTTTTTCAGGCTTTTTATTGGGAAAGTCCATTCGTATTTTGCCATTGTCCGTTTGTACAATGGTTAATACGCCCACCGCCTTTGCAACAAACTTAATCACTGCCAAATCCGGATTCTTGCTAAATAAAACAAAAGCAGATGCTAATGTTGCATGACCACAAAAATCAATCTCAGTCAGCGGTGAAAACCAACGAATATGATAGGTGTCTTTATTGATTGATTCATCATTGCTTGACTCATCCGCTACTAAAAAAGCCGTCTCGGATAAATTGTTTTCCATTGCTATCGACTGCATTAATTCATCGCTTAGCCAATTATCGGTTATGATAACTGCTGCCGAATTTCCTTTAAAAACAGTATCTGTAAACGCGTCAACAACATTTATTTCGAGCTGCATATTATTTTCTCATTTCTAATAATTTATAAAGATAGAAGTATATAAATAGTTAGTATCGACTGGTTATTTATAGTAGTTCTCAGATATTAGTCTTCAAACCCAGCGTCTAACTCGTGCAAGATAAGCTCGATACTTATCACCAAACTTTTGGGTCATAACCCTTTCTTCAGGTAGAATTTGAAAACGGGTGATATAGCTAATAAAAACAGCAAGCAAAACTAACGTTAAAATATGAGATAAGTATAACGCCCATGCCAATAAGATAAGAACCAGCCCTACATACATCGGATTACGGGTATGTTGGTAAATGCCACTGGTCACTAAATGAGTAGCATTCTCAGGCGTTTGCGGATTAACGGTCGTTTGGGCTTTTTTAAATTGAGTGACGCCCATAGCGACGACGCTTAACCCAGTAAGTCCAAGACTCGCACTTAACCACTTTGAGCCAGTAACAGAAAATTGCAACATTGGCAGCGTTTTAGATACGCCATACATCGCAGTCGCAGTAATGATGACTTGCAATGGAGGAGGTATTTTAAGCTCTAAAGCATTCATAATATTCCCTTATAAAGACGTATCAATATTGAATCCTAAACTATACGCTATTCTATGGTCGGTATTCGCTACAGCCCTGTCAGATTAACATTAATAGCGTTAAGCATCCTGTAGCCAACCCTTTTGTACTGCCACTTCAATATTATCAAGCATCCACGCATGAATATCAGGAAAATCATTGGCAATAAAGGCATGCGCATTTAATACTTGCGATTTCTTAATACCTTGCTCGCGCCACGTTTTACCTTTGCTTGATATATTGTGTAAAAAAGGCAACATTCTATCGACAACTTTAAGCAATTTAGTCTCTATGCTCGTGCCTGTTTCTTGCTCTTCCCATAATTCGGATAGCTCAGTCACCGCATTACCTTTATGACTTTCCAAGCGTTTCACCCCGTCTCGCTCAGCACTATGGGCGCTACTTCTATCGCTGGCATATAAAAAGGTGTCACCGGCGTCAATTTCGCCTAAGTCATGAATGAGCGCCATTTTTAAGAGCTTTTCTTCAGAGACGTCAAGCTTAAAACTTCTCGATATCGTCCAGCACGCCATCGCTAAATGCCATGAGTGTTCTGCCGAATTTTCAAGGCGCGCGCCACCGTCGATATAAGTACGACGGTTAACAAGCTTTAAGGCATCAAGCTCGAGAAAATACTCGGTAATCGCTGTCAGTTCAGTTGACAAGGTAAACTCCCTAGATAATTTTACGGTCATATAAAAGCTAAAAGTGGCTTTACGTCTGTCTTATTTATTTTAAATAGAATTATATACTTTTCACTGCAATAAACCACTTTGGTTGCATTGCCTCAAAATCCGTGCGTATATTGCTAGGCAAATAGCTGGCTGAATCTAATACAACAGGCTGACCATTGATACGCTTAAAGACGACCCAATGCCAATAGTTTATGCCATCTATACAATGAGGTTTAATCGCTAATAAAGCGGTGTCAGGCAGTTTACCCCAAGAGTTAAAAGGCGTTTCCTTTGGCGATATGCTAACGCCCGCGTTTATTAGTAGTTTTCTGACGTATTCCGTATCTGACCACAGCGATTTATCATCGGCATAAATACCCATCGAATTAGCAACTGCTTTCATTTGCTGATAGCTCTTACCTAAAATATTAGCAACGGAGGCGATACCGCAGCCAGTGGCTTCTTCTTGGATGACTGGTTTTAGCATTAAAAAAGTTCCTATTATAAGAAATAAAACAAAATATATGGTTTAACTTATTTCTTAAATCATTGATATCTCTTACCAAAAAACCTGCTTACGCTTGCAACTGCGCTTGAACCATAGCCGCTACAGTTTTATCATTTTGCTTGTCACTAGCAGACAATCCTTGAATAACGCCTAGCTGGTTTATCGTTGGTTGGTTTTGACTTAACTTCCATTGTCCCGTAATAGAGGTCACCGCTATCTCAATACCGACAATGGCAGGTAACATTTTGTCAATATAAGGCGCGGGCGCATCAGACATTGCCCATGGATTATCCAATCCTGACTCATGCTCAGCGGTCAGATTTTCTAGCGCCCGATATATCCATGCAGCATCATGAATAAATGAGATTCTACCTTTGACATGCACGGCAACATAATTCCACGTGGGAACGGCTTTACCCGTTTGCTGTTTGGTTGGGTAATGATTTGGCGAGATATAACAATTAGGACCGTTAAAAACGACTAGCACTTCCGAGGACTCAGCTCCAGATTGCCAAAGGCTATTTATTTTAGCAATGTGCGCGTGCAAGTATAGCTTATCTTCTTGCCATGACAGAGATATCGGCAGATGATTTGCCTCCATGCCTGATGTGGAATGCGTCATAAGCGTGGCAAAAGGATACTCGCGCATCAATTCTAAAAGCTCCGTATCGTTTTCTTGCTTAAACTGCGTTGGAATGTGCATTATTCTTCCTTGAAAATTCACGCTAAAAATAAATGGTATGTCCATAAAGTAGCCAGCTCGTTCAGCTGGTTATTCTAGTAATAGCTGTAGCCACAATTCGCCATCAAGTCTAATTTAAATCACGGCAAAGTGATATCCATCCCTTGACATTTTGGTAGCATTCCACTGATTAATTATTATTAAAATATAATGACTATCTATTAAATAATATCACTGTATCAAGCCATCCAGTTGCTTAGCGCTCAACATCGCCCTACAATGTGGGCGCTGTCATTATCAGCAGGGTTAAAGTAATGATTAAAGTAACGTTTGGCACAAAAAAAAGGGAAGCCATGAAGCAAATTTTAATGTTGTTATTCGTCGTCTTGGGCGGCATGGCGCTGGCATTGGAAGCAGCATTTTTAGGACCATTAGGCGAGAACATTGGGCGCTTATCAGCATCTTTATCTATATTCCTGATTGGTGTGTTGGTATTTAGTGTGGCAATGGTCGGGCTGAAATTTGCAGGAAAACGCAACTATTTAGTCACCTTACCCAAGCAGCCACGCTGGCTATTAACAGGTGGTCTGGTCGGTTTTATTTATACCATTGTGCTCACTATTACAACGCCATTAGTAGGCGTAGGTACAACGATGGTCGGTATTTTATGTGGACAAATTACCGCCAGTCTTGCCATTGACCATTTTGGGATTTTAGGAAGTGAGCGCCGCGCTATTGATATCTATCGAGTGTTGGCATTGGTGCTAATTATGATTGCTCTTTGGCTGATTTATTAAATAACGATAAGTAAAAATACGATGTTAAGGAAAATCCCATGCTATTAACCTTTGCTTTCCCTTTGTTATTGATGGGCGGTATGGCGATCGCCGCGCAGTCTTCCATCAATGGTACGCTTAGCGTCCGTACTGATGTGGTAACGACTGCATGGCTTGCCAATGTGGTCGCGGCAGTTATTTTATGGGTGCTAGTGGTTTTCTTTGAGCCACCACAGGCAGCGACGATGTTTAGTGTACCGATTTGGCAGTTATCAGGCGCGCTGTTTGGTACGTTTTCTATGGTGGTTATCGTGATTGGCGTACCGCGTATTGGTACGGCGGCAACCATTGTGGCGGTCATCGCTGGACAAATCATGATGGGGCTATTGGTTGACCATTTTGGCTGGTTTGGCAATACACAACTGCGACTCGATGAAAAGCGCATGGCGGCTATCGCTCTACTCGCTGGCGCGTTATATTTTATTTATTTGAGTAATGTGAGGCAAAAGCCTGTAATTTGAAATAATAATTGAAAATCTAGATGTTTCACTCAAATAATTATTATTCTGAACTGTCATGAGTTTTTTTAAGCAAACTAGCCTTATGATCAAGATCAAATTTTGCTTCATACATATGAGTCATAAGAGATTCTAGTAGATTGATAGATAAAACAAGAATACTTTTTTCAGGTGTATTAAGGCGATGAGCGGCATCATCACCTATGAACTTTATCCTTTTTAATCCTTCAACTATAGCATTAGGAATGCTTGATACTTCTGTTAACTTATCAAGCTTTTTATCAAGACCCCATGCTGTTTTATCATCTATTCCTTCTAGGACACAAATCCCTTCCAAAAGAGCTCTAACACCCATAGCTGTAACAACGATTAACCCTTGCTGAAATGAAGTTACTATCTCCTTATATATATCATTTAGTTTTTTATCTACATGATGAAATTTCTTTGCTTCAACTACTCCTAAGTTTGCCCTTTTTGGATAATAGTTATAAGAGTAAAGAGTATCACCATTATAGTCATACATACCTGAGTAAGTACTTTTTTCTTCTAATGTCGCTGTATCACAGCCTCGGCAAACTAAAAAATAATACTCTGTTTCCTCATAGTAGGCAGGAAAGCTCTGACCATTACTCTCATACCCTTCATAATATGACTTGTCATGAGAAGACTTAACATCGTGATTAGTTTCACTTTTACAGCTGTTACAATATATTTTCTTTATATTCATTTAAATCTCTATATTTGCTTTAAGTTCATTACTGTTAAGTGTGGTGACTTATAAATTAAACAATACAGCCGCTACCTTCAGATAATCAAATAAGAGCAGATAGTAAGATTCATTCCTACCATCTACCAATTCCTATTATCAATTCTTATCCACTATCGGCATCACTTGACCTAACTCTTCATCTATCTCCATAGGCGTCGTCAAAAACGTTAAATAAGCTTCATACTGCTCAAGCACATCGTCAATGACTTGCTGCTTGGTTAATCCAGTCAAATCATAACCGCCTGAACCCGTTTGCGTGGTCACTTCTAGACGATAATACACATCGGTATCCGTAGCCATTTTACCGCTAAAGGTCGGTGCCGGGGTTTCAACCATTGATACCTGATAATAAAAATCATCCGTCGCACTGGTCGACAAGCGTAATAATGGTCCTGTTGGCGCTGGCATGCCATTTAAGTCGATAGTCGCCGCATTGCTATCATGATCCGCATTGATACGCTCGACATCATAGCCTTGACGGCGGAACTCATTGGCAACATCATCAAGCGCTGGTCGCACGATACGCTCAAGGAAACGTACGGACTCGCGCTTGGACGGATAAGTAAGCATACGCCCCAACCGCTGTGTCCATGAACGCTCCGGTATATGACCGCCACTTGGCGCGATAGACGGACGGCGCAGCACTTTACCCTCACGCTCAGCGCGCTCAATGCGTAACGCTTTATAAAAAGAGAACATCACTAAATAAGCAATAATCGTCACCGGTAAGGCAAAGATAAGCGTCGCGTATTCCATGGTAATGACGCCACCTGCCAGCAACATCGAAATGGTCAATACTGCCGTTAATACTGCCCAAAAGATACGTAGCCATTTTGGTCCATCTTTTGAAGGATCAGGAATGGAGGCTGAAAAATTCGACATGACCATCGCGCCAGAGTTCGCACTAGTAATATAAAACAGTAATCCTGAGAAAGTCGCTAAGGCAATTAAGAAAGTCGCCCCAGGGAATGTTTCTAATAACGCATACCAACCGCGCTCAGGGCTTTGTACCGCAAGCTCAGCAAAAGCGGTATTCCCTTGTAAGACTTCATAAAGTGCTGAATTACCAAAGAAAGACACGATAATGAAATCACATAAGACCGGAACCGTAATCGCAGCAATCACAAATTCACGTAATGTCCGCCCGCGAGAAATACGCGCCAGAAATACCCCAACAAAGGGTCCCCACGCCAGCCAAAACGCCCAAAAGAACAGCGTCCAACCGCCCATCCATTCACTGCTACCAGGCACATAAGCAAAGGTTTTAAACATACGCGCTGGTAAAGTAACGAAGAACTGTCCTAAGTTTTCAACTAACGCATTTAATAAAAATGCCGTTTGTCCAGCGATGAGAATATACGCCATCATCGCCACCGCACTCCACAGGTTCAGCTCAGATATCCAGCGAATTCCGCGGTCAACGCCTGAAGTGGTGGCAGCAATGGTCAGCATAACCGCACCAACGACCAAGGCAATCTGTAGCGTAATGCCTTCTTCAAAACCAAACAATTTAGAGAAGCCGACGTTCAGTAGTACCACCCCGATTCCCATGGTCGTCGCCACACCAAACACGGTGCCAACCAATGCCAAAATACTGATGCCATGACCCACTGGACCGCTGACGCGTTTACCGAGCAGCGGATAAAGTGCCGCACGAATGGACAATGGCATATCCCAGCGATAGGCAAAATAGCCCATTGCCATGCCAAGCAGCGCATACACCGCCCAACCAGCAATACCATAATGGAACATCGTCCATACAACCGCATCTTGTAGCGCGGCAGAATTGGCACCTTCACCCGTTGGCGGCGTGAGATACTGCACAACCGGACCTGTGACCGAGAAGAACAACAAATCAATCCCGACCCCTGCCGCAAATAGCATTGCCACCCACGTTCCCAGCTTATATTGCGGGCGCGAGTCATCCGGACCCAAGCGAATATCACCTTCTTTTGAAAATGCGACCCATACCACAAAGCCAATAATCAAAGTCATGGTAATCACGTAATACCAACCAAGATTCGTTGCAATCCAGTCAACAATATGACCCATCGTCATATGCGCATTATCTGGCATGACAATTGCCCAAATGGAAAACGCCACAATCACCAATGATGAGATGATGAGCACACTCCAGTTAATATGAGCCGTGCTGTTTTTGGATAACTCTTGCGCTGCTTTTTTTAGGTCACTTTTGGAGATAGGCACATCATCATCAAGATGATTTTTGGGTTGGCGCTGTGAGCCACCAAACTGACTACGCTCAAATGGAGTTTGCGTTTTTTGAGATGATGAGTTTTGTAAATCAGCTTGGTTATTATGAGCCTCATTGTTTGGGATTGGATTGTCATCGGTTGGTTTATTGGGCATAAATGCATTCCTTGCATCGAATATTAATTAATGAGTGAACGCGTGTTTATAGCGTAGATTTAACATTGATATGTACAAATTGTAACATTAAAGACTTTTAGGCCAGTATAATTAACGTATACCACCACTTATTTAGCTTCAAAAGCTGATTTTTAAATTCAATACCTAATATAAATCCATAAGATAAATACTTGGTATCAGTGCTCAGGCTCACAGCGAACCTTTTTGAATATCCATTCAGACTCTATTTTTTTTGCCACCAAGATATCACTGGCAGATAAAAACAGCACCCCTTCGATATTATTGAAATCCGCGCCTGTACATGTATAGTGACCATAAAAGTCGATTTTTACCGCAAAATCCTGCACTATACCATCGCTATATTTTGATAAGTGTCCCGCTACTAATAAGCAAATAGTAACCGTCAACACAAAAAACGCACCCGATCCTATCTTTTTTCTGAATGTCCGCGCTTCATATTGAGCCACAGATGGCATCGCCACATTTTCCGAAAATTGATAAAAGAAGTACAAGCCAATCGCGATAAAATAACTGCTTAATAACGCCATAATTGCATATTTAAAAAACTGAATAGCGGTCAGTGCTGTCGAGGTCAACGCTAAATTGCTCGGGTCAACTAGGAATATTCTATTAATTTCTCCTATTGACCATAAGTAGGACTGAGCGCTGATAAACGCCACCAATAAATAAAGGACAATTTGACCCCAAATACTTTTTTTAAGCGTTTTATAGACGATATTTTCGATCGATATCATAATAATCATGATGAATAAAACAGCAGCAACCAGCAGCACAATGGCATAAGATACATAAACAGGAAGATGCGCTATGACACTCACAAATAATGCAACGCCCAAACCAGCCAATATAATGGCAAATCGCGCAAACAGCTGGGTGGTGTGAATGAGCCATTCTCTAATCGTATTTATGGTGACTTTATTGTTACCCGTCACTCTTTTCTCAGTGCTCGCCATTATTTTTTCTTATCACTTGTCATTTATAATATGAGTTTTTATTTAATAGACTTTCAATAAATAGCTTAAGGTAGCAAGTGCTGTGGAATCGCACGATTTAAATAACCACTACTAGTGATGCTACATATTTTTTCTGCCCAGTCAGGCTCGGTAGGATGCGGTAAACTGTCCAAAACCCTTAAAGCCTCAGAGTAATGAGCGGCAAAAGCAGTCATAAAACCAGTCGCCGTATCGCCACAAGGTACAATAATAAGGTTAGGCGTGGCAGCATCGAGTACGTGCGTTAAACATTGCGCAAAATCGGCGAACTCAACACTATCTGCCAATGCTCTATATGCGGAATTGTTAGCATCAGAAGGCAAATTCTGCGCTGCAAGACTGTTCTTAATATTGACCAAATGTTGTACCTGAGACAAGTCAGCAATAGGCAACGCGCACGGATAAAAAGCGGCATTCATCGGTAGCGTAGAGCAGTTCAAGATACCAAGCGCCGTATAATGTTGCGTTTTAATATTGCAGCCTATAGGTAGTTGATTGTTAAAATCGTGCAAATATCCTTGAGATTTTAAAAATTGGGTCAACTCGAGCGCTGACTCCCCTGCTGCCGGATGTTGATGAATATACTCATTGATATGCGGCGATTCCAAAATCAGCAATACTTTTAAGGCGCTGACATCTTCAATCAAATTGAATACTTTATATTTGTTAATAAGTAATGACTGTTCTTTAGATGACATAACTTTCCCCATTAAACTTTAATAGCAGACCTTGTTTAAAAAAGGCTGATACTTAAAAAAGCACCCTATCGAGTCATCACTCAATAGGGTGCTTGTCTATCACAAAATTGATTAACTTATAAAAATGCTAGGCTCTAAATGTCAAATTCAAGCGCTCTATCACCATCGGCATCTTTAATACGCGTTGGTAAACCAATTTTATTCAGCAAATTGATGAATGGTTTGGCATCAAGTTCTTCAACGTTGACCATTTTGCCTGCATCCCACTCGCCCGTAGCGATAAGCATAGCAGCAGCAACCGGTGGTACACCTGCGGTATAAGAAATACCTTGGCTGCCCATGGCTTCATAAGCTTCTTTATGGTCAGAGATATTATAAATAAATACCTCGCTATCAACGCCGTCTTTTTTACCTTTTACTACATCGCCAATACAGGTTTTGCCCGTATAGTTTGGTGCTAATGAGCTTGGGTCAGGAAGCACTGCTTTCACGACTTTTAGCGGAATAACTTCTAAGCCTTCAGCAGTCACTACTGGTTGCTCAGACAACAGACCTAAGCTTTGTAATACAGTAAAGACATTGATGTAATGCTCGCCAAAGCCCATCCAAAAACGGATATTTGGCACATCTAAATTGGCAGATAACGAATGAATCTCATCATGACCACTTAAGTAGCTGTTTTGCACGCCAACTACCGGCAAGTCATCAGTACGTTTGACTTCAAACATTTTATTCGATTGCCACTTACTGTCTTGCCAAGAATAAACCGTACCGGTAAATTCACGGAAGTTAATCTCAGGGTCGAAGTTGGTCGCGAAGTATTTACCATGGCTACCAGCATTAATATCAATAATATCAATATCAGTCACTGAGCCCTTATCCATCATGTCATAGCCAAGTCTGGCATACGCATTAACCATTCCAGGATCAAAACCTGCACCTAGAATGGCAGTGATATTATTATCAGCACAACGCTGTTTACGCTGCCACTCATAGTTGTTGTACCATGGCGGTGTCTCACAAATCTTGCGTGGATCTTCATGAATCGCGGTATCAATATACGCCACGCCTGTTTCGATACATGCTTCTAACACGCTCATATTTAAGAAAGGCGAGCCCACATTAATAACAATTTGAATGCCCGTTTCTTTAATTAAGGCAATCACTGCAGGGATATCTAGCGCATCAAGCTCATGCGTGTGTAAGGTTGCAGGCTGCTTAAAGCTACCTTTTTCGACAACGCTTTCGGCGATCGCATCACATTTATCCAAGGTGCGTGAAGCGATATGAAGCTCGCCAAGCACATCATTATGCATGGCACATTTATGCGCCACAACTTGTGCCACGCCGCCTGCACCAATGATAAGTACATTTTTTTTAGCTTGTTTGGTATGTTGAGTGGATGTCAAGGCAACAATCCTCCTTTGTGTCCCTGTCAGTGCCATTAATAATGACGATGCAAAACAGAAACGAGTGAATGATATGCGTGAATTAAAAAGGAAGACCGAGGAAAACCCACGCACCCAATGGACAAAACTATTGATAATGATTGGTTTTGCCCATGCCAATTATAACAATATTTAGCCCTCTTTCGGCAATAATTAATCATAAAATGACCATGCGATATAATTATGCCAAATAAGCACACTGTTAATCGCGCTTATTAATATTGTTAATCAGGGCTAAAGCAGCGGACGGCTTACGACAAGCTCGCTTTATATTCTTGATAATTAAACTCACGCTGAATATCAACCGTTCCATCAAGGCGACGAATAACAATTGCGGGCATATTAACGCCATTAAACCAGTTCTTTTTGACCATGGTATAACCAGCTGCATTGCCAAAAGTGACCGTATCGCCCACTTTTAAGGTACTTGGCAAGCTATATTCACCAAAGATGTCACCTGCTAGACAAGAGCGACCATAAATAATGGTGTTATCTGCTGATGAGTTTTTAGCTAATGCCTCACTCTCACTATCTGCCACATCTTTATTTAATGCGGTATCCAAGGGTGCAATAATGACAGGCTGACCATTGATAGCGACTATAGGTGCGGACTCACGATAAATCAGTAAATCGAGCATATGCGCTTCAATAGACGAGTCAACTACGGCTAGATTTTTTGCATTATGCATGGTGTCTAATACGGTAGTGACCAACGTGCCAGCGCCATGAATGCTGGCTTCACCCGGTTCAAGATAGACTTGTACACCATATTTTTCACTAAAAGCTTTTAGGCGTTCGGCTAATTTTTCTAGCGGATAATCAGGCGCGATAAAATGGATACCACCGCCTAAGCTGACCCACTCTAGCTGCTGTAAAATATCACCAAAGCGCGCTTCGATATCAGCCAAACTTTCACTAAACGCTTCAAAGCTATCATTTTCACAGTTGTTATGAATCATCACCCCTGTAATATCACTCAATACCGCAGCAATACGCGCTTTGTCATGCTCGCCTAAGCGACTAAACGGACGTGCAGGATCGGCAATAATAAAGGAAGAATTACTGGTTTTTGGATTAAGACGTAAGCCGACCGGAATATTTTTCGCATGAGCTTGGTCTTTAAAAGCACTCAGCTGAGAGAACGAGTTAAAAATAATTTTATCGGCATACTTCAATACTTCTGGTATCTCATCAGCGCTATACGCCACGCTATAAGCATGCGTTTCTTTCTTTTCTGAATTATCCGCTGCATTATCATTATTACCAAAAGTCTCGAAGCCTAATCTAACCTCATTAAGCGAAGAGGACGTCGTTCCATGCAAATAAGGCGCCATTGCATCAAAGACACCCCACGTCGCAAAACACTTGAGCGCAAGTAACGCCTTGGCACCGGACAACTCACACAAGCGCGCGATAATCTGCATATTATCAACGATTAACGCTTCATCAAGTAGGTAATAAGGGGTTGGCGGCATGGATACATTGATAGGTACATTGATAGATTGTGCAGGCGATACATTCATAATTGATAACCTAATAGCATTAATAATGGTGGTAAATAATGATTCATCATGGACGATAACGAGTCACAAAACCTTGCAATAACATAGACAGCATTGTGACGAATAGCCATATTTTCGCTATAGTAGACTAAACCCATGATAATTAGAATAGTTTATGACGCTCTCAATGGATAATTCAATACCTCAACATCAGCTTCAACCTAATTTAAGCCAGCTCAATGCTGATGCTCGCACTGTACTAGATTTTTGGTTTGCTAAAGACAATGAGCCGTATTGGTTTGTCGCTGATGATGACTTTGATACACAAATTAGAGATAAGTTCAGCAAGATTTGGCAAGCAGCTATACAAGGAGAATGTGCGCATTGGCGACGTATTGAGCAGCAAACTATTAACGCTATTGATAATCAAGATAACTTAATAATTAATCTTGCTGGACGTTTGGCGGAGATTATCGTACTGGATCAATTTTCACGTAATCTATGTCGCGGGCAAGCTTGTGCATTTGATCAAGATAAAATGGCACTAGTATTGGCACAAGAAGCGATTTGTCAGCCTGATTTTGAAGCTTTACCGATGCCGTGGCGTAAGTTTATGATTATGCCGTTTATGCATTCTGAATCTAGAGCCATTCATCAGCAATATCTGCCTTTATTCAAGCAGCTAAATGAACCTGTTACGTTAGATTTTGCGTATCAACATCAAGAAATTATAGAGAAATTTGGGCGTTATCCGCATCGTAATATGGCACTTAATCGTATCTCAACTGCTGAAGAAATCGCCTTTTTACAACAGCCGAACTCGTCGTTTTAAGCCTATATTTTTATCATTTAAGTTTAAGTTATTTTCCCATTATCTAGCGCCTTTTTAATGGGTGCGTAACTGCGTCTGTGTTCAGGCAAAACACCAAATTCATCAATCGCCTGCATGTGCGCTTTAGTCGGATAGCCTTTATGTTTGGCAATGCCATATTGCGGATATTGAGCATCCAGCTGATACATAGTGTGGTCACGGCTGACTTTTGCCAAGATGCTGGCAGCAGCAATACTGGTATGACGCGCGTCCCCTTTTACCCATGCTTGGCAGTCAATATCGGACGGCTCTATCCCAACTCTGGCTAGTTTGGCACAATCCAGCTCTGGACAGCGATTACCATCAAATAGTAATTCCGCCTGAATATCGTAAGGCGTTTTATCTGCTATCGTCTGTAAATAATTAGCTATGACAACCAATAACGCTTCTGTACATAAGCGCATACCGAGCATGGTGGCTTGCAAAATATTGATTTGATCGATGACCGCTGCTGGAATCTTAGCAACAAGATAGCCCACACTATGCTGCTGCACCAATGGATAAAGGATATCGCGCTTTTTTTCACTCAGCTGTTTGGAGTCGGTCAAGATAGACAGCGCTGTATCTTGCAGCGGTTTATTCTCGATCAACCCTGACCACGCGTGAGGTAATATAGTCGCTGCCACATTAACGCTACCCAGCAAAGGACCACGTCCTGCCTCATCGACGCCAATTTGTAATGGCTCATCTTGCTTAAGCTGACATTCTGCCAATAATTTAGCGGTATTTAACTGCCCAGTTAACAGGATAGGCGCAGCTAGGTTGATATATTGACCTTTAATCTCAATGTGTTCAATAGTTATTGAAATAGGTAGAATATGATTATCTAAAATAATTATCTTAGTCATAATTTTATTATCTTTTTTATGTGCTAAAGGTTAGCGGGAATTTTGCGCATACCATTGTTCAATCACGCTACTGGCAGGATTGTGATTACTTTGATGCTGCAAGATTTGCTTGGTGCGCCTAAGCGCTTGCTGTTGCTCTTTATAAGCGCGTGGCTGCAATAATTTCGTCACCGTACGGCAAATACTAGCGCCACTCGCCTGCTCTTGAATCAATTCCGTCACAATAGGCGCATCGGCTAAAATATTAGGCAACGCAACATAAGGGACTTTTACCAAGCGTTTAGCGATTTGGTAGGTCAACTCATTCAGCTGATAAATCACTACCATGGGTCGCTCAAGCAGCATGGCCTCAAGAGTGGCGGTGCCAGATGCCAGCATTACGATATCGGAGGCTGCCATGGCTTGTTGGCTAAAGTTCGGCTGGCTTTCATCATAGACCACAACGATAGCTTCGCGCAGGAGTTCTGAACGTGTATCAATTACTTCTTGCACGATATACTGATGATTTTTATCAACCGTTGGAATAATAAAACAAAGCTTCGAATCTAACGCTAATAACTTTTCGATACCATCCAACATCAGCGGTAATATCGCCTGAATTTCACCACGCCTTGACCCTGGCATCACGCAAATCAGCTGACTGACCGTATTAAAGCGCTCAACAAAAAATTGCTGCAAGCCGTCATTGTGCCAAACCAGCTCGCTACGTAACTGATGCGTTGGCGTGTCAACCAAAGTCTGATTCATGGTGTGTAATAATGGATGACCCACACAAATGGCAGGATGCTGATGACGCTCATATACTGGCAGCTCAAATGGGAATAGGCATAGCACGAGGTCAGTTGCCGCCTTGATACCGTGAATACGCGACTCGCGCCATGCCCAAATAGACGGGCTGACATACTGCACACAAAACACGCCTTGCGGCTTCAGCTTCTTAGCAACACGCAAATTAAAATCAGGAGCATCTATTCCTACAAACCAATCAATATGCACCGTTTTAAAAGCTTCTAGCAGCTCACGGCGCGCTTTTAGCAAGTCCGGCAGTTGCGATAACACTTCAACCAAGCCCATCACGGCTAAACGCGATAACGGAAAAATACTGTGCAGACCTTGCGCCTGCATTTTCGCACCGCCAACGCCCACCCAGATGATATCATCACGTAAATTATTCATCTGCTGCATAAAATCAGCGCCCAAGCTATCGCCAGACACTTCACCGGCGACAATACCAATGATAAGTGGCTTAGATTTAGTTGGTAGAGGTTTGGTCGGTATAGATTTGGACAGCGATTCTGGCGTATGCGCCAACGCCTGATGTGACGCTTGAGTATCCGCACTCGCGGTGATAACAGTCATGAACCACTCTCAATAATAAGCAAACAACAGATGCAGTTTTAAGCGTATAAACACCTTTAAGCATCCACGTAACCGGCAAGTATAACAAAATATTGGTTTTGACATTCCAGTTATCAGTCAATTAACTCAGTGACTGCCCTTGTCAACGCCCAATTTTCACCGCATAATGAATATTCCTATAAATTAGCTAGACGACATATAACTATGACCATATCAGCTACTCATAACGCAGACATTGATGACGTGAATATTGAACAATTTATCCCTTTAATCACGCCCGCCGAACTAAAAACTGAGCTGCCATTAACCGACTCTGCCTATAATACTGTATTAAACGGTCGCCATACCATCCAGAATATCTTGGACGGTAAAGACAAGCGCTTATTCGTTGTGATTGGACCTTGCTCCATTCATGATATTAAAGCCGCACATGAATATGCCGACCGCTTAGCCATATTGGCAAAAGAGATTGAAGATACTATCTTTGTGGTGATGCGGGTTTATTTTGAAAAACCACGTACCACAGTTGGCTGGAAAGGCATGATTAATGACCCCGATATGAATGACAGCTTTGATATCGAAAAAGGTCTACGTACTGCCCGTAAGCTCTTAATTGACTTAAATGAAAAAGGCTTGCCGTGTGCGACCGAAGCCCTTGACCCGAACACTCCGCAATATATGCAGGATTTAATCAGCTGGTCAGCCATTGGCGCACGTACCACCGAAAGCCAAACGCATCGTGAGATGAGCTCAGGCTTATCGTGCCCTGTTGGTTTTAAAAATGGCACTGATGGCGGCATGACCGTTGCAGTTAACGCTATGCAAGCGGTAAAAGCCGGTCATAGCTTCTTAGGGCTATCATCAGACGGCAAGGTTTGTATCATCAAATCTAAAGGCAATCCTTATGCACACGTGGTATTACGTGGTGGTAATGGCAAACCTAACTACGATGAAACGGCTGTTGCTCAAGTTGAAAATGAATTGGCTAAAGGCAAAACCAGCGGCAAAATCATGATTGACTCAAGCCATGCCAACTCAGGTAAAGACCCGTACTTACAACCGATGGTTATCCAAAACGTTGCTGAACAAATCAAAAACGGTAATAAATCTATTATCGGCATGATGATAGAAAGTCATCTTAAAGGCGGCAATCAAAACTTAACGGCTGATTTGAGCGCTTTAGAATATGGCGTCTCTATCACGGATGGCTGCTTAGATTGGGATAGCACTGTAACCGCTCTATACAACCTACGCGATACCGTAAAAGACATTTTACCTAATCGTTAATTGTAAATTTGCCTACATCTTAAAGTCAAAACGCCCATCTATATAAGATGGGCTTTTTATTGTTGAAACCACTAAAAGAAATTAAGTCTTAATAAATATTAATTATTGGCTGCACCTAATACCGTATCCAAGCTTTCAAGAACATGCTTTGATGTGGCAGTTTGCTTTAACTCAAGCAGCTGCTCATGCGCCATTTGACGACGCGGCTCAACCAAAGTATACCAACGCGCCAGCACTTGTAACAGTCGTGAGGCGAGCACAGGATTGGCATCATCCATCTTTTTAATCACGCTCATATAGATATCTAGCCCTTCAGGCGTCCACAATACCGTTGGCTGCGAGGTAAAGGCGCTAATCACTGCCCGTACACGATTTGGGGTATGCCAATCAAAATCAGCATGTTCTAGTAAGGATTGGATAGTATCCGTATTCACATGCGCTGCAGAGGCTTGCACACTAAACCATAAATCAATAACTAAATCATCCGCTTGGAAACGTTTATAAAAATCAGCTAAATAACCCTGATATCCTGCCACTCGATGATTCACCATGGCTTTTAATGCACCAAAACGTTCAGTCATACAACTGGCATTATCGTACAGTTGCTTTGCCCAATCGGTAGCTTCTGCAACTTTTGCGGTCAATGCCATATCAAGCACAACATTACGCAGCGCTCGCGCACCTAACGCTTCAGGACTGTCCGAATAAGCTTGCAACGGCAATTGCTGATATAACACCGTCCACTGCTCTGTTAGTGCTTCAGCAACTTGTTTATACAAGCCTTCTCGCTGCTGTTTAATCAGCACAGGGTCATAATTTTGCGCTATAGCTGCTGCCAATTCTTGCTGCGACGGTATGTCCAATAAGCGGGCGGCAAGCATTGCATCTTCAGCCGCCAGTTTAGGCAACGTATCCACCAACGCTTTCAAATACACTTTAGCATCATTTTTTTGTAGCAAAATACGATTGACCAGCATTTGCGTTACTTGCCAGCGGTTAAAGCCGTTGGTTTCATGGGTTAATAAAAATGCCAAGTCTTCATCTTGATAATTATAATTCAGCTGAACGGGCGCACTAAAATCTCGGAGCAATGACACTACAGGTTCACTGCTGACATTGTCAAAGCTAAAGGTTTGCGTTGCTTGGTCGAGTAGTAACATCTGCTCTGCAATAATATTGCCACTTTCTTTATCAAAAAGTGCTGTTGCAACTGGGATTGGTAACGGTTTTGGCGCATCGAATCCTGGTACATGACGTGTCTGCTGACTTAAAGTAACGGTTAAGGTTTGCGTCTCAGGATTATACTCCTGATGACCTGATACCACTGGCGTACCTGGTTGACGATACCAGTCAATAAAATCATTAATTTTACTGTCAGTAATACTTAATGCCGATAAGAAATCTTCCACTGTCACCGCTTGACCATCATAACGACGGAAATATTCATCTGTACCCTTACGGAAATTCTCTGCCCCTAATGTATTGGCAAGCATGCGCACGATTTCTGCGCCCTTTTCATATACCGTCGTGGTATAAAAGTTATTAATCTCCACAAAACTCTCAGGACGTACCGGATGCGCGAGTGGTCCTGCATCTTCAGCGAATTGATGCGCACGTAATGTTGCCACATCATCAATGCGCTGAACCGCACTGGACTGCTGATCGGCAGAAAAGGACTGGTCACGATAAACGGTAAAGCCTTCTTTTAAGCATAATTGGAACCAATCACGGCAGGTAATACGGTTACCCGTCCAGTTATGAAAATATTCATGAGCAATCACTGCTTTGACAGTAAAGCTGCGGCTATCTGTCGTGGTTTCTGGACTTGATAATACACAAGCAGTATTAAAAATATTTAGCCCTTTATTTTCCATTGCTCCCATATTAAATTGACTGACAGCAACAATCATATAACGGTCTAAGTCATAAGCGCGCCCATAATTAACCTCATCCCAAACCATTGAATCTTTCAGCGCTTGCATACCCACGTGACATTTTTCAATATCGCTTGATTTGGCATACAGCTCAAGCGTCACGTTACGACCTTCACTGGTAGTATGAGAATCGGTCAATACATCTAAGTCAGCAATCACGCAGGCAAACAGATAGCTTGGTTTATTGGTTGGGTCATGCCAAATCGCATAATGACGCTCTGGCGCGTCCGTAACCTCGCCTTGCTCAACCAAGTTGCCATTGCCTAATAATGTTGGATAACGCTTATCGGCTTCAATACGGGTGGTAAATATCGCCAGCACATCTGGGCGATCGGGATAAAAGGTAATTTTGCGAAAGCCCTCAGGCTCACACTGGGTCACAAACATCGTCTCACTACCACTGCCAGCAATATATAAACCTTCAAGCGCGGTATTAGTCTGCGGGCAAATCTTAACGGATAGCTCTAGACTCACGTTATCAGGCGCATTTGCAATCGTTAGCGTACCAGCATTTTGCTGATACTCATCAGACGCTAGTACATTACCATTCATTGACAGACTCATTAATTCCAGCTCTTCGCCAAACAACACCAAATCGCCAGCTGCCTGTCGTACCATATGTAACGTACTATCAACCTGCGCATAATGTTCAAACAGCTTAATATCTAAATCGACCGTCTCAACATCATAGCTTGGCGGCTGATAGTCTTTTAAATTGATTTTTTTATTGGTTTTACCTTGACTGGTTTCATAAGGCAAGTGTGCGGGCGCATCCGGTATTTCAGAGTTAATAATTTGAGCATCTTGTTCAGTGATAGACATTGTTATTCCTATTATTGAGTAGTGGCAAATATCGTATAGCGGATTATATTTATAAAATCATTATAATAAAGTTAAAATACACCTGAATGAATGGTCATATTACCTTTTATTATATACCTCTAAGATTTAATAGCCTTATGATTACATTGGTTCAAGCTAGAACATTTCAAGTGTAAATAAGTTAAGGTAAAATGAGTATAATCATGAGAATAATAATGGCAAACTCACAAATGACTGATTAGGCTACGAACCTATGCAAGCTATTGCAAAATGCATATTGAATTAACCGGCAAAATTTGACATGATTTACAGTAATGCTATTTACATAACGTAACATAGCTTCTACTATGAGCAGCAATTGCCTATCTCTATTACAAGCAGTTTTATTATAAGCAATTCACAATAACAAATTTGATTAAAATTTAGGAGTTCATCATGTCTATTGACGCTACGTTTTCTACTCGTACCACCCATAATGGTTTTGCTAAGATTGCTGCATTAGCGATATTATCTACTGCTGTAGCGTTAACTACAGGTTGTGCCACTAAGCGTGCCACCTCTGAAGTTGTGGTTGCGCCTCTTGGCATCCCAGGCGGTCAAATCGGTTATGCAGGCGGTATTGATCTTAATAACTCGGGCGCTGTTATCTCTGCAGCTAATAACTTACAAGCCGTGGTCTATTTTGACTTTGACAGCAGTGAAATTACCTCGCAATCTGCC
Source organism: Psychrobacter sp. 16-MNA-CIBAN-0192 (assembly GCF_040309565.1). NCBI lineage: Bacteria > Pseudomonadati > Pseudomonadota > Gammaproteobacteria > Moraxellales > Moraxellaceae > Psychrobacter > Psychrobacter sp. 16-MNA-CIBAN-0192. The sequence goes on from NZ_JBEOOX010000003.1 coordinate 232,357, forward strand.
AGCGTACTAAATCAGCATGCAAGCTTATTAAGTTCAAATCCTGGCGCTGGCGTATTAATCGCAGGTCACACCGATGAGCGCGGTAGCCGTGAATACAATATGGCACTTGGCGAACGTCGTGCCCAGTCTGTCAGTGGTTATCTTGCTGCGCAAGGCGCTGCTTCTAACAACATTCAAGTCATAAGCTATGGCGAAGAGCGTCCTGCTGCTGCGGGCGCTGATGAATCTGCCTACGGTCAAAACCGCCGTGCAGAGTTATCATACTAGTCATGTACACTAAGAACTATTGATTACTCTTAAGTGGCTAATCCTTGAGTAGCCATTATAAAGTGAAAAAGCCTAGTAATAGTGTTATTACTAGGCTTTTTGATTGATTATATTACAATAGAATTTATAAATACCATGTCCCTATTCCCGCTAAAACATATCTGTTATACCCAGCTTAATACCAGTACTTGGTGTGCCACTGCCCAGCTTATGTCGTCCTCACCACCTCAGCCATTACCTCTATTGCATTTCGTATTTGACAACCCATTGCAACCTTTTCTTATTAATACTGACATTCGTTTTATCACTAATTGGCAAATAGCACCTTACACCACTTTAACCAAACCGCAAATCGCTCAGAGCAAACGACAACAGCAGCAACATGGTGTTCGTTTATTGCTTGACTCGCTTCTTACTAACCTGAACATTAAAGACAGTTTAGAAGAATCCGCCTATCCTTATCGACTGGCTAATAATCGCTATTACGTGTGCTTTAGTCATTCAAGCGGTAAAGATGCCAGCAATATTGAGATTACGAGAGTGGCTGTAGCGCTAAGTAAATACCGCGCTATTGGAATAGATGTTGAAATTCAAGATATTGCTTGGCCCGTAGTACAGCGTTTTTATCATCCAGCAGAGATTGAGATTTTAAATAAGTTACCTACAGTTCAGCGAGACGTGATAAGTAAATGGTTATGGCAACTCAAAGAAAGCAATATCAAAATAATGCAATATACATTGGCACAAGGGTTAGGCAAATCATATGCAGATATTATTCCTAAGCTTGTAGATACTGTAGACAAAAACTGCTTGGCAAAGATTGCTGTTATTACTGCCCATTCAGGTTATGAAGTTGCTTTATTGCCAAGCCAACAAACATTAATAGTTTTCTGAAACTATATTTCAATTCTAAAAGAATAAAAATTAAATCTGTTTTCTGGATTATAAGCTTATTTAACACGAAAAAAAACGACCCGAAGGTCGTTTCTTTATCCTAACCATTTATAGTAAAAAATCTACTATAAATCGTTATTAGAAGCGGTAAGTTGCACCAACTTTAACGATTGGCATCCACTCTAACCAGCTTTTGTCTTCTAAATCTTTCTCGGCTTTACGAGCAGCTTCGTTAGCTACTACAGCATTACCTTCTTCGCCTGTATACTTAACAGTAGCGTTAACTTTACCCATATATGCCGCACCTACTTCGCCAAATAAACCAAAGTTATTGGTGATGTTAGGACGGAAGCCAAGAGTAGCATAAGGAGCAAGTTTGTTGCGATGCTCAATAGTACCTTCTAAGTTACCAACGTTTTCAGCACCAAAGTCTTCATCACCGCGCTTATCTACAGCTGCACCAGTGTAGAATTTTTTACCATCGATTTTGTAAAAGCCTTCGCCTTCAGCATTAGCGCGAACGTCAATATCGTTATCAGGAACGATGATACCAGCGCCCATAGTGAACCAATTCGCCATTGGACGTACTTGTACGCCTAAGTAAGGATTGCTAAAGTCAGTATCAACGTCGTAGTTTACATCGTTAGCATCAAAATCGCCACCGAATAAATCAGCTACATCACCACCTGCCCAACCGGCTTGTAATTCAGTTTTGTCGTTAAGTGCCCAACCAAGATTAGCACCATAACCTAGCGTACCCACTTCAGCACTGATAGCAGCTGGATGAAGGGCTGTTTGGAAGAAAGTTTTAGTACCGCCAACCACTGCACCAGCAGTGTTACGGATAACACCAGCATCAGCGTTATAAGCCACGGCTACAGGCTGTGCTTGATACGCGATAGCAACTGGCTGAGCTTCATATACTTCTGCATCGTCAACAACGATAACAGGCTGAGCTGCTAGAGCAGCACTAGAGGCTAAGACAGCAGCAGAAATAGCAGTTAATTTAATAAGTTTCATGATGAGCTCCTAAGATATAACACAAATAGATAAAACAGATGAACTACAAAGAACGATTATCTAGCCTTTATTTTAGACAATCATTTTGTTGAGCAGATTAAAGCAATATTGGCGTAAAAAGTCACCCCTAAAGTTGCCTTTTTTATTTGCCATTATGTAAAGATTGCATAGATATTGTAATAATTGCTACACGAAGTCATGAAACGTGACATTTATGTTACACAATACTCTTAAACTACAGAGATAACAATATAAAGACATAGTTCCTAAAAACCCATACGTTATTATAAAAAATATGATAACGTTAAGGCTATGCATCGTCATTTTTACATAATAATCTAGTTATAAAAAACCAAATTATGTGTAACAATATGGCAAACTATAGCGCCATGATGTCGTAGTTTTGCTAAGAATTCAATAACAATTTCATAAACAAGCCAATTGCTTTGTTATTTTATGCTCACTTAATTACAAAATAAGCCCCTCTTATCTGCTTGAAATCAGCTAGAAACGCTGCTAAATAATAGGCGAAACCACTCATACTGTGCTGACTCTTATTATCTTTTAACTTATTAATATTTTGTACCATTTTACCTATTACTGGTCCCTTTTTTTGACGAGTGCTCCTTATGCCTAAAGTTTCCTCAATTACCCGTGTGTTAGAGATTATTGCAGCGGTATCTTATGCACCTAAGCCTATTTTCCCTCTTGAATTATCGCAAGTGCTCGATATCCCTAAACCTACTATTCATCGATTAATTCAAAATTTAGTTGATGAAGGTTTTGTTGCGGTAGATATTACTGGCGGTATTGTCCCCGGTAAGCGCGTGCGCAATTTAAGCGTTGAGCTATGGCAACAGCGCCACTTCTTTAATGAGCGTCAAGTTATTTTGCAGAGATTGGTTGATGATGTTAAGGAATCATGCGGTATTGCAATTCCGTATCAGATGAATATGACGTATACCAATCGCGTACAAACAGAATTACCATTACAGATTTATTTACCGGTTGGGGCAAAGTCGCCAATGTGGTGTACAGGAACGGGCAAGCTGTACTTGAGTCAGTTGTCTAAAGCCAGCCGCCGTAAGATGTTGAATAGCTTGGCACTGAGTAAATTCACCAAGAACACGATTGTGGATATAGACTTGCTCAACGCTGAACTTGATCGTATCGCTAAAACCGGAGTCGGTATCGATAATGAGGAGTTTATCTCAGAGATGGTGACGGTTGCTGTACCGATATTGGATAAAAAATCGCGTTATTTAGCATCGCTATATGTGCATGGTCCAACGATTCGGGTATCTTTAGAAGAGCTACTCAGCCATGTGCCACGTTTACAACAGGCGGCACAGGATATTCAAGGCTTGGTCTATGATTTGCAAAGCTAAATAAAGCGACCTTGGTTTTTAACGGTCACTTTATTTATGACTAAGTCTGCTTAACGAACCTTTTGTGCACCAAGCGCGTTACTACCTAACCACTCGTCGAGTGGATGTGCGCCGTTAGGATAAGGGCTGGTAAAGTGTTGGCGAATATATTGGCTGCCTTCTGCAGTTAAACATTCTGCCAATGAGCGTGACCACTGTGGCTTTTTATCTTTATCAATAAGTAATGCGCGCACGCCTTCTCTAAAATCGGGATTAGCAGCACAATGCACAGCAACATTGGTCTCTAGATATAATGTTTGCTCTAGCGAGAGCTGACTACTCTGCTGATAGAGATTATAAGCTAAGGTAACGGTAACGGGACAACCATGCCGATAGGTTGCCACCGCTTTTTGTGTCCACTTATCAGCTGCAAATTCAGCATCAAGCTGTGCCAGTGCTGTATCATTTTGCAATATGGCGTCAATATCTGCCAAGCCGCCACTGTTCATTAAGCGCTGAATCGGTCGCCAGTATTGCCCAAGTTTACTCTCTGGTAAAATAGCGACTGGTAAGGCTGCTAACGCGCGGCTGGTTATACTATGCGCCATAGCAGAATGACTTATATTAAGATCATTTTCCTTATCAGAAGTAGTGAGCGATTGCCAATCACTGTCAATTAAATACTGTAAAACGGTCTCATAATTATGACTTGCTACGGCATATTCTGCCAAATTCACCAATAACGCATCACCACCCGTACATTGGACTCCCGTCAGCCCTAAAAACAATCCCATTTTGGCAGGCATCCGTGGCAAAAACCAACTACCAGACGCATCTGGAAACAAGCCAATCGTCACCTCTGGCATGGCAAAACGCGTACGTTCAGTCACGATGCGATGGCTGCAAGCGGCAAACAGACCCATACCGCCACCCATAATAATACCATCACCCCACAGTATTAACGGCTTAGGGTAAAAGTGCATTTGTCTTAATAAGCGGTATTCATTGGTAAAAAACTCTGTCGCATAAGGGTTTGGTATTGGCGCATCATCGGACATACTGTTATAAAGCTTACGAATATCACCACCCGCACAAAACGCCTTATCGCCCGACCCTTTTAGCAAAATTGCCACCACATTATTATCTTCCTGCCACTTTGCGAGCTGCTGTGATAATAGTTTGCACATCTCTACACTAAGCGCATTTAATGATTTGGGTACATTAAGGGTCATGATGCCAATGAGATGACCGCTATCTGTGAGTAAAGTATTAAAAATCACGGGCGTGTCTTGTGAATTAGAAACATCATCAGATAAAGTATCGTATTGATGTTTAGCAGCATTATCTTGACTATCGATGCTATTTTTTGTCATAAAAAAGACCTATCAGAAATTAAAAATTAGAAAAGTCATACTAAATAAACATAAAAACCGATACATAAAGTATCGGTTTAGAATATGTTAGCTTAAATTTAACAGAGCGATGAATAAAGCTCAACTACTCATCAATTAAGATTATAAATAAAGAATAATTATGCTTTATTTGGTTCAGCATACATCTCACGCATGACTTTTTTGTCATGTTTGCCGACAGAGGTTTTCGGTAATTCATCGACAAATTTAAATTCACTAGGCACACCGTATTTCGGAATCATGCCTTTACTAGCTGCCTGTTCAGCGATGGCTTTTATATTATCGCTGCTGGTGTCCTGACAATTGGGCTTAAGAACAATCAAAGCTAACGGGCGCTCGCCCCATTGTTTATCTGGAATACCGATCACCGATACATCAGCCACTGCTGGATGTAGCGATAAGATAGTTTCAATCTCAAGCGAGGATATCCACTCACCACCGGATTTAATCACGTCTTTGAGGCGATCAGTGATTTTTATTGTGCCATCAGTTTGCATATAGGCGATATCTTGGGTATGCATATAGCCGTTTTCCCATAGCTCCTTGCCTGCATCGTCATTTTTTAGGTAGCTTTGGGTCAACCATGGCGCCCGCAGCACCAACTCACCGGTATGTTCTTTACCTGTACCGACAGGTTGATTGTGCTCATCCCAAATTTGAGCATCGACCATTAACACTGGCTTACCGGTCATACAGCGACGAGCAATGTTTTCTTCTTCGCTCATTTTAGGTTCAGTAAGGCTAAAATCTGTTAGGCTAATAAGCGGTGCTGTCTCTGACATGCCATAGCCAGTATAAACCTCAATACCTTGTGTTAAGGCGGTTTTTGCCAAGCCTTCGGTCAGTCTTGAGCCGCCAATAATCATTTTTAGCCCATTAAAATTAACATCACGATCTTGCGCTTCTTTGAGCACCATTTGCAAAATCGTTGGTACGCAATGGGTAATACTGACCTTCTCATTAATAATTAAATCGACCAAAGTATCTGGCGCATAACGACCCGGATACACTTGCTTGAGACCAGTCATGGTGGCAGTAAAGGGAAAGCCCCACGCATGCACATGGAACATCGGGGTCATCGGCATATAGACGTCGCCATAGCTGACGCCCTGCTTATCCGGCAACATACCAAGTGATGCTGCTTCTGCCAACGTGTGCAAAACCAATTGGCGATGGCTAAAAAACACGCCTTTAGGATCGCCTGTTGTCCCGGACGTATAGAAGGTAGTGGCAATGGTATTTTCATCAAAATCGGGAAAGTCAAAACTATCCTTTGCAGCTTCCAGTAACGCCTCGTACTCGCCAGTGACGCGACTTTGATTACTGCCAAAAACGTTTTCGGAGGTTACATCATTATCATCAAGCCAGATAATATGCTCAATACTAGAGTTTTCAAACTGATAGTCTTTAACAAGTGGGGCAAATTCAGAATTGAGCAGCAGTACTTTAGGCTTGGCATGATTAATGGTATACAGCACCTTGTCCGGTGACAGGCGAACATTCACCGTTTGCAAAATATACTGCGACATTGGCACGGCAAAGTAAGACTCTAAATAACGATGACTGTCCCAATCCATGACCGCAATAACATCACCGGCAGCAAGATTCAATCCGTCTAAAACGTTCGCCAAGCGATTAATACGGTTAAATAAATCCTTATAAGTAAAACGCTTTTTATCGGCATAAACAATTTCTTGGTCTTGCGACACAGTCTTAGCACGGTTCAATAATTGCTTAATTAGTAGAGGAAACTCATAGGCAGAAGGCGCACTCGGATAAGCATTTGACATGATATTAACGTCCTTGTTGTCATGGGTGAAAGTTTGACCATTTATTTTTAATTATGCTTAATTAATAGTCTTTATTGCTTAATTAACGTTAATTAATTAAGCCTACCCATTGATAATATGAACAAATCAATACCCTGTAAAGTGTCGCCACGTAAACGTAACCATACTGAACGTTCGTTTATTATAGTTTTATAGCTAGCAAAGTTATGTTAGCGGATACGAAGCTTAAGCCGTACGTGCTTTAGTCTTTACCATGCCAAAGCTAGCTATCAATAATGCCAATATTTGCACGACTAATAACAGCCCTACCGTCATCGACCAATCGCCACGCGCATACGCCAAGCCGCACAGCCATGCGCCCATCGTACCGCCCGCGTAATAGCCCATATAATACAAACCAGAAGCTAGTGAGCGCCCTTTTTCGACATTGACAGCGATATAGCTGATGGTCGCGGCTTGGGTCACAAAGACACCCGACGACATAATAGCAAGCCCAATAATGATGCCCCATAATGGCGCTACCAACGTTAATAACACGCCTATCATCGAAAAGACGACTGCGACGCGCACCGTACGTGCTGATCCAAAACGCCGTAACAAAGTGGTCGATAAAGGCGTAATAACCACACCAATTAAATACACCGCAAATATATTGGCAAGCGCGCCTGTACTTAACTCATAAGGCGTGCCAGCAAGATGCAGATTGATAAAAGTAAAGCAGCCGACAAGCGAAAATAATACGCACGAGCCAAGCAGACATGCAGTCACTACATAACGATTGGTCAAATGCTCGCCTAGCGTCTGTATTGCTGAGCGAAAATTCGGATTGGCTTTAAAGCAGCGTGATTGCGGTAGCATTTTACCAACCCACACGCCGCCTATTAATGTCATGACTGCCATCACATAATAGCCATGCCGCCAGCCCATAAACTCATGTAAATGCCCAAGTAAGAAGCGCCCTAAAAAGCCACCAAGTACAGAGCCAGAAACGTAAAACGACATCAGCTCAGTGACCGCACGCCCTTTAAATTCTTCGCCAATATAAGCAATGGTCACCACCGTAATACCGGGAACGGATAACCCTTGCATGAAGCGAAAAGCACCCATCCAAGCAATACTAGGGCTTTGAGCAATGAGTGCGGTCGGTATCGCTAAAAAAAATAACGCCCCAACGATAAAGGACTTGCGCCCGACCGCGTCAGAGAGCATACCCAAAAATGGCGACATAATCGCAATTGCCATTACCGTTGCCCCAACAACCATTCCAGCTTGTACTTCAGTCGCCGCAAAATCCACCATCAATACCGGCAGCACCGCTTGAATGGAATACACTTGTAAAAAGGCAAACATACCAATCATACACATCGTCATTTTTAGCACCCAAGAAGGCGCATCGGTTTGCGGAGACAACGGCAATAGACGATCTTTTTGAGTCGGACTGATGGGTTTATTCACAAGTTTACTGACTGTATTGGACGCTATTATTTCAGCGTGAGTGGAAGATAATAGGCATCTAGATACCTAAGCTTAGCTTAATTTATAGTTATCTGGCATTTGTCATAACAGGTATATTATGGTATCACATTGAAACGTCTACTTAGACTTTGAATCGTTTTGAATGACCATCTAAAACGCATAAAAAAGGCTACTATTATAATGGTAGCCTTTTTAAAATATGCCATTTAATGCGTTAATCAACACCACCTAAAACACAGCAAAATGCTTATTCGCAGCTGGCTTTACCTGTGCGATGATTGATTGCGCCGTTCGCTGCTAGTAGCTTTTGCATATCTACCAAATTGCGCGTACACGCATACGAATAAGCACCTTGGTTATATGAGCCCATTTTTTTATCTTTAGTCGTTGCCACTAGATTTGGATTGGCACCTTGCGTTAATAAATATTTGACCGTTTCAATACGATTATTACTTGCCGCTACCATAATCAAGGTTTCGCCGTCACTTTCTTGCGTCTGATCATTTAGATTTACGGGCGCTTTAGCATTTAATAATTTGTGTGCTTTTCTAACAATATTAACATTTCCACCTAAGGTAGCTGATTTCATGACGTTATAAACGTCGCCTTTATCGGTTGCATAAATGCTCGCACCTTTGCTGATTAAATAATCCACCATGTCTTCATAGCCGATAAATGCCGCCCAACCTAGTGCCGTTTGGTCAAGATTCCCTGTATCCTTGACTTCTAAATTCTGTCCATTGGCTACCATATATTTGACCGTTGGCAAATCGCCACGTTTTACTGCATCAAACCATTTGGCATCGACGCCCTCTGATGGTTTTGAATAAAAATTGCGATAAGACAGTCTGTTTTTATTGGCAATATCAAAATTCTCAGCCGCGCTAAAGCGAAAACCTGTTTGCGGTGTTGGCGGAGTTTGGGTTACTTGAACCACGGTGTTTTTATTAGAGTTATTATCAGTACTTAAGCTGTTACAACCCGTTAATAACATCGCTGCTAACACTGCTGAAGTGCTCATCTTATAAAATAATTTCATGTTCAGTCCTAAAAAATTAAAAGAAATAGCATGCTGTTATTATGCAAATTTGTTAAACAGTAATCAATATGACATAAGCTAATGACAACAGTTTCACCGGATAACTATCTATTTGCAATATTTTTCAGTATTAACTTATCAAAATAATTAAGTATTTTATATAGATTAACTATTCAATTTTTAGCCAATAGTTGAACAAAAATTTGCCTTGGCAGTATTATTCTGTTACAACCTATGCTGAAAATATTGCTATCAGTTAATACGCTCTAATGAAACTATTAAGTTTCCATTGATAGACTGAGTAAGTTTTTACATTTGAATCACCCAAAACTATATTAAGGACTTTTATATGACTCGTCATTATTTAACCGTAGCTATGATAGCGATTAGTGCTGTCAGTATCGCCGCTTGTACCTCTACCACCCAACAGAGCACTCAAACTGCCAAATCAAATATTACTACCAACAATGTAGTGGTTAAAGACGTTCATCACCCAAAATGGTCATATACAGGACACAATGGTCCTGAGTCTTGGGGCGATGTTGAAGGCGCAAGTACTTGCAAAATTGGTAGTGCGCAGTCGCCTATTAATATCATCAAAGTGACAACTAGTGCTGCTACCGCACCCGTGGTTAACTATCGTCAAGCCAGTAATATTCGCATCCATGATAATGGACATACGGTCGTGTATACGCCAACGACTGAAGAAAACAGCATACGTTTAAATGATGATACTTATGTGCTCAAGCAATTCCATTACCATACGCCAAGTGAGCATCAGTTTGGCGGTCAAAACTATCCTGGTGAGATTCATTTTGTCCATGCTAATAGCAAAGGTAACCTTGCAGTGATTGGCGTGATGCTAGAGATTGGTAAAGCCAACGAGCTATTAAAACCATTAATTAAAGGAACCAAGCTAACTAGCGAAAACGACGATGAAATCATTATGGCTATGAACTTGTCAGCGCTTGCTCCTGCCGCTGCCACTTTTTATCATTATGCAGGCTCGCTCACCACGCCACCATGCTCAGAACAAGTACAATGGTATTTGAGCAAGCAACCCTTAACCCTTGACCGCGCGCAGTTTGCAGTGTTATCTGACTTATATGACGGTAATAATCGCCCGGTACAGTCGCAAGGTAACCGCAAAGTAGAACAGCTTAGCCATTAATATTATTCCTAGCTAATTATTATTGATACTTGGCGGCAGTTAAAATAGCCATGTTGATTGTATGAACCGTAAAAAGCGCCAAGACTACTTAATCAGTCTTGGCGCTTTTTTATATTGAATAATAAATGATTGTCTAAACGCTTTATGATAATAACGCTAACAACTCGTCTTTATTAGTAATAACATCTGCCAACGTATAGCGCTCAAGTACCGTAATAAATGCGGTTAATGCTTCAAAAAATACGCCTTTTAACTGGCATACAGGACTAATTACGCAGCCTAGCGCCTGTTGATTAGAGCGCTCATGTTCATTAATTAAAATAATCTCATCAGTAACAATAGTAGATGGCTGATTTTTCCCAATACTTTGCTCAACACTTTGTGTACTCTCTTGCTTATTAGGCGATTTATTAGTAGCGTCAACCGTCATGCGTGATGTCGCAAAACACTCAACCAGCGCAAAATCCGGCTCTATTTGCTTAATCAATATACCCAAATTAATATCTTCTGGCGCGCGCGCTAAGCGAATGCCACCGTTTTTACCACGCACACTATCGATATAACCAAGTTGCCCCAATTGATGAATAATCTTGGTTAAATGACTTTTAGAGATGTTATAACTATTAGCAATATCACTGATATTCGCCAATAAATACGGATCGGGTTTAGTCGCCAAATAAATCAAAGAGCGTAGTGCATAGTCACTATAATTGGTTAATCTCATCTAAAACCTCTCTTTTTTTATACTTTTTAATAACGATCAACCAAATAAACCATCTGGGCGCGGACTTGCTAGGATGCGCAAATAGCTGCTGCAAAACAATACAAAGCAAGCAACCCAAGCCCCTTGGGCAATAGTAATCCACCATAAATAATGGCTATTATCAATAAGGGGTAACAGCACACGACTAATGAATACCAATACCATCAAGCCAAACATGATATTAACTGTTTTAGGTGGCGTATGAATACTACGTCCTGTATGCCCAAGCGACACACGCGCCATCATTGCCACCGTCATCAGGCCAATACCGGATATTGCCAATCCATGCATGGCAATACTATGATTATAACCAAGCCACGGCTGTAGCGCATACAATATAAAGCTCACACACATGCCCGAAAACGCGATAAACAGCGACCATAACAACGGCTTTTGCCGAATACCATGATGATACCAGCCCATCAAGCGTACGATATTGACCACTGCCACGCCAAGAGCGCTAATGGTCAGTAAATATTTATTGGGATAAAATAAATCAATGATAAAAAACGCGAAGAAGAATAGCAAACTTGCGATATCTTGCGCCTTACTATTACGTACTATCACCGTTTCCGCCACGCCTGCTGCATTCGGAACACTTAAACCACGCTCAATAAAAAACGGTAATACCCGGCGACCGATGGTCAATACCAAGCCAATGATAAGATAAAAACCCAAATAGACGCCTGTTTTAGTTAAAGTCATATTGGCGCTGATAATTCCCCAATAACATAAGCCATTGCCGAGCGTCAGTAGCATAAGCTTTGCTAAAATACCCATTTGCTTATACTGCTTCCCTTGCCATACTGCCCTAAAAATCGCAAATGCCATTGATCCAACAAACAGTAAATCAAACACTGCTGCTATATATAACCAAGCACTTTGTTCAAGTCCAATATCAATGCCCAAACCAAATGCTATCCAACCCAAACGTGCCAGCAACCAGCAGATAAAAATGCCTAACAGCTTATAACCGTATGGCATCATAACGCCGGTCCACGTCTTTACTGCGGTCAACAAGAACCCTGCAACGATGGCTAACGCATAGCCATAAACCATCTCATGACCGTGCCAATAGTTTGGGTTTAATATTTGCGCATCAATATTTGTATGTCCGGTAAAGACAAATGCCCACAATGCCATGGTTATAATGGCAAAAATTGCCCCTGCACTGAAAAATACCCGAAAGCTCAAATTAAGGATAGAATGCGGAGAACTTGGTGGTTTACTGGGCAAATTAATTGATTGCATAACGGACTTCTTATTATAAAGTTAAAAGAATTACCCTAAAGATTCATATTAAATGAATGTTATAAGTTATTCAATGGTATTTTGCAGATATCTACAACCCTACTTCATGATTTCTCACTTGCAATACACTCATTGACTATCATTGAACTGACTGCTTAAATGTTTCATCCCTAGGAGAATATCATGACTGAAAGAACCGAAGAAAACGCTGCGCTTCACAAACGTCAATTGCTTGATAAATTTTTGATAAAACTAACCAAAGAAGAACCGCAGATGTATTACGCTACGACATCTGAGATTGCCCGTAGTCTTTATAGCATGTTAAAAGAACATACCAACCGCTTGACGGTTGAAGAGCAAGCGCTCATCAGACATATAACCATTGAGGAAATACAAAGCTTACTAGGCTTTCATGTTAAATGAAAAAATAAAGTCATTATAATTGCAAAAAAAAAGACTGCCTTATAGGCAGTCTTTTTTCATAGTAAAATTTAATCCAAACTGCTTAAAAAGGCTGCTTCTAAAAAGGATAATCGCGCGGCGTATGCTGCACTGAAATCCAATGTAATGTAGTAAATTCTTCTAGTATCCACTCGCCGTTAAAGCGCCCGATACCTGAGTTTTTCTTTCCGCCAAAGGGTACATTGCTTTCATCATTTACCGAGATATCATTAATATGGGTCATGCCGGCTTTGATACCACGAGCAAAGCGCAAGCCTTTTGCCATATCTTGAGTAAACACCGCACTTGATAGCCCATACATAGAGTCGTTAGCAATCGACAGCGCATCGTCTTCATCTTTGGCGCGGATGATACCGACCAAAGGACCGAATACTTCGTTGCAAGACAAGTCCATCTCACGCGTTACTTCAGTAAATACATGCGGTGGTACAACTTGCCCTTTTATCTTGCCACTTAAGAGCATTTTTGCGCCTTCATCCTGAGATTTAGCAATTTTCTCTTTAAGCGACTTGACTTGTTTTTCATTGATAATCGGACCGACTGCCGTATCAATTTTGCTAGGATCGCCGACGTTTAAGGTCTTAACATGCGCGACAAAACGCGTCACGAAATCGTCATAAATCTCATCTTCGACAATGATACGGTTAATCGCAATACAAATCTGACCTTGATGTAAGAATTTACCAAAGGCAGCGGCTTTCACAGCCTGCTCAATATCGGCATCTTTTAACACCACAAATGGACTATTCCCACCAAGCTCTAACGCTACCTGTTTAATATAGTCGCCGCCATTAGCTAATTCACCAATATGTTTACCCACTGAGGTTGAACCGGTAAAGGAGACCAAACTTGGAATATCATGGGTAACGATAGCATCGCCAATTTCGCTACCGCTACCAACAACGACATTGAGCAGACCTTTTGGCAAACCCGCTTCTTCGAATATTTTTGCCAGCAGCAACCCACCGGTAATCGGCGTATCACTAGCAGGCTTTAACACTACTGCATTCCCCAATGCCAATGCTGGCGCAATCGAGCGCTGGGTTAAATGGAGCGGGAAATTCCATGGGCTGATCACCGCAATCACACCCATCGGCTCACGATAAATAAAGTTCTCTTTACCCGGTGTATTCGACGAGCGGATCTCGCCATGCACCCGATTAGGGAAACTTGCCGCTTCAAGGGTAATCGCCCGCGCACTGCTAAACTCGACCATCGCTTTAATACGCGTACTGCCCGACTCTTTGATTAGCCAATCAACAATCTCATCTTGACGCTGATCAAAGATACTGACTACCTTATAAAGTATAGCAGCACGTTCGTTCGGGGTTTGCTGCGCCCACTTTTTTTGAGCCTCGTTCGCCGCTTGATAAGCTTCATCTAGCTGCTTATCCGTTGCTTGCTGAATCTTAACCAAGGTTTCACCGTTAAACGGATTGGTATCGGTATTAATGCTATCATCATCGCCTTTTTTCCATTCGCCTGATATATATTGCAAATGAAAATCTGTATAAACATTTACCTGCGTATTTTTAGTTTCTGTTGACATAATTGTTCCTATTTTTTATTTAATAATATTATTAGAGTGTGGCTATAACGTATCATGGCCGTCTATCAGATTCCGTAACACGTTTAATAAGCAATAGCAGCATACGATAACAAACGTAACTTGCTAGACGACTGGTCTAATGCTAACATAAACGATATAAAAATTAGAATCTTTTAAACCTGTTGTTTGTTGAGCAAACGTAACTTGCCAATTAATACTTATAAATTTGTTAAACCATCTTAAATAATTAGTCTCTCTAAGGAGAACATAAGTCACATGTCTATACCCAATACTATAAACATATTGAATACTGATAACGAGCTTTCAAATATTGTTCCTTCAAATACCAAAGAGCATCTACTCACGACGGGCTACAAGCTCATTGCACAGAAGGGTTTTACTGCTGTTGGTATCAAGCAAATCTTAGATACCGCAGGCGTGCCCAAGGGCTCTTTTTATCATTATTTCGCGTCAAAAGAAGCCTTTGGTGAGGCAATTATCAGTCACTACTTTACCCAGTATAAACAGCGCCTGAACGTTATTGGGTCACAAGATGTTAGCGCTCAGCAAAAATTGTATGATTACTTTCAAAACTGGTATGACACCCAGCAAAATAACTGTGACCATGAAAAATGCTTGGTCGTGAAGCTGAGTGCCGAAGTTGCCGATATGTCGGAGCCAATGCGTATGGTATTACATGCAGGCTACCAGCAAACCATTACTTGGCTTGCAACTCAAATTAAAGCAGGTTGGGCAGACGGTTCTGTTCCTCGAGCTGATAATATTGCTGCCGAGAGTATGGCAAAGCGTTGGTACTTTGCTTGGTTAGGTGCTAGCTTAGTGGCTAAGATTAGTCAAACAGATACACCATTAGCAGAAGTATGGCTGATGACCACTACCGCAATGGGTCGATAATTCTTTTACTTTACAATCGCTCTTTTCACCGTTTTTATCTGTCACCTCATCTATCCTTCTGCTTTACTCATCCTTGTTTGACTCATAACAATCTAGCGTTAAATAAGGATATCTTATTAATATTTTGTCTTAATAAAAACATTAAGCATTACTATCAAAAATTCAATCACACAATACAATTAAATTAATATCGGCTGACATGCTTATACGATATTTTTGTAAATATTAAATATAATTACTAGACGACCGGTCTAATTAATGTACAATGCCAACAGATGCAAATGATCTGCATAATCTTTTCGCTATTAAACACTCTTCTTATACTTATCAATCTATTAGGAATTTCATGAATAACTTTCAATATTACAATCCCGTTCGTATCGTCTTTGGTGAAGGTCAAATCGAGAAGTTAGCTGAGCTTGTACCAACAGACGCTCGTGTGCTAATTACTTACGGTGGCGGTTCAGCACAGCGCACAGGTACGTTAGATGAAGTTAAAACGGCATTAGCAGCCAGTGGCAATCGCGAAGTATTTGAGTTTGGTGGTATTGAAGCCAATCCAGAATTTACAACGCTACTAAAAGCAGCTGATATGGTCAATGAACATAATATTAACTTCTTATTGGCAGTTGGTGGTGGCTCAGTCATCGATGGCAGTAAGTTTGTCGCGCTGGTATCGTCATTGACAGAAGAAGACGGTACGGTATCACGCGAGCAAGCATGGAATGCGCTGACCAGCTATTGCCGAAACATCGACTCAGCGGTTGATTTGGGTGCGGTATTGACTATTCCAGCGACTGGCTCTGAGATGAACTCAGGCGGCGTGATTAACTATAGTGAACGTCAAGCAAAGCTGCCGTTTGGTAATGCGCTTACTTTCCCTAAGTTTTCAATTCTAGACCCGACTAAAACTTTGACGCTTCCTGAACGCCAAGTGATGAACGGTGTAGCTGATGCCTTTGTCCATGTGATGGAACAGTATTTAACCTATCCAGTCAATGCAAAAGTTCAAGATGCCTTTGCTGAGAGTTTACTTAAAATTCTGATTGAAGAAGGTGCCGCAGTCAAAGCTGATCCAGAGAATTTAGAGACGCGTAAAAATATCATGTGGACAGCGACTATGGCATTGAATGGTCTGATTGGTACAGGTGTGCCTCAAGATTGGACAACGCATATGATTGGTCATGAATTGACTTCATTGCACGCGATTGACCATGCGCGCACGTTAACCATTGTACTGCCGTCTGTAATGCGTGAGCTTAAAGACAGCAAAAAAGACAAGTTGCTTCAATATGCACGCAATGTTTGGAATATTACAGCTGACAATAATGGTGCTGAGCTGAATGATGACGCCATCATTGAAGCGGCTATCAAACAGACTGAAAACTTCTTCCGTGAGCTTGGACTGCCGGTCAGCTTAGAAGATGCAGAGTTAGATGCAGCAGCTATTGATCCTATCATGAAGCAGTTAGAAGTACATGGCATGGTGAAATTGGGTGAGCATGGTAAAAACGACTTGGCAGTATCACGTCGCATCCTAGAGCGTGCTGTTAGCAGTAACGCTTAGTCGCTTTATAAATTAGCAACAAATAGCAGTCCTTCAGTTCAGTATTGAGTGGCTGTTATATTAAAGATAAATAAACTAATAAATAAAATAAGGCGATTTATCATGAGCTTCAATGAGCAGCAAAACCAACAACAAAACCGTCAAATCAAACTGGCAAGCCGCCCACATGGCGCACCAACTGCCGATAATTTTGAATTGGCTACTGGCGAGATTCCAAAACCCAATCAAAGCGAGATGCTATTACGCACCGTATATTTATCGCTTGACCCTTATATGCGCGGACGTATGAGTGATGCCGCAAGCTACGCTGACCCATTAGAAATTGGCGATGTTATGCTAGGCGGAACGGTTGCGCAAGTGGTCGAATCTAATATCGATACATTTGCCGTCGGTGATTTGGTAGTATCGAACTCGGGCTGGCAGGACTATAGTGTCAGCGATGGCGAAGGCGTCCTAAAACTCGATAAAAACATGGCAAACACTTCTTATGGCTTGGGTGTGCTTGGTATGCCCGGCTTCACAGGCTACATGGGTTTGACTGATATCGGTAAACCAAAAAAAGGCGAAACCTTAGTCGTCGCGGCGGCAACGGGTCCTGTTGGCGCAACTGTTGGACAAGTCGGTAATCAATTAGGCTTACGTACTGTTGGCGTGGCAGGTGGTGCAGATAAATGTGCTTACGCGGTTGAAGAGTTAGGCTTTGATGTTTGTCTTGACCATAAAGCCGATGACTTTGCTGAACAATTGAAAGCCGCATGTCCAGATGGTATCGACATTTATTATGAAAACGTCGGTGGCAAAGTATTTGATGCTGTCATGCCATTGCTTAATGCTCATGCCCGTATCCCAGTATGCGGCTTGGTCTCACAATATAACGCTACTGAGCTGCCTGAAGGTGGCGATCGTTTGGGCGTATTAATGGGCTTGATATTAAGACAGCGTCTAACAGTCAAAGGTTTTATTATCTTTGAAGAGTATAGCGATCACTTTCCAGAATTCTTAGCTACGATGAGCAAATGGCTTGAATCAGGTGATGTTAAAACCAAAGAACATCAAGTCGATGGTTTAGCACAAGCGCCACAAGCTTTCTTTGACATGTTAGATGGTAAGAACTTTGGTAAAACAGTGATTAAAGTGGCTGACGTTAAATAGCTGATAGCTCATATAAAAATTATGAAAATAACCAGTTAACAACATAACTTGTTAAGACAGCCACTGAAAGTCATTCTCAAAAGATGAATACTGTCAGCAGTCGGTTTTTTAACGTTACTCGTTTTTGATAGCGTTACTTCTCGATACCGGCTGTAACACAGCACTGATAGGCTTCAATAATAAACCTCAATAATAACTTTCAATAATAAACAGGGACAATTATGAATATTTTAATGGTACTAACTTCACACGATAAATTGGGTGATACTGGTAAAAAGACTGGTTTTTGGCTAGAAGAATTTGCTGCGCCTTACTACGCTTTTTTAGATGCCGGTGTCAATGTTACGCTTGCTTCTCCTGCTGGCGGTCAACCACCACTAGATCCAAGTAGTGATACTGAAGACACCCAAACCAAAGATACTAAACGCTTTAAAGCAGACTCTGAGGCACAAGAGCATCTAGCAACAACCAAAAAACTGGCTGATATGAAAGCGGAAGATTTTGATTCGGTATTCTATCCGGGTGGTCATGGTCCAATGTGGGATTTAGCCGTTGATAAAAACTCGATTGAATTAATTGAGACATTCATCAAACAAGATAAGCCCGTTGCTTTTGTCTGCCATTCTCCTGCTGCGCTCAAAAACGTTAAAATCGATGGCGAATATCTGGTCAAAGGCAAAACAGTCACAGGCTTTAGTAATACCGAAGAAGAAGCGGTTCAGCTCACTGACGTCGTGCCTTTTTTATTAGAGGATGCGCTAAAAGCCAATGGTGGCAACTACGAAAAAAGCACTGATTGGGAATCGTTTGTGGTCGAAGACGGCTTGCTGATCACGGGTCAAAATCCAGCGTCATCAGAAGAAGCCGCCAAGCGTTTAATGGCCGAAATACAGGCTTAATAGCCTAAAACCCACCGCAAAAAGGCTAAATTCATGATTCGCTTACATCATCTCAATCAATCACGCTCGTTGCGCATTCTATGGCTGTTAGAAGAATTGGGGCAACCTTATGAACTCATTAGCCATCAGCGCGATGCCAAAACGCATCTAGCGCCAGACAGCCTAAAAGCGGTACATCCGTTGGGCAAGTCTCCGGTTATTGAGATGAATGGTGAAATTTATACAGAGTCAGGTGCCATTACTGAGCTATTGATTGAGCATTTTGCACCTGATACTCTGCGCCCTGCTACCGATAGCGCAGATTATGGTCATTATTTACAGTGGATTAACTTTGCTGAAAGCTCGCTGATGGTGCCTTTATTGCTTGAATTATTTACCAATAAAGCAGGCGCTGGTGATAATGAGTTTTTGCAAGGCTATATCGCTCACGAAAAACACAAGCTATTGAGCTATCTAAATGATGAGATTGCAGGCAAGTCATTTATCGTGGGTAATAAGCTCAGCGGTGCAGATTTTATGCTGTCGTTTGATTTGATTATGCTTGCCAAAAGTAAACAGCTAGAGCGTTATCCTCATATTTCCCACTATGCTCATCAGCTTAGTACGCTTGATAGTTATCAGCGTGCCATGCGATTAGAAACGAATTATGATGAAACGAGCGCGGCTTAATGACACCTAGCTTAACGATACTTAACTAAGAGTTGGGTTCACCTAAACGCGAACGATAATTAAAACTATGATAAAATAGCTCAAGCACGTCTTGGGCTATTTTTGTTTTTCTATCATAACTGTAGATTATAATTGTAGTTTTCAGAAAAATTATAGTTCTTAGAAATAATTACTAAGATAAAAACGGCATGCGTCTAGCTGACCATGCATATTTGCGCTCATTCGGCAAAGCCTGATAATTGGGAGAGAGTCCATGAAATTACACCAACCATTTATACAGACGATATATAGCCCATGAGTACTGACTATCAATTCAAGCCCCATGAACAGCCGTTTATGCTGGGCTCGCCTGCCACCCCTGATCATCCTGCGCGCCGAAAAGTATTTTATTTACTTATCGGCATTTTTATCGGCATAACGGCAAGTTTCCAAAATGGCTTGCTGGTCGCCAATCTAACTCAAATCCAAGGTGAAATGGGCTTAACGCCTGTTGAAGGTGGCTGGATATCGGTCGCTTACAATATGACCAATGCCTGTGTTACCGTGCTGCTGTACAAAATTCGCCAACAGTTCGGTATCTCGTTATTTAGTAAAATTACTCTATTCTTTTTGCTCTCAGCGACCAGTATGCAGTGGTTAGTCAGTAGTCATCTGATCAGCTCAACCACTGGCATTAGTATTGAGCCTTACTATCTAGAGCTGATTGCCCGTGGTTTTAGTGGCGTGGTTGCCAGTGCGATGACGGTATTGTCTATTTTTTACTGTCTACAAGGTATGCCGACGGCGCGGCGTATCAGCGGGCTAATTTTGGGCTTTGGCTTGGTACAATTCGGTATTCCGTTATCGCGTATCATCTCGCCCTACCTTGCTGTTGATGGTCAGCTTGAAGGCTTATTTTTATTTCAAGTTGGTTTAGCACTAATGTGTTTTGCGCTCATCAACATTCTAGAGCTACCGCCCGGCAATACGGAAAAGGTGTTTGAAAAACTTGATATTGTCAGCTTTGCCTTTTTTGCTAGTGGTCTTGCAGCATTATCCGTATTTTTGGTACAAGGGCGTATTTTATGGTGGACGACGCCTTGGCTCAGCTACCCGCTTATCATAGCTGTCGTGACCATTGCTATTGCGTTATGGATTGAGACGCATCGTAAAAACCCGATGCTACAAGTACGCTGGATGCGTAGCCGAACGATTATTGCCTTTATGATAACGGGCGCTGTCATGCGTATCTTGCTGTCTGAGCAAAGTGTTGGTGCGGCAGGGTTATTAGCAAATCTAGGCTATGGTAATGATCAGCTGATTGTCTTTTATGCCATTATTTTAGCCGCAAGTGCGCTGGCATTAGTAATTAGTATTTTTAAAACCAATGCCATGGATTTACGCCGACCGGTGATTTTTTCAGTAGCACTGATTGCGATTGGGGCATGGATAGATACAGGCGTATCGCTAAACTCTACTCCCGCTATGTTTTATTTCAGTCAGTTTATGATTGCTTTTGCTGCTGTGTACTTTATGGGTCCGATGGTATTTGAAGGTATGTTCCGCGCCATTGCCAACGGTCCTGCTTATATTATTAGTTTTTCAGTGATTTTTGGTATATCGCAAACGGTTGGCGGTCTTGCTGGCGCTGCCGGTATACAAGCTTTTACCACCATTCGCACGCAGATGCATTATGCTGATATGGTCAGCTCAATGAGTACCGGCAATCCAGCAACGATGAGCCAAATGCTACAAGGGATTCAGCGCCAAGCCACCATCGCCGCTTATGATGATTTGTTCTTTTTAATGGCAGTCAGTGCCACGATTACGGTAATTTATCTGTTGATAGTTTATTTCTATTATCGTTATCATAACCGTAATCCACTTGGCAAAGAGCTTGCCGCGTTAGCAGAAATGATGGGAAAAAAATAGCAGATAGTACAGATTTTATTGTGTATTCTGTACCCATCTTTCTCTCTCATTATTATTTTAAAGTTATCTATTATGTTTATTAAAACCCTTAGGAGCGCGTCATGAACGAAGACAAATCTAACAGCGTTGATGACGCAAGCACCCCTAATAAAGCAGCAAAAAGTGCTGAAACTATTCAAGCTACTGAATCACCAGTAACTCCCCATACCGATACTAATACCGATAGCATAACCATTAAGCCTGAGCCTGCCGCGACTGCAACACAGGTTCAAACAGATAACTCTAATGACGAATCGACTGAAACTAGTGCGCCTATAAAGGTCATTGATGCTGATGAAGCAGACAGTAATGTAGCAGTCGATGGCAATAATAATGATACGCCAATGCCGCCCACTGAGCCTATTCCGGGACCTGCGGGTTGGTCACCAAAAAAGAAGTCGTTTTTTAATTTAGGCTTACTGATTGCGCTAATTATCATTGGTGTATCATTGATTTTGTATGCGTGGAAATTGCCGCCTTTTACCCCAACGGTACAACATACCAATAATGCCTTTGTGAAGGGACAAACGACCATTATCAGTCCGCAAATATCCGGCTACGTCACTGAAGTGGCAGTAGAGGATTTTGCTAACGTTGCTGCTGGTGACTTATTGGTAAAAATAGATGATCGCACTTTTCAGCAGCAGCTTGAACAAGCGCAGGCGAATATCGATATTGCCTTGACCAATCGTTCAAGCAATGCACAAGATACCGGCACCAGTCAAGCACAAATTGAAGCGCGCGAGGCAGATGTATATAGTGCTAAAGTGAGTGTTAATAGTGCCCGTGAGGACGTTAGCCGTTATCAAGGCTTGGTTGCTATTGGCGCGGTTGCACGAGCAGATGTTGCCCATGCCGAAGCGCAACTCGCAAAAGCGCAGGCGGGTGTCCAGCAGGCAGAAGCCAACCTACAAGTGGCAGTCGAGGGCAGCAAAAAAACCACAGCCAGCCGTTCCTCGTTAGATGCCAATATTAAAAATGCTGAAGCCGCAGCAAAACAAGCACAGATTAATTTAGATAACACCATTATCCGCGCTCCTGAATCAGGACAGCTGAGCCAGCTAACAGTTAAAACGGGACAATATGTCACCGCTGGTACGCAGCTTATGTATATCGTACCAAAAGGGGTTTGGATTATCGCCAACTTTAAAGAAACTCAAGTGGCAAATATGACCATTGGCGAAACGGCAACCGTGCAAGTTGACGCTTTAGGTGGTACCAAATTCCGTGGACGAGTGAGTAATATCTCACCTGCAACCGGCAGTGAATTTAGTGCTGGTGCAGCAAACCCTGCCACCGGTAACTATATTAAAATTGCCCAACGTATTCCGGTACGTATTGACTTAGACCAAGGACAGCCTGCGCTTGCTCAACTGCGTCCCGGCATGTCCGTCAATGTCGATGTGGATACGAAATAAACTGTAAAAGAATTAATTTAATATAATAAAGCCCCTTTACCTTCCAGATTTATATGGCAAGTAAAGGGGCTTTATTAGGTATCAAACTTTTTAATAGTTTGAAATATTGATTATCAATACTATTTAAAATATTAAGTTAAGGCAATAAGCGTTTGGTACTAAAGCTGCCATCTGCCTCTTTTTGATAAACAATACGGTCATGCATACGATTGGCGCGCCCTTGCCAAAACTCAATATGATCAACAGTAATTTCATAACCACCCCAAAACTCAGGCGTAGGTACGAGCGCATGTTCTGGATAATCACTTTGCAACTGTGCAAACGTTTGCTCCATCACCTCACGATTGGCAACTTCACCACTTTGCGGTTGACTGACCCATGCACCAACTTGACTATCGTGCGGGCGTTTTTGAAAATAGGCAGCTGATTTATCCGTATCGA
The DNA here is from genome assembly GCF_040309565.1 of Psychrobacter sp. 16-MNA-CIBAN-0192. Classification (NCBI taxonomy): domain Bacteria; kingdom Pseudomonadati; phylum Pseudomonadota; class Gammaproteobacteria; order Moraxellales; family Moraxellaceae; genus Psychrobacter; species Psychrobacter sp. 16-MNA-CIBAN-0192. The sequence continues at coordinate 255,829 of NZ_JBEOOX010000003.1, forward strand.
TTTTTGCAATACTGCCACTGATACGAATTTGGCGCTCTAATTCATGCCAAAAAAACAATGCTTCCGCATTAGGGTTTTCGGCTATATCTTGACCCTTGGCGCTTTCATAATTGGTATAAAAAACAATACCTGTATCCGTAATTTCACGCAACAGCACAATACGCACGCTTGGCTTATTATCCGCGCCACACGTTGCCAAACTCATCGCATATGGCTCTTGAACATTTTGTTCTATTGCTTGACTCATCCATGCTTTTAATAGTTCAAAAGGCGATACTGGCACAGATGACTGGTCAAGACTGCCTTTTTCATACGATAACCGTTGATCGGTAAAATCCATACTCATGACTGTTCCTTTTTAGTGCTAGAAAACTTCTTGTTGTCGTGAAATTTATGATTGATTAAAGCAAACTATTCATTAGCCAAGTACACTTTTAATATGCTTAGCCAATTCATTTGCCATTACGTCACATTCTATTTCATCATCCGACTCAACCATGACTCGAATCATAGGTTCAGTACCAGATTTACGAATCAATAAACGTCCACGACCCTCTAATGTCGCACGTGCTTTATCAAAAGCGATTACCAGCTCTTGATAGTCATACGGATCTTGCATGGTCGTTAAGCGCACATTAACCAGTTTTTGTGGTAATACTTCAAAACCTTCCGTCAGCTCACTCAAGGCTTTCCCTTGCGCTTGCATGACAGCTAAAACTTGCAATCCCGCAATAATGGCATCGCCTGTTCGACTTTTATCCAAGCATAAGATATGTCCTGAAGGCTCACCGCCTAATATCCAGCCATTGGCATCCAACTCTTGCATCACATAACGATCACCAACATTAGCACGGGTAAAGCCGATACCGGCTGCTTGCAGCGCCAATTCTAGCCCCATATTAGTCATCAATGTACCCGCTACGCCTGCTGCTGGCTGCATGCCTTTGGTAGCAAGAACATATAATATGCCATCACCATCAACTATATTTCCCGCCTCATCTACCATCACGATACGGTCGCCATCGCCATCTAAAGCAATACCAACATCTGCCTCATGCTGTAAGACAGCCTTTTGCAGCGCCTCAGGATGAGTAGAGCCGCAATTTTCATTAATATTGATGCCGTCAGGTGTGTTATTAATGGCTATAACAGTAGCGCCAAGCTCACGCAGTACACATGGCGCAACACTATATCCTGCACCATTGGCACAATCTATCACTACCGTTAGATGATCTAAGTCATATTGGTAAGGGAAACTACCTTTGCAAAACTCGATATAACGTCCCTGCGCATCATCAATGCGATGGTTTTTACCTAACTTCGCCGGATCAATAATTGGCATAACCAACTCAGCATCGCCAGTGTTATTCATGATAGCTTGCATTTTATCGTTGATTGCATTTTGCATCTCATCCGACAACTTTTTACCATCCGCTGAAAACAGTTTGATACCGTTATCATAATAAGGATTGTGTGACGCTGAAATAACCACGCCTGCATCAGCGCTAAAACTACGCGTCAAGTGAGCGATAGCAGGGGTTGGCAGCGGTCCGAGCATATAGACATCAACGCCTGCCGCATTAAAACCGGCTTGCAATGCGCCTTCAATCACATAGCCTGAAAGACGTGTATCTTTACCAATCACAACACTCGGCTTGCGCTCAGGCGTTTCACTATTTTCTATCAAAACGCGACCAGTAACATAACCTAATTTTAGAATAAAATCTGGGGTAATGGGCATTTTACCAAACTGTCCACGAATACCATCTGTACCGAAATAACTCATTATAACTATATCCTTACTCTAAAACGAACTACCAAAAATGAAAGCGCAGACCAACGCACATGTGAGGACAACTGCACACGTTACAACGAAAATCTATGGTCGAATATTTTACAAAAAAAACAGCCAACAATGGATGAGCATTGTTGACTGTTTGTATCTTGCGGTCACAATAGTCGTATATCGCATAGTATCGCTATGAACTATTAGTTAAATAACGCGACTAATATTGACTTTGCTACATAGCTACTTTATACCATACTATTGTTTATAAAAGTAGAAATTAATTGACGCGATAGTTTGGCGCTTCTTTTGTGATTTGTACATCATGAACATGTGACTCTTTCATACCTGCTGAGGTAACACGGATAAACTCTGGTTTGTTACGCATCTCTTCAACTGTCGCACAGCCAGTATAACCCATTGATGAGCGTAAACCGCCGACCAATTGATTGACGATACCTGCAACTGGTCCTTTATAAGGAACGCGACCTTCAATACCTTCAGGTACTAATTTTTCAACGCCTTCTTTGGCGTCTTGGAAATAACGATCTGAAGAACCGTTCTCGCCTGACATGGCACCTAAGCTGCCCATACCGCGATAAGCTTTATAATAGCGACCTTGGAACAACTCTACTTCGCCCGGTGCTTCTTCGGTACCAGCCATTAACGAGCCAACCATAATACATGACGCACCAGCAGCAATCGCTTTTGCCATATCGCCAGAATAGCGAATACCACCATCTGCAATAAGTGGAATGCTGTTTTGTAATGCACTAGCAACGCTATCAATAGCAGAAATTTGCGGTACACCGATACCGGCAATGATACGCGTGGTACAGATTGAACCAGGACCGATACCCACTTTTACGGCATCAGCGCCAGCATCACGTAATGCTTTAGCCGCATCGCCTGTCGCAATATTGCCACCAATAACTTGAATATGTGGAAAGTTCTTTTTAACCCAAGCAACTTTATCAATCACGCCACGAGAATGACCATGAGCAGTATCAACAACAATCACGTCAACGTCAGCAGCAACTAAAGCTTCAACGCGAGCTTGGGTATCTGCACCCGTACCAACCGCCGCGCCAACACGCAGACGACCTTGCTCATCTTTACAAGCATTTGGGTTATTTTCAGCTTTCGCAAAATCATTAACCGTAATTAAACCGCGTAGGCGGAAATCATCATTAATCACAATAACTTTTTCAATACGGTGCTCATGCAGCAAACGCTTAATATTCTCATTGCTCTCGCCTTCATGAACCGTTACTAACTTTTCTTTCGGGGTCATAATTTGGCTAACCGGCAGACGCAAATTGGTCTCAAAACGCCAGTCACGATGGGTAACAATACCAACTACTTTATCAGTGCCTTTTTCAACAACCGGTACGCCTGAAATATTATTATCGTGAGTAAGCTTTAATAACTCACCGATGGTCATCTCTGGATGCACAGTAATAGGGTCAACAACCGTACCTGCTTCAAACTTCTTCACGCGGCGCACTTGCATGGCTTGACGGGCAATATCCATATTTTTGTGCAAGATACCCATGCCACCCAATTGTGCCATCGTAATCGCCATATCAGACTCAGTTACTGTATCCATTGCCGCTGAAATAAGGGGCAGATTCAGTGTGATACTGTTGGTCAGTCGTGTGGATAAATCAACCATTTTTGGCAAGACTTCAGAATAAGCTGGCAACAATAACACGTCATCAAAGGTGAAGGCTTCATCGACAATACGTAACATACATACCCCTAGCGGTGGTTATTTTGATGGATGGGAGCTTGGCATTAAAGGCATTAATCAAACATAAGACCATTGGCAACGGCTTAATATAGACCGCTATTAGGCTTCTATGAATTATTAATAGAGTCGCCATGCAAATATAGCATCGCTTTACTCTTGACAATGCATTTATCCCTTAAAAATAACGACACATTATAACAAAAAAGCACACCCAACGTATAATAATTTTGCCCGCTTATGTTATTGCGCTCATATTATTCCTTGTAGAGCTGCCCTATTTACCTTTACCTTTACCTTTACCTTTACGTTAGCATTAGTCGTTAGCCTTAAAAGTCAAACGTTCAGTAGGCAAGGATGATTTTTGCTGCTGATAAATATAACTGAGCATTTGCTCACGTACGGCACATTCCAGCGCCCATGCGTTTAACGGGCTATCAGATGCCACCGTACCACGCAATTCTGTCGCCGTCTCACTGATGGATACGGCGACTAATTCCGGCTCTGTCTCACCATCCCAGAGTGTATGTTCTTTGACAAACTCGATATATTTTTGTCGAATAGCAGTAATATCTGCGCCAAAATCAACATAGAGATACACCACACAAGTTTGATGCGATTCTGTATGCGACCAATTTTCGATAATCTCGGTGATAAAGTGGCGCATGGGTACGATTAATCGGCGCTCATCCCACGTTTTTAGCACGGCATAGGTATAACGCAAATCCTCAATCGTCGTCCACTCTTTCTCTATCATCACCGTATCGCCAATACGAATCGGTTGGGTAATCGCCACCTGTATACCGGCCATGATATTACCCAAAATAGGCTGAGCGGCGATACCAATGACCGCGCCAGCGATACCTGCCGAGGTTAATAAGGTTTTGCCCAAGCCATTGATATTGGTAAACTCACTTAAACCAATCCAAATACTGCCCAAAATCATGACGAAAATAAAAACACGGCGAAATATGGATACGTAGGTACGGCGAATGCGTTCTTTATCAAAATGCTCGTCGGCAAGATTTTCAATTTGCAGATTCTGATAGCGATTGGCAAAGAAGTTGATGACGCGAATACCCAGCCACATGGCGCTGAGCACCAAGCCAATCCAAATAATGGGACGCGTAGAAGACGCCACCGCATCCAAATATGGAAAGCCGCCAGATACTAACGTAAACACCAATGAAAAACTAATCGTAAAAGTCAGCGGTACGGTCAACTTACTGACCAAGTCCACCACGCCATTGCTACTGTCAAAGCTATGATTGATAGTAGCTTCGGGATAATCATTAGTGATATAACGACTGATAATTTTGCCAGTCGCTTTACTAAACAGCCAACCTAAACCCATGGTAAATAAAAAGAAACCAACGAGCGCAACCAGCTCCCAAATGGCAATACCAAAAAACCTGAGTTTCATCCAAACGGGCAAATAACGCTCAAACTGAGCCGGGCGATATTGCTCATATAAATTATCAATATTGCCCACTGTCTGTGCCGAAAACACCCAAATTGGCGCATTGTCTCCTACTCGCACATGCTGCAAATATATCGGCACGCGCCGCTCTCGATAGTCAATATATCCCAGCTGAATCGAGCGTCTGGGCACGCCCATTACGCTACTGTCATTACCTATCGGCGGCTCAATTAAGCCATCAGGACGGTCTGGCAATTCATCAAAAACGTACAAGTCTTTTTTACTTAATAAAAAATCTAAGCGCTTAGACAATTCAATGGAGCGGTTGCGTTGCAACTCCTTATCGAGCAGATTCATATTCAGCGCATAGGCTGCCAAATCATATTGCTGTTTCATCACAGCCGACTGAAAAAACTCCAGCGTTGCCAGTGGTGTTGACAAATTAGCAGACTTAGCCAAAGGCGGCATACCCTCGTTTAGGGCGGTCAGTGCATAATAGCTTTCGTTATACTCACCCGTGAGCTGCTCATCGCCTTGCAAGTACCCTGCTTGCGGTGTGGCGTTGGTTTCTAACGGGTCAAAGACCTCTTCAACCATCTCAGAGACACTGACATCTTTATCTTTTATACGCGCAATTTTTTGCTCAGCATAACCCATAAAAGTATCTGGTTGACGGATATTATTGGGTTCTTCAGCTGCGGCAAAGCCAGTCGGTATCAACAACAAATAAAATAGGCTTAGCAAGGCACTTATGCATATTCTTATAATTGATGGTGGCTGAGCTAAATACTGCTTGTCATTGTCAACAGAATAGTTATAAGAACGGGGCGGATTTTTTTTCATAGCATGACATATATTTTATGGGTAATTGCTCAGCTAACTTGCTCCATAAAAAAAGCCAGCATAACACTGACTTTTTATAAGCGTAAATTTGGACTGGCAGTAAAAAATGATTAATGTTTAAAAATATTGATAGTTAAATATTAAGCACGGCGCCAAGTAGTACCGGCACGGCTATCCTCTAACTCAATACCCGCCTCTTTTAATAACACCCGAATCTCATCCGCACGCGCAAAGTTTTTATTGGTTTTGGCATCGGCACGTTCAATAATGAAAGCATCAATATCTGTATCACTAAAACCGTCAATTGGTGCATCGCCAATCAATGCCTGCAAAAACTGTTGCACGGGTTGCTGTAATATATTAAGTGATTGAGCAAGCGCTTTTAATTGCTGCGCCAATTGCCATGCTTGCGCCACATCTTCTGCTTTAGCGGCTTTATTGATATCACGTGCCAGCCCAAAAAGAACACTAATAGCAGAAGAGCTATTAAAGTCGTCATTCATAGCGGCAATAAATTCTTGCCCAGCGGTTGTACTATAAGCTTCGCTAATCAGTTCGTCAGTGACGCTAAGTGTTTGCCCTTGTAGTTGCTCTGCTGCTTTTAAGGCGTGATATAACCTACTTAGGCTATTATGGGCTTCATCTAAGGCGCTGTCTGAGAAATTCACTTGGCTGCGATAATGGCTGGATAATAAGAAAAAACGTACTGTTTCTGGCAAATATTGCGCCATTACATCGCGAATGGTAAAGAAATTCCCTAGCGATTTAGACATCTTTTCGCCATCAACATTGATAAAGCCGACATGCATCCAATTGCGCGCATATTCACAGCCAGTGCTGGCTTCTGACTGGGCAATTTCATTTTCATGATGCGGAAACTGTAAATCATGCCCGCCACCGTGAATATCAAAGGTATTTCCTAAGCATTTGGTCGACATTGCTGAGCATTCAATATGCCAGCCCGGACGCCCTTGACCCCATGGCGATGCCCATTGTGGCTCATTTGGTTTTGCTGCCTTCCACAATACAAAGTCGAACGGATTACGCTTTATATTTTCAATTTCAACGCGCGAGCCAGCTTGCATGTCATCCAAATTACGCTTAGACAGTTTGCCATAATCGGCAAAGCTATCGACGGCATAGTAAACATCGCCATTATCAGCGGCATAGGCATATTCACCTTTAACCAATGTACCAATCATATTCTGCATCTCATCAATATGGTCGGTGGCACGTGGTTCAGCATTTGGCGTTAAGCAGCCCAGTGCAGCGGCATCTTCATGCATAGCGACAATAAAGCGCTCAGTTAACGCGCCAATATTTTCACCATTTTCAGCAGCGCGCGTGATAATTTTGTCATCAATATCAGTGATATTACGCACATAATTAACCTGATAGCCCAGCTGCGTCATCCAGCGCACCGCCATATCAAAGGCAACCATTACCCGCGCATGCCCAATATGACAATAATCATAAACTGTCATGCCACATACATACATGCCCACCTGCCCTGCGGTAAGCGGTGTAAATATCTGCTTACGCCCCGTGAGCGAATCGTAAATAGACAGCTGAGACATAGCAGTAGCAAGTGGTGTGATCATTATCAATAGCCTTGTAAGTGAAAATATAATAAATAAAAATGCGCAATAATATATAAAAGATTTATTATCATGGCATCAAATAAGGGCTTTAATCCCAAGCAATGAATAAACCGTCTTATTTGAATACACTATCTAAGATAAATATAACCCTGTATCTTAGCTAAAATAGCCATAAAATACTACAATGGTCGCGCGCGTACTTAAGCTGCTAGCCTAACAGCAGATAAAACACACTCTCTATGAATGATAATTAACTGAAAAAAAATAAGGATAACTCATGGGCAATCGTTTAAGTAAAATCTATACTCGCACTGGAGATGATGGCAGTACTGGCATGGCAGATGGTAGCCGCGTCAGTAAAGCCGATCATTTATTTAGCGTTATGGGTGATGTTGATGAGCTTAACTCGCACATTGGCTTGGTACGAGCGCATTTATTACAGAGCTCATCTAATGTGGCTAATCAATTCTTGGTTGAGCGCTTAAACTCACAAAATGAGGTAGATTTTCCTCAAGCACTTATTATTATTCAGCATTTATTGTTCAATGTCGGTGGTGAGCTGGCGATGCCCGAATATGAAGGGATTAATGCCAGTCATATCGACTGGTTAGAGCAGCAAATTGATGCGATGAATACCACTTTACCACCGCTCAAAGACTTTATTTTACCAACAGGTTCTGTGCTGGTCAGCCAGCTGCATGTGGCACGTACCGTATGTCGCCGCGCCGAACGTCAAGCAGTATTATTGCAACAGCAACAGCCAAATGCTATTCGTAGCACAGCAGTCAGCTTAATTAATCGCTTATCTGATTGGTTATTTGTCGCTGCCAGATTTTGTACTGATCCTGCTCATGTCTCAGAAGTATTATGGGACAGTCAAGTATTGCAAAAACTTGCCGACAGTCAAAAATAAATCAGTACTTACATCGATCAGCACTATAAAAAAGCGCCCCTAACGTAAATCCGTTATGGACGCTTTTTTAATGATATAACTTGTTATTTATTGCATTATATTTTAAGTATAAGTTAGTACGTAGCAGTATCGTCTTCGATAATAACCATGTTAATGCTCTCATCTTTTGGCACAGATGCAGGCGCTTTTGGTGTCACAGGAGCGCTCGTTTCAGGCTTTGATGGTGTCTTTGGTACTGATGCTGATTCGTTGCTTTGATTGTTTGCGTTATTTGTCGACGGTTTTACAGGTTTTGCTGGTTGTACTGGCTTGGCAGGTTTTACAGGCTGAGCGGGTTTAGCAGGCGCTGCGGGCTTCGGCTGACGCACAGGTTGGTTCTGATTGCTGTTTTGAACCGGCGCACGGCGCTGCGGCTGTACTTGAACAGGCACTTCAACTTGCAAGCTGTCTATCGCTGATTTTAATAACGATGTTGCCAATACATCCGCTACAATACTGGTTAATGCAGGTTGTCCAGCAATACGCACACGCACTTGTCCACCTTGGGCGCCTGCAACATAGGTAAAGGCGTCATCAATCAGCATATTGTCATTGATACGAATGTTACCTTGTGCCAATACGGTCTCTAATCCCGGCTGATTGTTCGCGGCACTGACTTGACCAGCTTGATATAAGTCCTCAGTCGGTACCGTGATACTCACACTCGCCTGACATGTGGTCATACCATTGGCATTTGCTTCTTGCAATACCGACGCATTTTGCACATTGATAGCAACGCCATTGACCTTACTACTAATTGCCCCACTCTCAAGGCTGATTTCAGCATTATTAGCATAATTATTAGAGAGTATTTGCGCTTCTTGATAGAGCATATTTTGCAGTGACGCTCTGAGTCTGTCTTGTACTAAGGGGTTATCGCAACTAACAGCGGGCGCAGCGGCACTTTCTGTAGCAGGTTCAACTTTCACTTCAGTATCATCGGCCTTATCTGAGCGACTACAGCCAGTCACTGTCAAGCCACATAACATGCCGATACCGGCAACGTGCTGCCATTTTACCCATCTATTATTTACGACGCTCATACTGGTTGTGCTCCCAAGTTGCTGATTTTGTCACTGCCGATAGACGGTGTTTGACATCACTTAATTTGATATCACCTAAAAACGGGTGATGCATAGAAAATATGAATGGAAAGTGCTGATAGAAAAATTACGCCATTATACGAGCTTTAAGTAAGATGGTCATCAAGCCAGCGCTTTGATATGCCATTAAAACCTAACATTAGCCCCGAATAGCGCTGTTAGTTGCAAAACTATAACAAACAACGATGAGAATACTGCTAACCCTGACACAATCTGTCATTAAAATAAAGAGTAAGATGGACTCCATAAGTCTTTTTAAGAAAAGTTAATTTATTAATAAAAATAGCTTATTAATTAATTGTAAAACATACGTTTCTCTAAATAACTTATATACGTGTCGGAATGGTCGACCAAGATGATAAATCTTAAAACCACTTGTCTGTTAGGTCATCGCGGTGCTCGTAGTGAAGCGCCAGAAAATACCTTGTTCGGTTTTCAACATGCGCATAGCTTACAGGCGCGCGGCTTAGCAGGTATTGAGTTTGACGTCCAATTAACCGCTGATGGGCATTTAGTAGTCTTTCACGATGATACCTTATTACGCTTATGTGGTTTGCAATCGCGTATTGACCAGCTTAGCCTTACCGAAATACAGCGCCATTTACAAGACGGGCATCAAATCATTACTTTAGATGCATTATCACACGCTTTGCCTTTATCGTTAAAAGAGATTGCCGCATCAAAGCTGTCAGCCGCGCAGTTGTTGTCCGAACTACAAAAGCGCGCACGAAATAGTCTATACGGCTTGCCTAATATCGCCCCTTTCTTATCAGTAACCTCTAGCGTAGAGTCACAAGCGCATGCCCTTACTCGCTTTACCCATATTGAGCTGGAAGTAAAAACCCATAACCGCACCAATTATCGCCAGCTAATAAAAGCCTTGGCTAATTATCTGGTTGACAGTCCACTTGCCAGCTTACCTATTGTTATTACCAGTTTTGATACCTACCTACATGCCAAAATTCAGCGTCATAAATCCCTTAATAAGCTTCGACGTGGTTTATTAGTTCGCACGCAGCAAAGTCTAGATACCGCTCCCAATACAGCATTGCAGCTTGGTTGTAGTCAGCTGGGTATCTATTATCCATTACTCACTCGCGCAGTTATTCAAAACTGTCATCGTTACGGGTTGCCAGTTAGCGCTTGGACGGTGAATGATATTGAGCAGGTTAGACAACTGGTGGACTGGCAGGTTGATTTTATCATTAGTGATATTCCAACACAGCTGTTATAAACATTAAACATTTTAATTACTGTCTATCTTTTTTACTAAAAATCACACTTATACATTCAAGACAAGTGTCACAAAAAAGCGCTACAGTTTACATATTTACTTAATTCCTGATAGCTAGTAAGGTTTTTAGAGGATACTATTCTATAATTCATACAAGTTATTGTTATTTAGTAGGATTTTTCTAGTGTATAACCGTTCACTTTCCTCTATTTTTAAGGTAATATAGAGGCTGAAACTAATACCGTTAGGGATATTATATGATTGCAAGAAAAGCAATGGGCTTACCACTTAAAGGCTTACGTTTGGCTATTAAGTCTGGTGACACGCTCATACAAACGGCTGGCACTCAAGCATTACGTTTTAAAACGTGGTTCAATGATAGCAAGGCTGGTGAAGTTCTAAATGAGCAGCCTAGTGCAATGCGCGGCTATATAACTGATAAATCTGCTGATACAGCCAATCAGGGTTCGATGTCTATGAATGAGACTATCGATATCCGAGAACTTGAGTTTAAGAAAGCACCGGTTAACTGGATTCCGGCTGCTATTTTAATCGCGACTCCATTGGCAGCCGCTGTGATTACACCATGGTATCTCATGACTCATCAAGTCAGTGCACCAGTATGGGGCGTATTTGGTGCTTTTATGGTATGGACAGGTATGAGTATCACGACATACTATCACCGCCTGTTATCGCATCGCGCCTATAAAGCGCACCCATTGGTCAAAAACTTTTTATTGATTGGTGCTACACTATCTGTACAAGGCTCAGCTTTTGATTGGGTTTCTGGTCACCGTAGCCATCATCGTCATGTTGATGACCGTTTAGATGACCCATATTCTGCAAAACGTGGTTTTTGGTTCAGTCATATGGGTTGGATGTTACGTAACTATCCGAGCGGCAGATTTGACTATAAGAATATTCCTGACTTAACCAAAGAGAAAGTGCTGCAAATTCAGCATAAATATTACGGTCTTTGGGTATTGGCAGCGAACGTTGGCTTAGTAGCGGCAGTTGGTTGGTTGGTTGGTGATGTATGGGGTACTCTGGTATTAGCAGGCTTGTTACGTCTGGTACTAACCCATCACTTTACTTTCTTTATCAACTCGTTATGTCATATTACAGGTACACGCCCTTATACGGATACCAATACAGCACGTGATAACTTTTTCTTAGCGATATTTACGTGGGGTGAGGGTTATCATAACTACCATCATTTCTTCCAGTACGATTATCGTAATGGCGTTAAATGGTGGCAATATGACCCTACTAAATGGTTAATTGCTGGCCTGTCAAAGGTAGGCTTAACTTCTGAATTACGTACGGTTGATGACACCACAATTAAGCATGCTGAAGTACAGATGCAGTTTAAACAAGCGCAGCAGCAAATTGATACGGTAAAATCAGGTGGACTTGATATCACTCATGCGATGCAAAGCTTCCAAGACCGTATTAAGTTTGAATTTGAAGCCTTTACGCAAACGGTTGAAGAATGGCAAGCACTAAAAGCTAAAGCCATTGAAATGAAAAAGACTGAGTTTGCGGATCGTCTACATGAGGTTGATGAAAATCTTAAGCATGAATATGCGAAGATTGAAGAAAAAATCCATGCGCATAATGACAATTTAAAAATAGCCTTCCGCTCTATTGGCTATAACAATAAAGCTGCTTAAGTCTATTAAACGTTTTAACTTACTTTGATTACTTTTCTCCTTCCCTCTATCTATTATAGATAGGGGGATTTTTTTATGCATAGTTTTAGTTAGGCAGTTTTTAGGCTATGTTATAGTGGTTTGATATTATTTATATATACACGGATACCTTATTATGCGCTACCAAAATACTTATAAAAATTTAGATACCCGTCTTTATACTCGCCAGCTGCCAACACCACTAGATAATCCACGTGCGGGACATTTTAACGGGCAAGTAGCAGAGCAACTTGGCTGGGCAAACGATGCCGACTTAATGGCGCGCTGGGTTGAGATTCTTGGCGGTCATTATGTGCCTGATGAATTTGCACCATTATCTATGGCGTATGCCGGTCATCAATTTGGTCAATGGGCAGGTCAATTGGGTGATGGACGTGGCTTATTGATGGCGCAAGTGCTGGATAAAGATAATAAATTGCAAGATTTGCATTTAAAAGGTAGTGGACTGACGCCCTACTCTCGTATGGGTGATGGACGTGCGGTGCTACGCAGTACCATTCGCGAATATTTATGCGGTCATGCGCTTACGCAGTTGGGCATTGCGTCATCTAACGCGCTCGGATTTATTGTGTCGGACACGCCAGTACATCGTGAACGCATCGAATCCGGTGCAGCATTAATGCGCGTGGCTGACAGTCATATTCGTCTGGGACATGTGGAATGGATTGCCAGCTTTGCGCCAGATTTATTGGGCGAATTTACCAATTATATGATGGATACTTATTATCCGGAATGTCGTGATGGTGAGCAGCCAGTATTGGCATTCTTACAAGCAGTGGTTGAGCATACTGCACGGATGGTTGCCGATTGGCAGCTGATTGGTTTTGCGCACGGGGTGATGAATACGGATAATTTGTCCATTACCGGTAGCACGTTGGATTTTGGTCCGTTTGGTTTTATGGAACGCTTTAATCCCGCTTGGATTAATAATCACTCTGACTATAGTGGGCGCTATGCCTACCAGAATCAGCCTGCTATCGGACATTGGAATCTGAATAATTGGCTGCCGCATTTTATGCGTCTCACTCAAGCTGGCGTGACGCGTGACAGTTTGGCGACGTGCTTAGAGGTATACGAGCCAGTCTTTATGCAGCATTATCAACAAGGGTTGTGCCGAAAATTAGGACTGCCCCATCAGTCTGAGAGCTTAGTCTTAGCATTTGAATTTCTAACTTTATTAGAAGATAATTTACTGGATTATACCAATAGCTTTCGAGCATTACTGGGACTGGTGGCAGCAGAGGCATTTCCTTATGAGCAGCAACTGTTAGCAATCATGATTGCTGAGCTGAATAACGACGCTAAACAAGTTTGGCAAGATTGGCAAACCCGTTACCTAAGCCAAATTCAAACATCTTCTAAAGAGCAAGTGATAAACGATTTACAATCTAACAATCCGGTCTATATCTTGCGCAATGATATGGCACAACGTGCTATTGACGCGGCTGAACAAGGACAGTTTGATGAAGTTGCACGACTTTTTGACTTACTGAAAACGCCTTATACGGTACAAGATATTGCTACAGATTTAGATAGCCGTCCACCTGCGCCAAATGCAAGACAGTTACCGATTAGTTGCTCTTCTTAAATCCAGTCTTCCATTTTAGGAACTGCTATTATTTTAGGAACTGTTACTATTTATATTCCTAGCAATATTCAAACACTTATTATCAAAGTTATAAATACTGAGTATTAATTTATTTCATATTTACATATTTCACCTTTGTTGACTAGGAACTCAATTATTAATAGTGCTAGAATAAACTGCTGTCAACTTTCGTTTATTTATAATATTTTCAGCTTTTTTAAGGTATTTTTTCATTAACAGTATGATTTAAAGCATTGATTTAACTCGGTTACAGTTCATTTTATTCCAATTTATTCTAACAATGGCTAAGACTATGAATGACGATACTAATTTGAATACGGATAATGGCAATACGGACAAAGAGCAGTTTGAGCAAGCGGCGCTGCATTATCATGCCCACCCGCGTCCGGGTAAAATCTCGGTCACTCCCATCAAGCAGCTTGCGAACCAACGTGACTTGGCGTTGGCGTATTCGCCTGGTGTGGCAGTGCCTTGTCTCGAAATTCAAAGAGATCCTTCTTTAGCCGCCAAGTATACGGCGCGTAGTAACCTAGTTGGTGTGATTACTAACGGTACGGCGGTGCTGGGCTTAGGTAATATTGGCGCATTGGCATCCAAACCTGTGATGGAAGGTAAAGGTGTTTTATTCAAAAAATTTGCTGGAATTGATGTTTTTGATATCGAGATTGCTCAAGAAGATCCAGATAAATTTATCGAAGCCGTTGCCGCGTTAGAGCCTACATTCGGTGGGATTAATTTAGAAGACATTAAAGCGCCAGAATGTTTCAAAATCGAGCGTGAATTACGCAAACGTATGAATATTCCGGTATTCCATGATGACCAGCACGGCACCTCAATTATCGTTGCCGCAGCCATGCTAAATGCGTTAATTCTTACTGGCAAAAAAATAGAAGAGTTAAAAATTATCTGTTCAGGCGCAGGTGCAGCAGCCATTTCTTGCTTGAATATCATCTGTGCGCTTGGGGTAAATAAAAACAATATTTACGTCTCTGACTCACGCGGTATCATTACCACTCGCCGCGAAAATTTAGATGAAACTAAGCAGGCGTATGCTCGTGATACGGATGCCACGACTATCGAAGAATTGATTGACGATGTCGATATGTTCTTAGGGCTATCTATGCCCGGTACATTGACCGAAGATATGGTTCGCCGTATGGCAAAAGACCCTATTATCTTTGCGCTTGCCAACCCAACGCCTGAGATTATGCCAGAATTAGCCCATGCTGTTCGTCCAGACGTTATCATGGCAACGGGTCGCTCAGACTATCCAAACCAAGTTAATAATGCCTTATGTTTCCCTTATATCTTCCGCGGTGCGTTGGATGTTGGCGCAACGACTATTAATGAAGAAATGAAAATTGCCTGCGTACGTGCTATTGCTGCGATGGCACATGTCGAAGCGACCCCAGCAGGCAATGCCAAAAATATCGACAATACCCCAAGCTTTGGGCGTGAGTATCTGATACCAGGACCTCTAGAGCCAAACTTAATCATCGAAATTGCATCCGCCGTAGCAAAAGCTGCAATGGACACAGGCGTTGCCACGCTCCCAATTGACGATATAAAAGCATATCGTCAACGTCTGTCTGAGTTTGTTTATAATTCAGCCTTTGTGATGAAGCCAATCTTTGCTCGTGCGAAGTTAGATCCTAAACGTATCGTATACTGTGAAGGTGAAGACTATAATGTGTTACTTGCTGTTCAGGTCGTGGTTGACGAAGGCTTGGCACAGCCTATTTTAGTTGGACGCCCTGCAGTCATTGAAACCAATATTAAAAAACTTAGTTTGCGTCTAAAAGATGGCGACAATATTACTATCGTGAATATTGATGATGATTCACGTTATAAAGACTACTGGCAAGGCTACTACGAGAACAACAAGCGTAATGGGGTTAGCATTGAGCTTGCTCGTCGTGATGTACGCCGCGAGACTACCTTAGTCGGTGCATTATTGGTTGATAATGGCGATGCCGATGGCATGATTTGCGGCACCTTTGGTCATTATCAATTGCATCTTAAATATTTGCAAAATGTGATCGGTAAAAAAGAAGGCGTCAAAGATTTTTATTCAATGAATGCGGTATTGATGCAAGATCGCAATATCTTTATTGCAGATACCTATATTCATGAAGACCCAACCGCTGAACAATTGGCAGAGATGACCGTATTAGCGGCTGATCAATTACGTCGTTTTAATATCACCCCGCGCGTAGCATTAGTATCGCATTCTAACTTTGGCACCTCAGATCGCGCCAGTGCGGTGAAAATGCGTAAAGTATTCCAATTGCTTAGTGAAATGAACGTTGACTTTGATTTTGATGGTGAAATGCAAGGGGATGCAGCATTAGACGTGGATATCCGCGCCCATGACTTGCCATCAAGCCAACTAAAAGGCGCTGCAAATCTACTTATTTTACCAACCGTAGATGCGGCAAATATTGCCTTTAACCTGCTGAAAACAGCGACTAATAGTGCCACTATTGGACCTATTTTATTAGGGGCTAATAAGCCAGTTCATATTTTAACCCCTTCAGCAACAGCACGCCGCGTGGTTAATATGACTGCTCTTGCTGTTACGGAAGCACAAGATTTAGAAAGCGTACAACAGTAAATTAAGGGTATTTATATTCGTCGATATGTCGTTATGAATGAAATGATTCATAGCGGCAGTCTGTTATAATACAACCAGCCAGCGCCGTTAAAATAGCGTTGGCTGGTTTTTTTTGGCATTTTATATAACATTATTAAAAATAAAATATTTTCATAAAATAATAAAGAGGTTGCAATGCAAGTCTATCTCGTTGGTGGTGCCGTACGCGACCAACTGTTAGGTCGTTCTATTAAAGATAAGGATTTTGTCGTAGTGGGTGCAACGGCGGCTGACATGCTAGCGGCTGGATTTCATCAAGTGGGCGCAGACTTTCCCGTATTTTTACACCCAACCACTCAAGAAGAATATGCGCTGGCACGTACAGAACGTAAGCTTGGACATGGCTATCAAGGTTTTAG
Organism: Psychrobacter sp. 16-MNA-CIBAN-0192; assembly: GCF_040309565.1. Taxonomy (NCBI): domain Bacteria; kingdom Pseudomonadati; phylum Pseudomonadota; class Gammaproteobacteria; order Moraxellales; family Moraxellaceae; genus Psychrobacter; species Psychrobacter sp. 16-MNA-CIBAN-0192. The sequence goes on from NZ_JBEOOX010000003.1 coordinate 272,851, forward strand.
CGTGCATGCTAGTCCTGACGTCACCCTATTCGATGACTTACAACGCCGCGATTTAACGGTAAACGCCATGGCAATTGAGGTTATAAGCTTAACTGATGACCGTCCTATCAATGGTGAAATTATCGATTATTACGGCGGCTTACAAGATATCAAAGACAAGATTTTGCGCCATGTCTCAGAGGCTTTTAGCGAAGATCCATTACGGGTGTTAAGAACGGCACGTTTTTATAGTCGTTATTACGATTTAGGATTTTCTATTGCTGATGAAACGTCAGATTTAATGCAAATGTTGGTCAGTTCGGGTGAACTTGCTCATTTGAGTGCGGAACGCATTTGGCAAGAATCCAGCCGCGCCATGATGCAAAAATCGCCGCAAGTTTACTGGCAGCAGTTGTTTATAAGCGGTGTTTTACAAGCTTGTTTTGCATTCCTACATGATGCTTGGAACAATACTCACATACGCGAGACAGTACAAACAGCGCTTTATTTTTCAGCACAAATGAAGCTGAACCTATCTCAGCGCTGGGCATTATTAATGACGAGTCTTAATCCGGCATTATTTGATTTGAGTAATGAGACTAATAAGAATGATATAGAGGTCGCTGTCAAACAAATTAGTAGTATCGGCAACATAGTTAAAGTACCCAAAACGCATACTCAGTTTGCTAGCTTATTTATTCAACAAGCTGATGTTTTAAATGCTATAACCACGTTAACAGCTGCCCAAAAAATAGACCTTATTCAAGCTTGTAGCGCTCATAAAGAGCCGGATAAGCTGTCGCAGCTGTTGGTAATCAGTCACGTATTACAATTAGCACAACAGCACCGCCAAATGATGTTAGCGCTGAATAGCTTTCATGCTATTGGCATGGCAGATATCGCGCCCGACCTTAAAGGTGCGGATATTGGAGCAGCATTACGCCTAGCACGTATTGACCATTTGCAGGCGCACATGGCTATAAATAATAAAGTATCAACAGCTTTATGAACCAGCTATCTTTATGAACCAAATATCTACTGACGCAAGCTCAATGAATCAATTAGCCCCTGTCATGCTAGTAACGGGTAGTGCCAAACGTATTGGCGCGGCTATTATTCGCGCCGCTCACAGCCAAGGTTATCGCGTTATTATCCATTGTCATCATAGTGAGCATGAAGCTAATGCCCTAGCGGATACACTTAATCATAGCCGACCTAATAGTGCCACCATTATCATTGCTGATTTAGCGATTGTTAATAATGATGCCGACTTACGCCAATTGGTTACTAATATCTTAGCGGCTTTTGGTCAGCTTGACGTCTTAGTACATAATGCATCACGATTCTACCCTACTCCCTTTGGTTATATTAATCATGCACAGTGGGATGAGCTGTTTTTAAGCAATGCCAAAGCGCCTTTATTGTTAAGTCAGGCTCTAATGCCTTATTTAAAAGCCCAGCGCGGCTGTATCATTAGCCTACTCGACATCCATGCGGATAATAAACCATTTAGCGGTTATACGGTCTATAATATGGCAAAAGCGGCACATCGAATGATGGTGCAGTCGTTAGCATTAGAGATGGCGCCTTATGTTCGGGTCAATGGGGTTGCGCCGGGAGTCAATATTTTACCAGAATCAGATAGTGATCAAGCTTTAGATCTTGTACAGCAGCAGAATATTGTTAACAGTATACCAATGCAGCGGGTTGGAACCCCTGATAACATCGCCCATAGCGTGCTGTATTTAGCGCAAGCAAATTATGTTACAGGCGAGATTATTAGTGTCGATGGTGGACGAAGTTTGACTTTAGCAGGTCATAACTGTTAAATCTTGCATTTTTTACTTGAAAAATTTATAAAATCAGGTATTATAATCCGTCTAAAGGGCCCATAGCTCAGTTGGTTAGAGCAGAGGACTCATAATCCTTTGGTCGTAGGTTCAAGTCCTACTGGGCCCACCAAATTTATATGGTACAAAGAAATAAGGCTTGTTCGCAGCGATGCGGCAAGCCTTTTTTTATGGGCGTTTAAAAGTACTTTAAACCGCATATATTCATAACAACCTATATACCTTTAATTCATACTATGATGAATACATTACCCTCTAATAAGAAATATACCCTTAACTAAGCCAATAAAGACAGCATAGGTCAAGTTCTCATTACCTTGTTGACACTAAAACCTCTTCTTTATATATTCTAATTATTTTTATACGTTATTAGCAACTTTATTAAACACCTCTAAAATAATCAGCAACTTATCATTACTATGTTAAGTATATGAGCTGATAACTATACAAATTTTCGTATACCTCCAATTAAGTCTTCTCCTTAATGAAGTGAAAAACTTATAAGTATATTTCAACTTCTAATGTTATATAGCTGAAGACAATTTATAGCATCTAAAACTCTAGTATTCGCACGATATTGATAATTAAGAATTAAATAATATTACTAAATAATTAGTGCTTACTTTTCTGTTAATTATAGCTTAACAATAACCATTCAGCATAGAAAACCTGTCGGTCATCTAAAATTGATTGACTGATTACAATAAATAGAAATTTATATTTTCTAAAACGATACAGGAATGTTTAATAACTGGCTAAATGTGTTAGAATCTTGTTTTTTTACCGCAGATCAAATTTAATCTTTTATCGCACTGTCGTTTAGAGTAATAGTTAAACATGATATTTTCAAAGAACCCGCCAGTATTTTGCGTTACTATTGCATGCGCCATTATCATTGGTTTAACAACAGGCTGTACCACGACCCACACCATTAGTGCCGGTTTAAAATCAGGTGACCTACCTGCCAGTGGCGCCTTTACTGCTGAAAATGGTATCGAATTTGATATCCAACCGCTTACCCTTGCGACGCTACCAACCAAATTAGCGACTGTTCCCAGTAGTGAATTATCACGACTGATTCGAACCTCTGGACGTATTGACTATCGCATCACTCAAGGCGACATCCTAAGTATTATTCTCACCGAATATCCCGATATCACCCCCATTTCGGTAGGGGGCAATACACCTTACGCTTCAGGATTCCCTGTTGATCAACAAGGCTATGTTAAGTTCCCGCTCATCGGACGCATCAAAGCCAGTGGCCTAAGCGTACCCCAGTTCACAGCAAACTTACAAAAACAACTGCAACGTTATCTTAAATTCTCAGACCCGCAAGTCAAAATTATTGACTATCGTGGTAATAAGTTCTTTATTGATGGTGAAGTGAAGCAGCCAGGCGAGTTTAATATTACTGATGCCCCTGTATCCTTATACGGTGCCATCTCTATGGCCGGTGGTGCTCTACCAACCGGCGACTCAAATAACATTATCTTAAGTCGTAATGGGGTTAATTACAACCTAGGCTTGCAGTCCCTTAGACAACTGGGTTCGTCAGCCAACACTATCTATGTGCAAAACGGTGACTCTATTCACGTAAATAGCCAGAATCGTAATAAAGTATACGTCTTAGGAGAATTTGGCAAGGTTGATCCGGTGCCTATTCTTGAGCAAGGATTAAGCTTAGCCCATGTACTTGGTGAGTCTAGAGGTCTTGACTCCAATACCGCCAATGCCGCAAAGATATATGTGGTTCGAGACAATCCAAATTATCCGCGCACCACTATCTACTATATTGATATGCAAACCATTACTAGCTTCTCATTGGCCAATCGTTTTGAGATGCATCCCAATGATATCGTCTACGTAGATCCAACAGGTCTGACCCGATGGAACCGTGTGATCAGTGCCCTGCTCCCTTCTACATCAGCCGTCAGCATATTATCAGGTCTATAGGTTGCTTATATCACAAATTTCAACAACATTTTATATAGGTAATATTAGTCGTCGCTCCATTATAGCGATGCCTTAAAACGTTCTTTTGGGCAGACACATTGATTCTGCAACGTTATCCGCTATAGTGTGGCAACCTGAACGATGACGAAACACAGGCAGTAATGCATAACGGCAATATTGATATAAAAAACCTATTGGGCAAAACAAGTTAACGAAGCTATGGCTGAATCCCTTTGTCCATGATGATTTAGTATTTGAGGTAGCCAAACAGAGCATTATTACAGTTTGGATCATTGGTCTAATAAAATTTGAGTAGCGATTATTTATGAGTACAGATTCAAACAACTTATCAAAACCTATGGCCGAGAAAGATAGCGAATATATTGATCTAATGGCTATAATGCTTTTGTTATTACGTGGCTGGAAAATTGTCGTTTTCTTTGCACTCTTGGGCTTAGTAATCGGCTTGCTATATGGTCGATACGTGAATCCCACCTTTAAATCTACTGCTCTACTACAGATCAATGAAAAGTCGCAAGGCATCTCAGCACTAGGTGAAAATATCGCTGATCTTGTTGGCTCAGAGGTGAGTAAAGTTAACGCTGAAGCAGAGCTGATCAAGTCAACTATGATATTAAAGCCCGTCGTTGACTTACTGCATTTGAGTATTCGCTTAAGTGACCCTACAGTGAGTACTTTAGATAAAATAAAAAGCGATCGTACTGATACCCAAGTTAATGCTCCTGAAGGGGTAACACTTAATACTGAGAATGGGCACGTTCAAGTCAGTCAGTTTAATGTCTCGCAAGCCTATTTAAATCAGCCTTTTACCCTAGTGAGAACCAATGCTGGCTTTATGCTGAGTAATGGCTTTGACGACTTTAAGGGGCAATTGAACCAAGCGCACAACTTTAGAGGTACAGATGGTGTTATCCAAATTACCATCACTGACCTGCCTAATGCTGGTCATCCTATCACTATTACCAAGCAATCTCTTTCAAGTACCACAGATGCGATAAATAGCACCTTATCAGTGGTAGAAAAGGGCAAGCAAACCGGTATGGTTCAGATGTCTCTGACTGGGGCCAATCAGCAGCAAGTGAGCCTAATCCTAAAAGAGATAGTTTTATCTTATTTTAATCAGAATCAATCTCAGGGCTCTGAGGAAACCAATAAAACGCTAATCTTTATGGAAAAGCAGATACCTCTACTTCAGCAAAAGCTTGAAGCCTCTGAAGCTATATTCAATGATTTCCGTGAAAAGTATGGCACGATTGATATCAGTCAAGAAGCAGCACTTCTGGTAACGGAGAGCTCGCAAATTGACACCCAACTTAATGAGTTGGATTTAAAGAAAGCTGATTTAACGACATATTATACTGAAGAGCACCCGTTAGTTCTTAAGATCAATGATCAAATTAAGGTACTTAATGATAGAAAACAAGAGATCAGTAGTAATGTTCGTAAGCTGCCTGGAGTACAAAGAGAATTTCTAAAATTATCGGCAGATACTGAGATTAATAGAGAAATCTATCTCACTATGCTCAAAAACTATGAACAATTAAAAATTGTCAAAGCAGGACAAATTGGTTACGCCCGTATCATCGACCTGCCTGTTAGTACCTTTAGAGCAATTGCACCGAAAAAACTGCAAATCATAATACTCGGCATGCTCTTAGGAACCATATTAGGTACGATGTTGGTTTTACTTAAAAATATGCTTAGAAACCCGGTCAAAGATCCTGAGCGCTTGGAGTTAAAAACGGGTGTACCAGTCGTTGCCACCATTCCACGCTCAAAACCAATGACACGACTCAGTAAAAACAAAAAATCACCGAATCGCCTCCTCGCTTATGTGGATACTAATAGTTTAAGCTATGAAGCCATCAAAAGTCTCAGAACCCATCTGATGCTTGGTATGCCCAAGCTAGGCATGGCTGGTCAACGCGCTAGAGTCATCCTTATTTCAGGTGAAAGTCCAGGCGTCGGCAAATCATTTATCGCGGCTAATCTATCAGAGGTCTTCGGACAACTTAAGAAAAAGATTTTGGTTATAGATGCAGACATGCGCTTAGGTGAGCTTCATAAGGTGTTTAATATAGAGCAAAACTCGGGTCTTGCAGATTACCTCTCACAGAGTGAATCATCAGATAATGATGAAACGCAAACAAATAGTCTGCTGTCTAACTTTGTTCACCCTACCACCATGGAGCATATTGACTTTATGCCTAGAGGTCAGCAGCCTCATAATCCGACCACACTACTGGCTAGTGACAAATTTGGCGAGCTCATGTCAGAGCTGAGTGCCTATTACGACTATATCATCATTGATTCGCCACCTATCTTGTCGGCTTCAGATACACTGCTATTGTCAGAATATGCAGATAAACTGTTAATGGTGACCCGATACAATAGCTCGGTAGAAGGACAATTGGTCTACGCTATTAACCAGCTGGCTAAAGATGGTGTACACGTGGATGGTATCGTTCTAAATGACATACAACAAGGCATTATGAATAAGTACAGTTATCACTATAGCTATGCTTATGGCAATAATAAATAAACTCTTCTTAAATCTGTCGTGTTATTAATCAGATGTTCATTCTAAAGAAGAGAAGTAATTAAAGGCTATATTAAAGGAAGATTATGATAACTATGGACAACATTAAAATAGCCGTGATTGGACTTGGCTATGTCGGCTTACCATTGGCGGTTGAGTTTGGTAAACATCGTCCGGTAGTGGGTTTAGATATTAATGAGAAACGAGTAAAAGAGCTAAGAGATGAGAGAATTGACCATACATTAGAAGTTAATAGCGACGAGCTACAATCGGCTGAGCAGCTTACTTTTACATCTGATGTAAACGATATTGCTGATGCTAATTTTTATATCATTACTGTACCAACGCCTATCGATGATAACAATGCACCGGATTTAAAACCTTTAGAAAGTGCTTCTACTACAGTTGGGCAAGCGATTAAAAAAGGCGACGTTGTTGTCTATGAGTCCACAGTATATCCTGGTGCCACTGAAGAAGTTTGTATACCAATCATAGAAAAGACGTCAGGTTTGATTTTTAATCAAGACTTCTATGCAGGTTATAGCCCTGAGCGTATCAACCCGGGTGACAAAATAAATACTTTAACTAAGATTACTAAGATTACTTCAGGCTCAACACCTGAAGCCGCTGATTTAATCGATAGCCTTTATGCCTCCATCATTACAGCTGGTACTTATCGAGCCACATCTATTAAAGTCGCTGAAGCTGCAAAAGTAATTGAAAATACGCAGCGTGACTTAAATATTGCTATCGTCAATGAATTTGCAAAAATATTTAATATTATTGGTATAGACACTCAAGCAGTCCTAGATGCTGCAGGTAGCAAGTGGAATTTTTTAAAATTCAAACCAGGTCTAGTCGGTGGCCATTGTATTAGTGTGGATCCTTATTATTTGACTCATAAGGCGCAAGAAGTAGGCTACCGTCCAGAAGTGATACTTGCAGGTCGCCGTATTAATGACGGTATGGGACAATATGTTGCCACTCAGATGGTCAAAAAACTAGCGCGTAATAAAATACATATTGATGAAGCAAAAATACTGGTACTTGGGTTTACTTTTAAGGGCGACTGTCCTGATACCCGAAATACCAAGATCATTGATGTTATCAAAGAATTAAACAGCTTTAATATTAATGTTGACGTCTATGATGATTGGGCTGATAAGCAAGAAGTGGCTGATCACTACGGTATTGATCTTATCGATACGCTAGCTAAAGGTCGCTATGATGGGATCATTGTTGCTGTTGATCACAGTAACTATAAAGAGCTGGGAATAGACTTTATCCGATCTTTAGCTAAGCCAAATCATGTTGTGTACGATGTTAAAAACGTATTCACAGAAGAAGAAACTGATATTCGTCTCTAATAGATATTAAGGAAAGGTTAATGAAAAATTTTGCATTAATTGGCGCTGCTGGATATATTGCCCCTCGTCATATGAAAGCGATTAAAGAGACTAACAATCAGTTGGTCGTCGCTTACGATATTAATGATTCAGTGGGCATTATCGATAGTATCTCTCCTAGTAGTGAATTTTTCACTGAATTTGAGCGGTTCAGCGATTATTGCTATCAACTTAAACGTGATGTGAATAAAAAAATTGATATTGTCTCAATTTGCTCTCCCAATTACTTGCACTCCCCTCATATTGCCGCTGGTCTTAGAATGGGAGCAGACGTAATATGTGAAAAACCATTAGTACCGACTGAAGCCGTTCTTAATGAGTTGATCGAGATTGAAAAAGAGACAGGTCAAAAAGTATATAACATTCTTCAGTTACGTCATCATGATGCCATATTAAAATTAAAAGAACAAATTGCCACAGCCAATCGCTCAGAAAAGTATGAGGTAGACCTGACTTATATTACTTCTCGAGGCAAATGGTATCTTGAAAGCTGGAAGGGTGACTTAAACAAGTCTTTCGGAATTGCCACTAACATTGGCGTACACTTTTTTGACATGTTGCACTTTATATTCGGCGACTTGGTAGACAACGAAGTCTACTATACCGATGACACTAAAGCGGGTGGCTATCTAGAATATGATAAGGCTCGTGTACGTTGGTTCTTATCTATTGATGCAGAGGATTTACCTGAAAGCGTAAAGGGCAAACAACCAACCTATCGTTCGATTAATATCGAAGGGGACGAAATTGAATTCTCTGGTGGATTTACTGACTTGCATACGGTCTCTTACCAAGAAATCCTTGCAGGACGTGGTTACGGTCTGGAAGACGCACGGTTCGGGGTTAAGACTGTTGAATACATTCGCCATGCTAAAGACTCAGTTACAGATGAATCGCGTGTGCATCCTAATATTAAGCGCTTATTAACTATTAATGGAGCTTAACGTATGACTTTATCTATCCATCCTACCGTATCGATTCATGACTCAGCTATCGTAGATGCAGGCGCTCAGATTGGTGAAGGCTCTCGTGTCTGGCACTTTGTCCATGTCTGCAGCGGTGCAAAAATTGGTAAGGGCGTATCCCTTGGACAAAACGTATTTATCGGTAATAAAGTCACCATTGGTGATCACTGTAAAATCCAAAACAATGTCTCAGTGTATGACAACGTTCATCTTGAAGACGGTGTGTTTTGTGGTCCAAGTATGGTTTTTACCAACGTCTATAATCCGCGCTCGCTTATTGAACGTAAAGATCAGTTTTTAGATACTATTGTAAAAAAAGGCGCAACGCTTGGGGCCAACTGCACTATCGTTTGTGGTATTACCATTGGCGAATATGCATTTGTCGGTGCTGGTGCTGTGATTAATAAAGATGTGCCTGCATACGCCTTAGTAGTTGGTGTACCTGCTAGACAAATTGGTTGGATGAGTGAGTTTGGTGAGCAGTTAGATTTACCCTTAACCGGTCAAGCGCAAACCGACTGCCAGCATACTGACGCTGTATACGCACTTAATAACGGCTTGGTCACTAAACAAGCGTAACCGATTTTATATACTTAGTTGTAGGAGCGGGTAATACCCGGGATAGTGTATGCAATTTATAGATCTAGTCGCCCAACAGGCACGTATTAAAGATAAAATTGATGCTGGTATTCAAGCCGTATTAAACCACGGACAATATATTCTTGGCCCTGAAGTCAGCGAACTAGAAGAAAAGCTGGCTGACTTCACCGGTGCTAAGTATTGCATTACCTGTGCTAATGGTACCGATGCGCTACAGATTGCACAAATGGCCTTTGGTATTGGTCCAGGTGATGAGGTTATTACACCAGGGTTTACTTATATTGCTACTGCAGAAACTGTCGCTCTACTGGGTGCAAAACCTATATATGTTGATGTGTGCCCAAAGACATATAACCTTGATCCACAAAAGCTAGAAGCTGCCATCACATCAAAGACCAAAGCTATTATCCCAGTATCGCTATACGGACAATGCGCGGACATGGATGCGATTAATGCTATTGCTAATAAATATGGCATACCCGTAATTGAAGATGCGGCACAAAGCTTTGGTGCTAGTTATAAAGATAAAAAATCCTGTAATCTAAGTACAGTCGCTACTACCAGCTTTTTCCCCAGTAAGCCGTTAGGCTGTTATGGGGATGGTGGTGCGATATTTACTAATGATGATGAGCTTGCTAAAGTGCTCCGCCAAATCGCTCGTCACGGTCAAGACCGCCGTTATCATCATATTCGTGTGGGTGTAAATAGTCGTTTAGATACTTTGCAAGCAGCTATCTTATTACCAAAGTTAGAGATTTTGGAAGACGAGATGCAAGCCCGACAGCGGGTTGCAGAAACTTATACCAAACTATTTAATGAAGCTGGTATTTCTACTACTCCATTTGTTGAAGCGCATAATCAAAGTGCATGGGCTCAATATACGATTCAAGTAGAAAACCGTGATGAGGTACAAGCCAAACTTAGAGAGGCAGGCATTCCTACAGCAGTACACTACCCTATTCCATTGAATAGGCAACCTGCCGTTGCCTATAGCAATGCAGTACTGCCAGTAGGCGACGCAGTAGCACAAAAAGTAATGAGTTTGCCGATGCATCCTTATATTAAGGAATACGAGCAAGAACGTATTGTCAAGGTACTGATAGAATGAATAACTTAGTCTTACTGACTAGTAGCTTTCCTTATGAAGGTGGTGAACAGTTCTTAGAAAGCGAAATTCAGTATTGGGAAAATACAAAATTCGATAATGTATATATTATGCCTTATCAAGCGAAAGGTAATAGTCGTTTATATCAAAAGAATATAAAACTTATTAAGCCAATATATATGAAATCTAAGGCGAATTATGTGTTATCGAGCCTTTTTAGCCCTATATATCACAAAGAGTTGCTTTCTATAAAAGAAAATAGTCACTTTAAACACTGGCCTCTAAATATTAAATCGGCATTGAAGACAACAGCGTTGACTTTAAGAATTAAGGATTCTTTGGTACATTCCTTAAAACATGTAAATGGCAATATTACAGTTTATAGCTACTGGAATGATGCGTCATTTTATGCAGCTTGTATTCTGAAAAAAAAAGGCATTATCAAGCACATCATTTCAAGAGCGCATGGAGGTGACCTTTATACAGAAAGGCGAACTAATAGTTATATGCCTTTAAAAAAACAGTTTGCTAGTGATAGTGATTATGACAAAGTTTTTTTATTGTCTGAAAACGCTTTGAACTACTACAGTAATATGTACGGTGCTGAATTTCAATCACTTCATGTCAGTAAGTTAGGCGTTGACATTCCTTCAGAAGAATTTGATACAAAGTCAATGAATGGTAAAGTTAAAATATTGTCATTATCATATTGCGTAACAGTAAAGCAGATAGATAAAATCATGGATGCTATAGAAGCTTACGCAAAAATTAATAGTCATTTAATAGTTGAATGGATTCATATTGGTGCTGGGCCTTTATATGATGTGCTAAAGGCTAGATCGGATGATTTGACCTCTCAATATTACAATCTTAAAATAGATTTTGTTGGCCATCTAGTGAATAAAGACGTAAAAGTCATATTAGAAAAAAATCATTTTGATGTGTTTATAAATACTAGTAAGTCGGAAGGTATACCGGTCTCTATAATGGAAGCTATGAGCTATGGAGTACCTGCCATCGCTCCAGATATAGGTGAGATATCTGACCTAGTCAACGAATCTAACGGTTACTTATTACCAAATGGTTTTAGTATTGATGAGATTATTGATGGTATTAATACAATTTTGTCAAAGGAAAAAAAACAAGCTTATAGAACAAGTGCAAAATCTTGGGTAGAAAAGCATTTTAATTCTAGTGTGAATTACCCACTATTTGTCATCCAAGTTGAGAGCGTTGTAGGTTTATATGACTCGTAATAAAATACTAGCCTATGCGATAGGCCCAATTGGCGCGGCTATTATGGGTTTTATTACTCTGCCTATTATCACATGGTTCTATTCTGTCGAGGATATAGGCAGAATATCCATGCTACAGGTAGTGGCGAGCTTTTCAGTTTTGCTATTCTGCTTAGGTTTAGACCAAGCCTACGTACGTGAATATCATGAGCACAATGTCAAACCAAAATTATTTAAAACAGTTCTATTACCTGGTCTTATTCTTAGTATAGTAATTTTTGGCGCTATTTTTATTATTGATAGTCAGCTTATATCTAAATGGCTCTATGATGTTCCTAGTACTTATTTAACTATAATTAGTATTCTCTGTTTTATACTTTCATTGATATCACGATTCTTATCGTTGATTTTGAGAATGGATGAAAGAGCACTAGCTTATTCAATGAGCCAACTACTACCCAAAATCTTATTTTTAGCATCCATTCTTTCTACTCTCTGGCTAGGTCTGACAGCAGACATTTATAACTTAGTCACTGCCCATACTCTATCTATCACTGCTATTTTTGTGATATTTGCATGGAATACTCGTAAAGATTGGTTAAGGGCTTTCAATTATAAAATAGACTTAAAAGAGTTAAATAAGTTATTGGTTTTTGGACTTCCTTTAGTGATTGGCGGTTTGGCTTCTTGGGGTTTAAAGGTTATGGATAAACTTTTTTTGAGAAGTATGTCTACCTTTGCAGAATTAGGAGTATATTCAGTTGCTGTCAGCATAGCTGGTGCAGCAGCTATATTCGCTGGTATCTTTAATACAATTTGGGCTCCTATGGTTTATAAATGGGTAAATGAAGGTGTTAATTTAGATAAAATAGATGAGATATCTGAACATCTATTAGCCGCTATATATTTCATAGTGATATTATCAGGAATGTTTTCTTGGATATTAACCTATTTTTTACCCAAAGAGTATGCTGCTATTGAGTATTTGATTACTGCTTGCTTGCTTGGACCGTTATTTTATACGTTATCTGAAACTACTGGAGTAGGGATAGCTATCGTACGCAAAACAAGCTTATCTATGGTTGCCTCTATTGTCGCTATGTTCACTAATGCATTGGGTAATTATTTGCTAGTTCCCACGTACGGTGCCAGTGGAGCAGCGATATCAACTGCAATATCTTTTTGGGGGTTTTATATAATAAGGACTGAGTTATCTATTTTCGTTTGGAGGAAAATACCGAGGATTAAAACTTACTTTATAATTACTCTTTTGCTTATAGCATCTATAATTTCATCTATACCTACATTAGGTAAAAGCCCTATTATTATATGGTTAGTATTATTAATAGTAGGCATATACATATTTAGAAGAAACATACTTAGTGTTTCTTTTATTCGAAATATCAAGCAAGCTACCTAGATAGTAGTATATTAAACTTTAAAGGGTGGTTGAACATGTACTCTATTCCCTCTATTGAAAAGAGAAGGTCTAAGTTATTTATTTTGTTTATTTTTATTACATACTTATACTTCTTAGTGCCTACAGAGTCATATTCACAAGGTCTTGATTTTGCAATACTAGTAAGATTCTCTGCATGTGGAATACTTATTCTAACTTTACTCTGTTTAAATGGATTCTTCAAATCTGAAAGACTTATTATATGCATGTTGATTTTTTCTTGTTGGTATATTATTTCTGCATTATCAAGCTTTAGCTTGAAATTTTTAATAGCATTTCAAGGGTTATTATTAGGTGTGATTTGGGCTTATAGTTTTTATAGAAAGTTTCTAACCAGCGTTTACTTGATAGACGCTCTTAAGTTACTAATCTATACTTCTTTCCTAGCTTTAGTCTTACAATTTATTTTGTATAATTTTTTTAATTATGTTGATATCCATTCCATAATATTTCCATGGAGTGAAGCCAGATATCAAGAGTCTGAGGGTTTTATAAGACTTGGTGGTATGTATATAGAACCAGGCACTCTTTCCAATTGGATTTATGCTTTATTTCTTTTGTTTTTATTGGTTGAAGATAAGCCTGACACTAAATTAACTTTAGCGACAGCTTTAGCTATGTTATTTTCACTATCTGCATGGGGGGTAGCTGTATCAGGGATAGTATTCATATTCTTTATATTACAGTATAAATTTATAGCTTATGAAGAAGGAAGATTAGTTTTTAAAAGGCGTTCTTTTATTATGCTTATCGTAGGAATTATATCAATATTACTGCTACTATCATTTTTTATAACGGATAGCATATATTCATTTTTAGAAAGTAAGCTTTTATTTGAAACTGGTTCTGGTGAAATAAGGATTGATACTTACAATGAGTTTTTTAAAACCCTTCCAGATATATTATTTTTTGGATCTGGATATGCTTCAGATTTTTGTATTAATTGTAAGTCGCCTCAAGATGCAGGTTTATTCATTATTTTCACTGTCGTTTACGGATTATTCTTTTCTGTATTATTTTTCTTATTAATAGTTTTAGCTTTTTTTAAGAAATACAATTTTAAAGGTATAATCTTGATATTACCATTATTAACTTCTAAAATTTACTATTGGGATTATATTGTATTACTAATTTTCTTTTCAGCATTTTATCAGATATTTTTATTTTCTCAATGCTCGGTTGAGACCAAATTAGCCTATAAGAATTTTAAAAAAAATAAAAATCAATTGCTATAAAGACAAAATTTTTGGAAAAAAATTGTATGAAAAATCTTATTGTTCATCTGACATCAGTACATTCTCGATATGATACGCGTATATTTTTAAAAGAATGTACTTCTCTGGCTGCTAATGGGTTTTTAGTTTCATTGATCGTCGCAGATGGTAAAAAAGATGAGCAAAAAAATGGCATTGCTATTTTTGATGTAGGCGCTTCAAAAGGGCGTTTAGATCGTATGCGTAATGCACCAAGCCGTGTATTTCAAAAAGCACTTGAATTAGATGCAGATATTTATCATCTGCATGATCCAGAGCTTATACCTATCGGCTTAAAGCTTAAGAAGCTGGGTAAGAAAGTAGTTTTTGATGCGCATGAAGATGTACCTAAGCAGTTATTAGGTAAGCCGTATCTAAATAAACCAGCTAGATGGGCTTTGTCTAAAATATTTGCTACTTATGAATATTGGTCTTGCCGTAAGTTAGATGCTGTAGTAGCTGCCACTCCCTTCATACGCGACAAATTTATAAAAATGGGGATAAGTTCTGTCGATATCAATAACTATCCTCTGCTTGCAGAGTTAGCAAGCAGCCAAATTGATTGGTCACAGAAGAAAAATCAAGTATGTTATGTAGGCGGTATTGCTCGTATTCGTGGTATTCATGAAATAGTTCAAGCAATGGCTTTTGTACAACCAGAAACTAGACTTGGATTAGGAGGATCTTTCAGTGAAGCTGAAACTGAAACGATAGTTAAAGCAGAAAAAAGTTGGAAACAAGTAGATGAGCTGGGTTGGTTAGATCGCAATGGCGTACGTATACTTTTAAATGATTCTGTAGCAGGTTTAGTGACTTTGTATCCTGTGATTAATTACCTAGATGCGCTACCTGTGAAAATGTTTGAGTATATGGCGGTTGGTCTACCTGTTATTGCTTCTGATTTTCCACTTTGGAAGCAAATAATCGAAGGTAATAAGTGTGGGCTATGTGTAGATCCCCTAGACCCACAAGCTATAGCAAAAGCGATAGATTATTTAGTTAATAACCCTGAAGAAGCTGAACAGTTGGGGCGTAATGGTCAGCGTGCTGTGTATGAAAAATATAATTGGGATATAGAAGAGAAAAAACTTTTAGAGTTTTATACAAAGCTAGCCGGTTGAAGACACTTAAGGAAAATAATGAAAATATTAACAGTAATTGGTGCACGTCCCCAGTTTATTAAAGCCAGTGTGGTTTCTAAAGCCATTCAACAAGCAGACGGTTTAACTGAGATTCTAGTACATACCGGTCAGCACTTTGATGCGAACATGTCTGATATATTTTTTGATCAGCTAGCCATTCCTCGTCCTGATTACCAATTAGATATTCACGGTGGTAGTCATGGGGATATGACTGGGCGGATGCTGATAGAAATTGAAAAAGTTATATTGCAAGAAGAGCCAGACTGGGTGTTGGTTTATGGTGATACTAACTCTACGCTTGCTGGTGCGTTAGCAGCGGCTAAGCTGCATATCCCTGTGGCGCACGTTGAAGCTGGTTTACGTAGTTTTAATATGCAAATGCCAGAAGAAATTAACCGTATTCTTACAGATCAAATAAGTCGTGTATTATTTTGCCCTACAGATTCAGCTATTGCTAATTTAGAGCGTGAAGGATTTGCAGATAAGCCTATTGAAGTACTGCAGGTAGGTGATGTCATGCAGGACAGTGCAGAACTTTTTGCTCAGCGTGCTACTCAACCGAAAGATTTTTCTATTGCTGATGGTTTCATTCTGACTACGTTACATCGCGCTGAGAATACTGATAACCCTAATCGCTTAGCCGCTATTGTTAATGCGCTTAATCATCTACACCGTAATGTTGCGCCAGTTGTTTTACCACTACACCCACGTACTCGCAATTTGATTGCTGAGCAGGGTTTGACCCTTGACGTGTATTTGATTGATCCTGTAGGTTACTTAGAAATGATTTGGTTATTACAGCGTACAGGTTTAGTGCTAACAGACAGTGGTGGTGTACAAAAAGAAGCATTCTTCTTTGGCAAGGCTTGCGTGACTATGCGTGATCAAACTGAATGGGTTGAGCTGATTGAGGTAGGTGCTAATGAATTAGTAGGTGCTGATACTCATGCCATTATTGATGCTGCGACACGTAACTTAGGCCGTACAGTAGAAGATAAGCATAGTTTGTATGGTGGCAGTGTAGCTGCTAAGCGGATTGTTGAACAATTAAAAACGATGAAAATCTAAAGGGCGGAACATAGCGTGAAAGATACTAAGGTAGTATGGATTATTTACCAATATGCATCTACACCTAAAACAGGTATTGGAGGTCGGTATTTTTACCTAGCTGAAGAGCTAGCTAAACAGGGGCATAAAGTTTACGTAATAGCGTCTACCGCAAATCATTTGTTGCGGGAGCAGCCCGACTTTAAAGAAGATGTGACTTTCGAGCAGATTTCTGGCTTTACCTTTGTTTGGATCAAGATGCCAAAATACGTTGATGCTCATAGTAAGCAGCGCGCTTTAAACTGGTTTCTGTTTGCTAAACGTATTCAGAAACTAAAAAAACTAATCGAACATAAGCCAGATACCATTTTATTCTCATCTCCTTCGCTTATTCCCTTTTTAGGTGCTCAGCGTTTAGCGAATCACTTTTCAGCAAGATTGGTATTCGAGATAAGGGATATATGGCCACTAACATTTACGGAGATTGGTGGCTTTTCTCCTAATCATCCCTTTATACGTTTTATGCAGTGGATAGAGATTAAAGCTTATAGAGATTCCGATCATGTGTTATCAAACCTTAAAAACTCAGTTGAGCATATGGTTAAGCACGGCTTGCAACGAGATAAATTTACTTGGATTGCTAATGGCTTTTCATTAAATGAAGTGAACAAAAAAGTTCCATTAAATGAAGTAGTACAACCACAGTTACCTAAAAATAAATTTATTATTGGTTATACAGGCACTCTTGGATTTGCTAATACTTTAGATATTCTGATTGAGGCTGCTGAAATCCTAAAAAATGAATCCGATATTGCGTTTGTCTTAGTTGGACACGGTCGGGAAAAGGAAAAACTCCAAGACTTGGTAAAAGAAAAAAATTTAAACAACGTTATTTTTATCGACCCTATTCTCAAAGTACAGGTTCAAGCAATGTTAAATAGTTTTGATGCATGCTTTATAGGTTTAATATCTGATCCGTTATTCAAATTTGGCGTATCTCCTAACAAGCTGTTTGACTATTTCTATTCTGCTAAGCCTATTCTATACGCAATAGATTCAGGTGATTACAAACCTGTAGAGGATGCAAAAGCTGGTTTACAAATAGAACCAGAGAATCCACAGGCGTTATCTGACGGTATTTTAAAATTATATAGGATGACAGAGTCTGAACGTAACCAAATGGGGATGAATGGTCGTAAAGCAGCATTAGAGCATTATGAGTATGGAATGCTAGCCAAAAAGCTAGAGACTGTACTTTTCGCTTAACAGTCCCTGCATTCTGGATTTGGGCCTATAGGCTCAATATAACTTATTCCATCCCTATATCTAGCAAAATGTAAGCTTTTATGACGATTACTGATTCATAGCATTAAATGCTTCCGTTAAGCTTCATTCGTTTTATATTAAATCAAAGACATCAGCTGATGCAGTTACTATAGGAATTGAGTGCAGTAAATTATTATATCGCTATTATCAAACCACTTATAGTACATGGTAGTAGCGATAAAGGAAATTATAATACCTTACGAAACGTTGCTGTATATACTTACTATATTCTCTAATATTAATAATTTAGGTAAGTTATTGAGAGCAGTAATAGAAAATAAATTACATGATATATCTCTCCTCAGAACAACGAATATGTGAAGTCTACAGGTACAATATCGTCAATTGCTAAAACCCATTCAGAAAGAGCTATATGTAAAAATTATTAGAATCGGCTATTAAACTCTCAATCTTTTCTAGTTATTAGCAGCAACACGGCTGAATTATTATATGTTGTTGTCCTATTGTCTGCTGCTGTGATCATCTAGAACTGTATTTATCATACTGGGTTTAAAGCGTGGGAGCATCGTCATTGGCTGGTATGAGACCATCCCGAATTCTGTGTAACTGCCATTTAGATTAAATGCCTGCTGATACGGTCATCAAACATAATCATAAAG
>NZ_JBEOOX010000004.1:0-267435 GCF_040309565.1 Psychrobacter sp. 16-MNA-CIBAN-0192
GATGTCAGATTGAGTAGTCATTGCTTATTCTCCGGTTAGTGGATTATAAGCAGTTACACACTTTTTAGGATAGGCTCACATAATCGACAGGTAGAGTTTGTTTTGATCTGAAGTCCAGCCCCAAGAGCCAAATCTCTTTGTAATGTCAGAGAAAACAAGCCATCTAAAGAGTAAGCAAAGGAAAATATAAAGCACAATCCATTTAAGCATTCTACTGTCACCAGAGTTCATATTAAAATATAGAGTGAGTTAATTAAGTACGTTTACACCGTCACAAATAAATACTACTTCTCACAGCCTTACTTGTGTTCAGAGGTCTTATCTTCTACTGCTTCTACGCTTTCGTCTAATTCATGATTAACGTTTTCCAGCTTATCAAGTTTTTCATAGAATATTTCCTTTTCATTCCCTTGATTGCTAAAGATCGTGAGGAAGCTGAAAATTTTATCGGCCGCAGGGCTATTGAGAATATCACCTTCACTGCTACTAAATGACTTGGTCTCTTTCACGCTTACGATACCTAGAAATATCCAAACTGCGGAAGCCATTACCACTAGTATAATCAGCCATTTCAACACAATTTTTTTCATCAACGTCTCATACGCTTATTGCTGATTCATATATTATCTCAAAATTTGTTAGCATATGTTTACTAAAACAGTTTACCTCCCTGTATATAATCAAAGCATCATTCAAATATCAAAAGCATAAAACATTATGAATAACCACAACCCAATAAAAATTATAACGAACAAGCATATCGTCAGTAGTCTTGCCCTTAGCGGCTTATTGTTAGCCATTACTGGCTGTAATAATAGCTTCGTAAACAACAAAGCCACCCAAACATTCACCAATATACCTTCCTTGCCAGACAAGACTAAAGAGCAGTCGGACTCTAAAGCCGATAGTAAAGATGTCCCTAATACTGCAGACGACTCTGCTTCAACACCTGAAGGTATAAGCGCAGTAGTCAATGCCAATAACCAATTTGCAGTGGCCATGTATCAACAGCTAAATGGTCAATCTAAGCAAGTGGACGCTAACGTATTTTTCTCACCTTATAGCCTAACTAGTGCCGTAGCTATGCTGTATGCCGCAGCGGAGGGCGACACCAAAGCGCAAATTCAAAAAACCTTTTACTATCCGTCTTTACCCATCCTGAATCCAAACAGTGCCGCCCTCTACAATCAATTTAACAAACCCAGCCCAAACTATAAATTGAACACCATTAATGACTTATGGCTGCAACAGGGGCGTACTTCCAACCAAGGCTATGTCGACACAGTAAAACGCTACTATGGTGGACAGATCAATACGCTTGATTTTAAAAACAACACCGCAGCCACTCGTCAATTGATTAATGACAAGATAGCCAAACATACCAATCAGATGATTCCTGAACTGCTATCAAAAGAGAGTATTCAGCCGACTACCTCAGCAATATTGACCAATGCAGTTTATTTTAAAGCGGATTGGAGCAGTCGTTTCTGGGTAAGTGGTGATATGCCTTTTCATTATTTCGATGGCACAACCAGTGATGTAGATATGATGTTCCAGAATACTGAATTTAGGTATAGCGAAGATGAGCAGGTACAAGTCGTTGAGCTGCCTTATAAGGGCAATGAATTATCTATGTTAGTGGTTTTACCAAAGTCTAAAGAGCCGTCAGTCATGCAGACGCTTATCAAGAACTTGTCAACGACACAAATTACCGATTGGACTAAACGTCTAAAGCAGCAAGATGTCCTTCTGAATCTACCGAAGTTTAAGATAGATGAAGGCTACCCGATGAAGGCAGTACTGACGGATATGGGCATGCCAAGCGTGTTTGGGAATCAAGCTAATTTTAACGTGTTTAAAGATAGCTCGCCCATCGCTATTGACGATATTTATCATCAAGCAGTGATCGACGTTAATGAAATAGGAACAGAGGCAGCAGCAGCGACAGGCGTCGTTGCCGTAGACATATCTGGTTCTATGTATCCACCAGTCGCGTTTAAAGCCGATCACCCGTTTATGTTTGTGATTAAAGACAATAAAACCGATGCAATATTATTTTTAGGTCAGGTGAATAAGCCGTAGCAAGATTGATTGGTAGTGGCAGGATAATAGAATTGGATAGTGAGTAATAGTGAGTAGGGGTATATCGCATTATGCAAACGTCACTCACATTTTATTTAGTTAGATTTCAGGCTGTTTTATACAGGGTATGATTATGCTTAAAGTACGCGCTCTTATGAATATCAACGCTCTGATATTTCCTCTTACCATAAGCCTTAGTGGGGTAGTCGTTGGCTGTGCGAGTACGTCAACTTCACCGTTAAAACCTGGAAGCAGTAACGTTAGCCCTATTAGTAAAAACACTTTAAGCGATGCAGGTAAGCCAATTACCATTGATAATAGCCCAACAGGAGTCATATGGCAGGTTATGCCTGAAGCGCCTGGAAGTCTCATAGCACAGGGCAATGGCGTGTTTGTATCTCTAGTAGCACCTATAACTTCTCCCAAAGTGCTTGCTGAAGTTGGCTATCAGCCCTATATTTCTGTTAATGGTCGTGATTGGACACCTGCTCCTTCTAGGATACCTGTGTCAGGAAGAAGCTTAATCTTTGCTGATGGATGGTTTTATGATGCAGGTGAGGGCGTACCACCACATAATAATACTGGCGTCATTGTACGTAGTAAAGATGGCATGAATTGGGAGAAGGTTTATTCTCAAGGCCGCAATCCTTTTACTAGCATTCGTTATCTAAATGGGCGATTTATCGCGACTGGTCAATACGGATTAGTAGCTACCAGTCGTGATGGTACGCGCTGGAGGCAACAAAAAATAAAAAATGTGTCTGCTTTTTACGATGCTGACTATTTCGCTGGTGAGTATTTACTAACGGGCGACGCTATGGCTCTTTATGCGTCTAATAATCTGACTAATTGGCGCGATTTATCCACTGAAAATCTATTAAGTGCAGGTCCACGCAATCTACAAAATAATTCAGATATCCTATTATTACAAACTGATGATTATCTTTATATTTACCATGATAAAAAATGGACATTTAACAAGCTACCAAAGGATGACAGTAGATTTAATTATTACATCAGTAAGCTATCGCCCTCATCAGAGGATTTTGTTGTTACCAATAAAGATAAGCAAGTACTTCGATCAAAGGACGGGACGAATTGGCAGACATTGAGTCAGCTCCAACCCGCTGATCGTAATACTAGTTGTGAGTCACGCTGTATTATCTATGATTATCAGATTGTGAAATTACCGAAAGGCTTAACAGAACAGCCTATACTTTACTAAAAATGCATATTAAGTCAGACTTTTTGAAATAATAATCACCCAAGTTAATATCTACGGTTTCTTCAGCATAGCTCACTCAAGCAAAGTTATGAGAATACGGTGGCTTTAGCTTGTGCGTATCTCTGGTTGAAATTATGAGTGTTCAACACGCCCTAATAAAGCTTGTGATAGACATTACAGTCAAAAGACTATTATCGCTGAGCGCTAATCCTAAAATAAAGTAATAGTTATGTTGAATTTCGGAGCTTATCTATATAGTCAGCCCAGTCTTGCATCATTTGTACTCTAGTATCAATTTCATCAAGTCTGTTATAGGCGCCACCATGCGTATCCTTTATTCGATGTCCCAACTGCAGCTCAGTCACAATATCTGAGTAGCGTAGCTCAGACTGTTCCATAAGTAATGTTTTAGCCGATGCTCGAAATCCATGAGCACACTGAACATCTTTGTATCCAAGCCTATGGAATATCTGTACTAGAGTCGCTTTACTAATATAGCTATTGCTTGAGGCACGCATCGATGCAAATACATATTCTTTATGACCTGTAATTGCTTGTATTCTTCGTAAGCGTCCAATAGCTTGAGTGGCTAGAGGTACAACTAAGTGCGATACCATATCCTCTCTGCCTTCGCCTTTAGTAGGTGAAAACTCCCATAGCTTGTTATCCCAATCTATATCCTGCCAGCGCATAGAGCGTAAATCGATACTACGTACGAAGACATACGGTAGTAAATTCATTGCCTCTAGTGTGATTTTACTTGCACCTTTAAAATTGAACATATCTTTTAGAAGAGTCGCAAACTGATCAGGCTTGGTAATGGCTGGTAAATGGTTGCCTGAGCTGGCAGGTGCGAGCTCACCACGCGTATCAATAGCTACGTTCCTGTCACATAATCCTCTTGCGACAGCAAATGAGAAGACTTTTTCAGTATAAAGCCGAGTACTTGCACCAACAAAGGTTGCTTGATTTTCATTATTCTGAATTGCCTCACAGACACTTAATATCATCTCGCTTGTAATATCGTTCATTCTTAAGTCGCCAATCTCGCGACACATATATCCTAGACATAAATCCCAAAATTTGAGCGTTGACTCACTAAATACGCGCTTATTAGATTTGCTACGATTACGACTGGATGTTTTATGATCTCGCCACGCTCGTGTAATATCAGAAAATGTGGCATTTTTTAAATGAGCATACTTATTGACTTGCTCTTTTTGGTGAATGGCTTTAGGGTCAGAGCCTTGTGCGACTGTTCTAAGTATGGTTTCTGCTTTATGCTTAGCTTCATATAGACTAATGTCTTCAACCTTACCTAGCATCATTCTAGGGCGTTTACCATCGATATGTGGATGAGCGTACCGCAAGTAGTATTCCTTTTTACCATTTGGATAAATACGGATACTTAAACCTGCGATACCTGAAACACTGACCGAGTAATCTTTATCTCGGCATTCAAGTTTATTGATATCATTTAAATTGTCGACCGCCATGAGGTACATCCGTAAGCTTTGTAAGCAAGGTAAATTATGAATGTTGATCTATTATCTCTGTACTTAGATTTGAATTTAGATTTAGAGCAATCTTTGCGCCTGTTTTATAAATCTTGAAAAGTGCCTTTTGGAAAACATAGATAGCTATTGGACACTAACATGGACACTATTATTCATTTCATAATCTATATAACCCTTTAAATTTAGAGCTTAAAGGTAAAATTATCCCCAAGTTAAGGTTGGGGATAATTATATTATAATGTAAAGAGATAGAGTAAGCCATGTGTGCGTTGATATATATGACGTTTAAGCTCTTAAGTTTTAGATAGATTAGAAATAAGAGAGCTGTCTGCTATTGTTAATAAAGACCTTTCGTATATTTACATAGAAAACTATGCTCCTGTACTCGCACAGAGTATCTTAATCAAGGTCATTGTACTGTTCTGTGCAAATCTGGAGGTTGTTAACTTATTACTTCAGATCAAAGTATATTGCGAAGAGTGATAAATGCTTAGTTAATACTGAGGGCTTTCTTGCTGACTTAAAATAAAATATGCTACAGCTTATCTAGCCATTATATTATCCACTGTAGGTATATCTAAACCAGACTTGCAGAAAGGCCAAGTAGAAGTATTGTCAGAATATAGATGAGCTACTAGAACTGATTTTTGATTTCAGCTAATAGCCTTATAGGTAGCGACATCTTTGTATGCATAACATGTTTCAAGAGCATTCGTATCAAAGAGCTAGTTGGCTAAGCTGCTAACAAGCAAATAATATGTAATTCGGTTGCTAGGTTATGATTAATAATCAAAGACTGTGCAAAGGGCTTATTATGCATTGTGAGGGTAATAAATATATTAATGATGAGCAGAACAAGTTCATCGAATAGACTAATATTGGAGCAATGGTAAAATTACTATTTCGATAAGGATTCTACATATTGACTCTTTAAGTCGGACTGGTTAATAACTATATTAGTAATGAAGCCTAACTGGTGAATAATATATATTATGAACATGAACTCATGAACTTATTATATGGCGTCCTTCGTTTAACATAATATACATTATGCGAAAACATTCCTGCGGTTTAAGAACTTATTTATTTAAGGCATAGCTGGTTAATTTACGATAATCTTTGACTATAATTTACTATTCAAGATTAGCACTGAAATGGTTAACAGTTACTGACATTCTTTATGCAGATATTTTTTTAAAGAAGTACCTTTTTTATCGACAATCACATCGTGCACTCGGCATTCTTTATCATCACATGCCAGCTCATAATCTATAGTGCTGCCTTGCGCTAGATTAACTTGCCCCAGACCTTGCTTGGTAACAGAGAACTTCTTATCTTGAGTATAATCAGGATCTTGCGAATCCCACAACACATCGTAGCCAATATGGCAGGACATTTGCGTTTTATCAAAATAGTCTTGTTCCAACTGCATGGCAGCCTGTAAATCTTTACTGGCATATTGTTGTAGTACAACGGGAGAATCTCCTCCTTCATGGTTAATATTTTGCTGGTACATCTTTTTAATAGTTGCTATTTTTTGAGCTTTTTTGTCTGCTTGTTGGGCTGCTACAGACAGCGCTTGTTTGGTCGCGACATTATCTGCCATAGCAACATTGGTGGTTAATCCTAAGGTTAGTAGTACGGTGAATAAGGCAATTGGTTTCATGGTGTTCTCTACGATTAATCAGATGATAAAACAACAACTTACGTCTGTTTTGTATTAAGGTTAATAAACCATTACACCATATTTATTCTATTATTTGGCGAGATAATCGTATCGTTCTGGTTGAGTATGCTAGTAGTAATATGACATCAACAACTCATTACAGCGTATTCATTTAGCTTAATCTAAGGTATTGTTATAATAGGATTTAAGTTAACAAAACATCTTATGATTCCGTGACTGAGCACGGTAAGGATATGATTATGAAACTGCCTATGTATCCCCTTGCTATCAGTGGTGGCTTGGCTTTGTTACTGTCTGTAGTAGGTTGTCAATCAGCAACCATGCCTCCAGTTATCTCCAACCCTCCGACCCAACCAACTACACCAGATAGTCAGCAAACCGTGACCCAACAAGCCATGCATATCCAGCGCGCATTGGCTAATAATGACTATGCCACCATCATTAATGACATTCACCCTACCAAAGGCGTTCGTTTTTCAATGTATGCTTATGTGCATTTGGATAAAGATAAGGTGTTTAGTCGCGCCCAGTTTGCGCAGTATTTAAGAGAGTCGAGAATTCGCTTTACGTGGGGCGAGCTTGATGGCGCTGGTGAGACTTATATTGAGCCATTACCGGTATATTTGAACAGCTGGATTGATGCCAAAAAATTCGATAATGCGCGTATTACTGTGAATAAGTTTGAATCACGCGGTAATATGATTAATAACGTGCTTGAAGCTTATCCGGGCGCAGATGTGGTCGATTTTTATTATAGTGGTAGTGATAAGTATGATGGCATGGACTGGCGTGGTATGCGCTTGGTGTTTGAAACGTACCAAGGCAAACGTTATCTGGTCGGTATTGTGAATGACAGATGGACGGTGTAATCATTTAATTGGTATAAAAAAAATAAACATAACATTGGGCAGCGCGTCATTTAATTGATGCCCTGCCCTTTTTATTTGCTTGTACCTATACTTTATAAATGGCTTTATATTCGATTTTTGAGATAACTAACTGCTATGAATTGGGCTGAAGTGGTGTTTGCAAAAAGAACTTTACCATTAGCTCATAAATTTCAGGATAAGCGTCTATTAACTTCTGCGGTGTCTCAAAAAATACTTCGCTTAAGACAGCGAAAAACTCAGCCGGATTGGTCGCGCCATAACGATCCAGCCCTGATTTACGATGGCGCTGAAAGTCCTCAAAATCACGCGTCATCACCTCAGTCCAGCGCTTCGGGTTCATATCCGGTTGCAATGGCGGAAAACCATTGGCGCGACCATTTAGCATATCGAGCTTATGCACAAACTCATGAATGACGACATTGTGACCATCGCGCTCGCCCGAATGCTTAGCATCCTTCCATGACAAGATAACAGGACCGCGCAGCCACGCCTCACCGCTGCGATGCTCATGACCTTCATGGACAATACCAAACTCATCTACCGTCGTACTTTCACTAGTATAAGAGCCCGGGTAGATAATAACGGACGACCAGCCAGCATACCAATCAAGGCTTAGATTAAGGATTGGCAAACACGCTTGCAAGGCAATTGACTGCTTTACAACATCCGTAATCTCAAAACCTTGTGCGCCTGTGATGGATTTATCTGCCAAGAATAAAGTCGCCAGCTCAAACAGACGCCGCAGCTCATCATCATTTAACCTGTCCAATATCACGATACGCTTGGCAGCTTGCATCCAATCGTCATGGGTAAATTCACTACCATCCAAAATACGCTGATTGCGCCAATCTTTTATCATGCTGAACATAGGGTTTGTCCTTAACATATAAGCTAATTAATCATTTAAGCGATATCTATCGCATCAGTCAAGCACCATAATACTACTCACATATAGAACTTCCCCGCTATCTATAATCGCCCTTTCTCTTAACGCAATTGTTAAGCTTGATTACTTAACAATTATTGTGTATTGCCCAATAGACGCGCTATAGTTTCTATTATCAGGGAAACCACCATCAAGGATGAATGAGGTTATTATGGAGCAAAAATCAAGTAAGTCGCAAAATCAGAGCCAGGTACAGAATCAGGCGCAAACCCAAAAACAGTCAACTACAGCTAAAAATGACAATAGCGAAACGGTGCAAAGCCAAGAGCAATATTCAACCGCGCCAGCTCATTCTGATATTGATACGGTCAACGATAAGCAAGCGCCACAACATAAAAGCGAACAAACAGAATCTCAAAAACCACAACATCAGCAAAGTTTTGATGAATTACAAGAAAATAGTGGAAAATATCGCCCCGTCGCACAGGCGATTGGCAACTGGCTGGATAATGCTAGTATCAATACCTTAAACCATCTTAATGAACAAGCGGCTGATATCTTCTATCGTAAGGGCGTGACCTTTACCGTTTATAGCGATGCTAAAAATATCGAGCGTATGATTCCGTTTGATATTATCCCGCGCATAATTGCGGCAAGTGAATGGCAATTGATAGAAGCTGGCTGTAAGCAGCGTATTACCGCCCTTAATGCTTTTTTACATGACATTTATCACGATCAAGCCATTATGAAAGCCGGTATCGTGCCGGCAAGCTACGTCTATGCCAGCGGCTGCTATGAGCCGTGGATGATGGGCATTACACTTGATAAGCCGATTTATTCCCATATCAGCGGTATTGATTTGATTCGTGATGAGACGGGGCGTTTTTGTGTATTAGAGGACAATTTGCGCACCCCATCAGGCGTGTCTTATATGCTGGAGAGTCGTAATATTTCAAAAAAGCTACTCGCCGATTTATTTACTAAAAATTCTATTTTGGGTGTTAGTGACTATCCGCAGCGCCTCAAAGCTTGTCTTGCCAGCGCTACCAGTAAATATGACCCCCAAATCGTTATTTTAACGCCCGGACGCTTTAATAGTGCTTATTATGAGCACGCCTTTTTGGCGCATGAGATGAACGTGCCACTGGTACATGGCTATGACTTGGTGGTTGAGGACAGCAAAGTTTATATGCAAGGGATTCGCGGCAAGCTGCAGGTCGATATCATTTATCGACGTATTGATGACCCGTATATTGACCCTTTAGCATTCCGCTCTGATTCTATTCTAGGCGTATCTGGGCTGATGAGTGCTTATCGTGCGGGCAATGTGGTTATCGTCAATGCGCCCGGAACCGGCGTGGCAGATGATAAAAGCTTATATCCATTCGTGCCAGATATGATTGAATTTTATTTAAATGAAAAGCCTATTTTGCCTAATATCAAAACCTATCAATGCCGCAAGCCTGACGAACTACAATACGTGCTGGATAATTTAGACAAACTGGTGGTAAAAGAAACACAAGGCTCTGGCGGCTACGGCATGCTGATTGGTCCGACTTCAAGCAAGCAAGAGATTGAAGCGTATCGCACCCGTTTATTAGACAATCCAAGCGGCTTTATTGCCCAGCCAACCATTGCTCTATCCACCAATCCAACTGCCATTAGCGATGGTATTGCGCCGCGTCATATTGACTTACGACCTTTTATTCTTAGTCATGGTGATGGTACGGTAGACATTGTACCGGGCGGCTTAACCCGAGTAGCAATGGTTGAAGGCTCGCTGGTTGTCAATTCTTCTCAAGGTGGCGGTATTAAAGACACGTGGGTGATTGATGATAGCAATTTAACCACGCGTTTAAAAAGTACTCATGTATCTCCTAGATCGGTAAACAATAATGACGTCGTTAAAGCCTGTGCGGATACCTATTTAGCTAACTCATCGCCTGCGTCATCAGAATCTAGCGCCACTTATTCCAGCTACTATGATCGCGTGCAGCCGATAGAAGCAGGTTATGAAGGTCGAACCGATGCGCCAATGATATTGCTGTTATCAACCGCTAGCCATCTGATTTGGCTCGGACGCTATAGCGAGCGGCTATATTACTATGACAATATCATGAAGCAGATGATTAAAGGCGATTTGAAAAAGTCACAAGTGCAACATTTGATTCATCATTTGGGCTTTGCCGTCAGTAGTAGCGAATCATTAAAAGTAATGAAAGCGCAATTAATGTGTGATTTAGAACAACAGCGGATTCCCAATGTTATTCAGTCTATTGAAACCAATATTCAAGAAGCAAAAGGCGTGATTGGCAAAGACACGGCGGAGTTATATAACCTTATTAAGCGACTTGCCAGCGCTGGCACCTACCGCGCCGCGACGCTGCAGCTTCATGCTTGTAATGCAGCGATGGCACAAGAACATGCGACGGTCACCTGCTTTTGGCAATTAGGACGGCATTTTGAGCGCCTTGAGCGTGCGGTGTTATTAGAAGAAGATGCCATGGCAGCCAGTTTAGAGTTTAAACATTGGATTAATGAGTTACCGGAGAATACGCGCTGGCGTGAGCTGATACGCCTCACCAATCAGATGATTAAGGGCAAACGCTTCAGTGACTTTAATCTCATTAGCCAAGAGTTTTATATCATATTGCGTCAAGGGGTTTAAGGGTGTACATCATTCCCTTCAACAAGGGTAGATAACCGCTATAAAAGAATAATTAAAATAGGGATACACTATGAAATTACAAATCAGTCATCAAACCAACTATTATTATGGCGAGCTGGCGCACCGCAGCGTACAGTATATTCGCATGACGCCCATGCAGCTGCCGCATCAAATTATTCATCAATGGAGTGTGATGCTGCCTAAAGTTGCCACCAGTCAAAAGGACGGTTTTGGCAATGATTGGCTAACCCTCAGCCGCAACGAAGCACATAATAATCTACAGATGCAAGCATCAGGTATCGTCGAAATCAATACCGATACCGAGCGATTAGAAGATATGGCACACGTGCCCTACTTGCTATTTACCGTACAAAGTCCGTTAACTGAGTGCTCAGCCGCTATGCGTGCTTTTGCTGCGCCTTATCTCAAAAACCCCACTCATGAACATTTAAAAGCCATGGCTGCTGACCTTATTACCAAGATGCCCTTTATTAAGGACATGACCCATGTTGGCACCACGGCTGCCGAAGCCTTTGCTATTGGTGCAGGCGTCTGCCAAGACCATACCCATGTGTTCGTCGGTTGCTGTCGTGACCAGCATATCCCGGCGCGTTACGTGTCCGGCTATCTGTATGATGATACCGAAAACCATATGGCAAGCCATGCGTGGGCGGAAGTTTGGCTAGATGGTTACTGGTACACTTTTGATGTCTCCAATCAATTATTTGCGCCAAGCTCACATGTATATGTAGCTATTGGGCGAGATTATTTAGACGCGGCGCCCGTACGCGGGGTACGTATGGGCGGTGGTTATGAGAGTCTTTACAGTCAAGTACTGGTGACGCGCTTATCCTAACGGCTATATGCACGGTAAAATTGATGATTATTTATCATTATTATCTATAAGTACTGTTATTTATAATTAAGGAAGTTTGATGACCTATTGCGCTGCTATTCGCTTAAAAGAAGGCATGATTTTCGCTAGCGACACGCGCACCAATGCAGGTGTAGATCATATCTCAACCTTTAGAAAGCTCTATCAATATGGGGTTGAGGGCGAGCGTTTCATTGTGCTGCAAACGGCAGGCAGCTTGGCAACGTCGCAAGCGGTCTTTACCAAACTTCAGCATGATATTGATCAGCGCCAAGAGAGCAATCTTCATACGGTTGCCACCCTATTCGATGCCGCGCAAATGGTTGGCGAATGTATGCGTAACGTCATGAACCATGCGAGAATGATTGCCAATGATCCCAGTAGCAGGACCTTTACCAGCTCGTTTATGCTGGGTGGTCAAATAAAAGGACAAGTTCCTGAATTGTATATGATTTACCCTGAAGGCAACTGCATCCGCGCCACCCAAGATACGCCGTTTTTTCAGCTTGGTGAAAGTAAATATGGCAAGCCCATTCTAGATCGTGCGGTCACTTATGATACGGATGTGAGGCATGCAGCACGGGCGCTAATGTTGTCCTTTGACTCGACCATTCATTCCAATTTATCCGTTGGCATGCCCATCGATGTCGTGATTTATCAAAATGATAGCTTGAATTTGCCAAAAGGTCGCCGTATTGATGAACATGATGCCTATTTTAATACCATACGTTATGAGTGGGCAGAATCAATACGCCGCAGCTTGATTGAGCTGCCCGCCTGCCCTGATGATTATTGGACGTAATAAATAAACCAATCTCATTAGATAGAGTTAAGCGCTATTATTAATAGGATAAATTACCGATAAAGCAGCACAAAAAAAGGAGCAGTAAGTCAAAATATGACTGCCGCTCCTTTTTATTTACCAATACTATAAATCAACTGGCTTGATAAATTGCCTTGCTATTAACTCACCACTAAACGCATCAACTGCGTACTGATATAACCCCCTACTGTGCCCATTGCATAGCCAAGAATACCTAAAAACACGCCAACTGGCGCAAGCGATGGATGAAAAGCAGTGGCAACAATCGGTGCGGATGATGCGCCGCCAGTATTGGCGTTAGAACCAACCGCTAAAAAGAAAAACGGCGCACGGATGATTCGAGCAACAATAAATATAATGATAACGTGGATAATCATCCATACAAAGCCAATCAGTAATAATCGCCATTGCGACACAATACCAGCAAGATTAATTTGCATCCCAATCGCGGCAATTAAGATAAAAATAAATACCGTGCCAATTTTTGACGCACCAACATGATCGAGTCGTCTAATTTTAGTAAAAGAAAAAACGACACCGATTAAAGTGATCATCACCACCATCCAAAAAAATGCGCTGGCAAAGTTATATTGTACCGCCCACGCATAAGGCGCAAAAAATGCCGCGATTTGTTCTCCGGCAAAGTGCGCAACGCCCACCATGGCAAAACACAATCCAAACATTACCATCAAATCATTTAAGGTGGCTGGACGTGCATGATCACGCTCATAGCTCTCAACGGCAGCCACTACCTTATCAATGCTACTGGTATCCGCCTTTAACCAACGGTCAATCTTGGCGCTATGCTTTGCCATCACCAATATTGCCAATAGCCACAATGACGCATTGGTGGTATCCACCAAAATCATCATGCCAAATAAGTCATCGCCAACCCCGAACAGCTCTTTCATCGCGGCTTGGTTAGCGGCTCCGCCAATCCAACTACCAGCAACGGCTGAAAAACCGCGCCAAAGCGTATCATCGGTAAACATCTCAGGCGATACCCATTTAGCCAGTCCCAAGCTGATGGGACCACTAATGACAATGGCCACTGTTGCCGCCAAAAACATGGCAATCGCTTTCCAACCTAGACCCAAAATCTTTGGCACATCCATGGATAAGGTCATCAGCAGTAAGCTGGCTGGCAATAAATAAGTCGCGGTAAAACCATATATCTGCGCGCCAATACCATCAGCAAATACACCGAGACTATTTAACGTTGCTGGGATAAAGCAGCACAACACAATTCCCGGTAGCACCGCATAAAAACGTCGCCAAAACTTGCCCGGTAAACTTTGGGTATAAAACACCAAGCCAATAATCGCCATAATAATACCAAACGCTACAGGTAAATTATCAATGGCTAAATGAGGAATGTCAGGCATCCAATGGCTCCGCAGCACACGATAGGAAAAATTCTGTCAGTATAGACAAGGCGAAAATGACACGCAAGCAGCTATCCAATACAAGACTCATTTTAATCAGCTTAACTAGCTTAGAAAGTTATATAGTGCGGTCAGATAATTACAAACCCCTTAAACACAAAAAAGCCAGATAACAAGTATCTGGCTTTTTGACGCTATTTTTAGGCGATTAAGGCATCATTTTCAAAAAACGGTTAATCGGTTAAAATAAGGCTATTACGAATTGTTGCCACGGTTGCCGCCAGTTGGACGACCTTGACCACGGCTGTCTGAACGACCTGCTGGACGACCTTGGCTACCGCTTGGGCGACCACGACCTGTTGCAGCACGATCACCGCGCGGTGCACTTGCACCATCACCACGGCTAGGACCACCAGTACGCTTGCCTTGATACGGCTTGCCACCTGAACGCTCATTTGGTTTACCAGATGCGTCACGTGGCTTACCTTGATAACCGCTGTCATTGCTGGCGCGTTGACCCGTTGCTGCGCTGTCACTTGAGCGACCACGAGCATTAGCAGGATTACCTTGATAACCGCCTGCTGAGCGACCACGGCCTTGACCATTACCGCCGCCGTTTGAGCGACCACGACCGCGACCACGAGGGCTGCCTTTATTGTCGCTAGGTACGTATGTTTTCTTAGCTTCCATACCTTCAATGACACATACTTCCACTTTGCGATCTAAGTAGCGATTAATGGCGTTAAGCTGTGGACGATCATCTATGCTACATAGGCTGATAGCAACACCCGTACGACCGGCACGACCACAACGACCGATACGATGCACGTAATCTTCAGTTTGGCGTGGCAAATCGTAGTTAATTACATGCGATAACGCTGGCACGTCAAGACCACGGGCAGCAACGTCAGTCGCTACTAGGATTTTACATTTACCATTACGTAGGTCTTGTACAATGCGGTTACGCTTGCTTTGTGGCAAATCACCATGTAAGAAGCTGGCTTTATGGCCTTGCTCTTGTAATGATTTTGCTAATTTTTCAGTACTGCGTTTGGTTGCTGCAAAGATAATGATTTGTTCCATATCTTTAGCACAAACGATTTTATCAAGTAAACGGTTTTTGTGATCAAAATCATCACAGTAGTATACTTTTTCTTCGATGTGTGCAGATTCAACTTTGATTGAAACGCGCTCAGGATTTTTGGTAAAGCTGGCTGCGATTTTGCCAACCGGACCGTCCCAAGTGGCTGAACACATGATGGTTTGACGGCTGCTCGGTGCAGCTTTCAAGATATCATTGATATCGTCAGCAAAACCCATGTCTAACATGCGATCCGCTTCGTCAAGTACCAAGATTTCAAGGCTTGACAAATCAACGCGACCTGCATTGATATGGTCAAGTAAGCGACCTGGAGTGGCAACAATAACTTGAACGCCCTTTTTCAACGCAGTAATCTGACCGTTGTATGGTGCGCCGCCAACTAATGGCACACAGAATAAACCACGCATGTCTTTAGAATAGGTGCGAACGCTGTCATGTACCTGCTGAGCAAGTTCACGCGTTGGCGTTAGGATAAGGGCTTTGGTTAATTTATCAAAGCTGGTCGCACGGCTTAAGCGATCAAGTACTGGGATCACGAATGCAGCCGTTTTACCACTACCCGTTTGCGCAGACAATAAAAGGTCGCGACCAGCTAGAGCAAAAGGAATGGCTTCTGCTTGAATAGGTGTTGGATGAGTATAACCACTACGCTCAAGCGCGCTAAGAATTGGCTTGGCAATATTAAGGTCAGTAAAGGTAGTTTTGTTTTCTTCAGGTGCGTCAGTAGCAGGCGCTTGAGTGTTATTATTTTCTGAAGTAGTTGCAGTGTCAGTGTTTTCGATGATGCCGTTTTCAGCAGCGATTGCAGATAAGATGTCAGTCATGAGTATCCTTGGTGGTATAAGCTGCTGTAAATTCAGCAAACTTGATGCACACCACTGATAACCGTTCATCATACCAACCCTTTATCAATATACTGATAAACAAGTAGATATGCTGTCTGACGTATTTTGGTGGTAGTGCCGAGTGTCTTACCCTTGTCTGTTATTAACAGCCCATCTATGCTTTGTCCAAAGCAGATAAACGCAAACAACAACCAATCTAGCCCATGCTAGTAGATAAGATATGAGTCAAAAATAATAAGATTATTTAAGTACACAAAATCATCGGCAACAATTACTCTTGGTCATCCCAGACCCAAAATCGCAGGCGATGTTATCAATCTCATAATTCACGTCAGTCTAAGCCAACGTGGGGACGTAGTATACCATAGTAAAAATAAATAGTTGCATTTATTTTTACTTTTATTTGATATATAGTTATTGAGGGCATAAGTAAACGCATAAATTCATTG
Source organism: Psychrobacter sp. 16-MNA-CIBAN-0192 (assembly GCF_040309565.1). Classification (NCBI taxonomy): domain Bacteria; kingdom Pseudomonadati; phylum Pseudomonadota; class Gammaproteobacteria; order Moraxellales; family Moraxellaceae; genus Psychrobacter; species Psychrobacter sp. 16-MNA-CIBAN-0192. The sequence goes on from NZ_JBEOOX010000004.1 coordinate 16,434, forward strand.
AGTGTTTATCGCGTTATTTGTACTTCCGTTACATAAGTGGGCATCCGCCACGCGCCGCCAACTTCAACCAATCGGCACAGTCCAGTTGAGCTCTCATGGCTTTTGGTAAAGCGCGTCCCTGTCCAAACCCAATAAGTTTGGTTCAGACAATCGCCAAGACCGCGCCCTTTATGAACCGCACTGATTTTACCGTTATCATAATCCGTGGCACTGGTAGTCACCAAAACAGGATTGTATGGTGGACTGTCATTCATAACCCAAGCGCCTGTGCCCGAATTGTAGGCGCTCAGCCAGCAGCCATGCTGTATCAGTAATTTGTTAGCGTTAAGACGACTGACCCGCCACGGTGAATTGTCGGTGAGATTCGGGCAATCGCCGCTCACATCTTTCATCGTTTCTTGCATCAATGAGGCAAGCTGAGAGGACTTCATGCTAAATTTCTTATTACCGCTAGCAGCAATTTTCGTATTTGGCTGTACCAAACGTAGCTTTGGTGCCGCTTTTGGTGGCAAAACTCGGTTATTGGCTTTGGTAACCGTTGCGCTATTGATAAAAGCGCTAGCGGTACCGATTCGGCCTTGCGCTTCATCGGCTTTGAGCATAACCGCGGTTGCCCCTTTATCAGACAGGCGCCAGTGAGTATTACGCAGCACCAGCTCAATCTTGCTGGATTTACTGAGGGCATCGAGTAATGCGGTAACTTGAGCCGAGGTAAGGTCAGCATCACCAGAGGCGGTAGAGAAAGCCTTGGTCTCCCCTAGATCTTTATCATTAATAAATAAAGAGATACGGTGGCGACTGCCCAGTTGCAATAAGGCTTTTGATGAGCTGTCTTTTGCACCACCAAGTTTGACCTTACCTATCACGCCAGCATTAGCACCCGCTCGGCGAATCAATAATACGGATACCGGAAGATCGTTTCTATCTTCAGCTTGATACCCTGCTAACCGGCAGGTACGAGTATTATCACAAACCACTTGCCAATCTTGGTTGCTAAATTCAACTGGGGCTGCTGCCATACTAGGCAAGCTGACTGTTACGCCAACCGCAGCCGCACAGAGGAGAAATACTTTATTCAAAGTAAAAGAAGTCGATTGGAAGGAGGTTATTATTTTTTGAATCATAACTATTTTATCTTAATAAAAATATGCGGTTTTATCTTAACGTAACGATGTTACTGTACATTATAGTAATGTACTATTGTGTAAATAAAAAGCAAAATTAAAATTTTAAAGAAACATAAGTTTGTAAAAAACATAATTATATTAAAAGCTATATTAAAAGCTGTATTAAAAAAAGCCGATAGACATCACACCTAGCAGCTTTTTTAATATAAGTGATGACTATTAATGGTTTTCTAATGAAAGTCTTTAGGGAGAGACTTTTAGGGATAATGAAACGCCCCGTTTTACTGCAGGGCGCTGCGCAATTTTTTGTGCCCAGCGCTGCACATGTTGATAGCTGTCTACTTGTAAGAATTCAGCGGCATCATAGAGCTTACCCAATACCAACTGTCCGTACCATGCCCAAATAATAATATCGGCAATGTTATAATCTGCGTCATTATTACCACACATATAAATGCGCTCTGCCAGATGCTGGTTGAGTACATCTAGCTGACGCTTGGTCTCCATGGCATAACGATTAATAGGGTATTCCATCGGTTCAGGGGCATAAGCATAAAAATGCCCAAATCCGCCGCCTAAGAACGGCGCACTGCCCACCTGCCACATGAGCCAAGACAAGCATTCAGCACGCGCTGCTCCCTGCTCAAGCGGCACCAAAGCGCCAAATTTTTCGGCTAAATATAATAAAATAGCGCCCGACTCAAAGATTTTAATCGGCGCGCCAGCTTTATTATCTTCCGTATGCTCACCATTTTTCACCGCTGAATAGTCAACTAATGCTGGAATTTTAGAATTGGGATTAATAGCCACAAAATCTGAGCCAAACTGATCCCCTGCTGAGATATCAATTTGATATGCGTCATATTCTGCGCCTTCAATACCAAGCTCAGCGAGTTCTTCAAGTAGAATATTGACCTTGACACCGTTTGGTGTGTTGAGTGAATACAGCTGCAATGGCGCATCGCCTACTGGCAGTACTTGTTCATGGCGCACGCCTGCCGTTGGGCGGTTGGTACTGGCAAATTTACCGCCATTTTCCTTATCATTTGTCCATACTTTTGGTGGCGTATAGTGAGTATCATCGGTCTTTAAAAGGTTGCTTTTTTTTGTGTTACTTTTTTGATTATTGTTACTCATGGAATATCCTCTTGCTAAAAGTAAGTGATTTTGGATAGCACAACCTTACTATAGCGAGAGCATGACCTTGAATAACAGTCCTATCCTGTAACGGCTATCGTTACTTAGCGCCTCTTTTATGCGCTCTGGTTTATACTAGTGATTTTAAGTTGATATAGAATAGTAATGATGACAAGTAGAATGATACTGGCGGTACTATGGTGACCTTAAACGCAACTCAAAATAAGTACCTGCCGTATGTGCTGGCGGTAGCGCTGTTTATGCAAATTTTAGATGCCACTATTTTAAATACCTCACTACCGCAAATGGCACAAGCATTGGGCGAGTCACCATTAAAAATGCAATGGGCAGTAATCAGCTACGCGTTAACGCTGGCGATTTTTATTCCTATTAGTGGGTTTTTGGCGGATAAATACGGGACGCGGCGGGTATTTTTATCAGCGATTATTATATTTTGTATTGGCTCGTTATTGTGTGCCGCTGCGACCAATTTGGGCTTTTTAATTGGTGCAAGGGTGATTCAAGCGCTTGGTGGGGCGATGATGACGCCCGTTGCTCGGCTTATTTTGGTTAAATCCTATCCGCGCAATCAGCTATTAACGGTGATGAATTTTGCCGTCATTCCAGCACTTGTTGCGCCATTAGTGGGACCTTTATTGGGCGGCTATCTGGTGCAATATGCCAGCTGGCATTGGATATTTCTGATTAATATTCCGATGGGCATTGTAGGTTTTATTTTAGGAAAAAAGTTAGTACCGGCATTGTTTGAAGATACTCAGCGCCTTGATTGGTCAGGCTTTATCTTATTTGCTGCGGCTGCCTGCGGGCTAACCCTTGCGGTTGAATTTGGCGCACAGCCCGGTCGAGGTTTTTATGGTATGTTATTAACGGTGGCAGCGCTTGTGCTATTAATGGCTTATGTCTGGCATGCCAAACGCGCACAAGCACCGCTATTTCCTTTGAGTCTATTTAGTGTTCGCACCTTTCGTATAGGCATTGTCGGCAATTTATTTACCCGTCTTGGTATCAGTGCCGTACCCTTTTTGCTACCTTTGCTGCTGCAAGTGGTGTTTGAATTTACACCGTCACAAGCTGGCTGGTTACTGGCACCCATAGCTGTTGGCGCAATTGGCGTAAAGCCATTTGTCAGTAAAATTATCCAACGTTATAGCTACCGTAAAGTGCTGGTATACAACACTTCTTTATTAGGGTTATTGATTATTTTATTGGCACAGTTTAATGACTCTGCGCACTGGCCATGGTTTATCCCTATCCTAACCTTAATGGGCGCTTGCAACTCGATGCAATTTAGCGCGATGAATACCATTACCATTGGCGATTTACAAGGAACGCAGACCAGTAGTGGCAACAGCTTAATGGCGGTCAATCAACAACTGGCAATCAGTTTTGGTATTGCCTTTGGTGCGGCAATGCTGAACGTTATGCGCGAGCGCTGGCACATAGATACACTTACCGCGTTTCATATTACCTATTGGCTGCTAGGCATCTTAACCATACTTTCAGGATTACAGTTTTTACGCCTAAAACCAGAAGATGGACAAGGATTATATTAGAAAACTGCCCCTAAATTTTAGACCTAAAAAAGCCAGCAGATACGAAACACGCACTGCCGGCTTTTCTTATAGCTTCTATAAAACAACGAATACTAAGGCGCTTTATCGCCACCCATTTGCGACTGGATATAGTTTTGTAGCCCAACTTCTTTAATCAAATCTTCTTGCGTATCCAGCCAATCTTCATATTCTTCATTGCCGTCTTTGAGTGTTACCAACAGCTGGCGTGACACGTAATCTTGGCGCTGCTCACATAACGTGATGGCGTCAGTAATAATCGCAAATTTCTGCTTCTCTAACCGCAAATTACAATCAATGATTTCTGGAACGTCTTCACCAATTAGGACTTTGCCTAAGTCTTGCAGGTTTGGCAACCCTTCTAATAGTAAGATACGTTCAATCAAATCATCTGACCATTTCATCTCTTGAATGGACTGATGGTAAAAATTGTCATTTAGCGCATCCAGTCCCCAATGGCGTGCCACCCGTGCATGCAAAAAGTATTGATTAATGGCAATTAATGACTGCCCAAGTACCTTGTTGAGCGCCTGAATAACTTCTTTATCACCTTGCATATTCTCTCTCCCTTATAAATACCTTACAGCGCCTATTACTGGATATAACCTATCGCCACTTTCTAATTTAAAAAATCATAGTTAGCTGAATGGCAGTTAAGCAAGATTAGGCGATACTTCTGCCATCTGGCTTTGTAAGTAATTCGGTAGACCCACCATATCGATAAGGCGCAGCTGCTGCTCAAGCCAATGGGCATGATCTTCTTCGGTATCTTTCAGTTGGACGACCAGCATCTCACGACTGACATAATCATGCTCTGCTTCACAAATCGCGATACCATCTTTTAGATGTTGCTGAACTTCATACTCAAGATTAAGGTCAAATTGCAGCATCTCAGGAACCGTAGCACCAATATGAATGTCATTCACTTTCATATTTGGTTTGCCGCCAAGCATTAAAATACGGCGGATAATTGCTTGCGCATGCAAGGTTTCATCATGCATTTCATGACTGATACGGTCATACAGCTTGCCGAAATGCCATTCTGCGTACATCTCAGAGTGAATAAAATACTGGTCACGAGCAGCAAGCTCACCACCGAGTAAGAAATTTAAATAATCAATAACTTTTTGGCTGCCTATCATCACGTCTACTCCCTTATTATTCAGCGCACTGCCCTGCTCTTACGACTGACTGCTTAATGACTCATTCATCAAAATCGCAGTAATGGCTTAGCAAGCGAGCTGTTTAGTAAAAATCGATATTCAAAACTCAAAACGACTTACCTGTAAAACAGCTAGTGTAACATACCGGTAAATTATGGCTTGTAACGTTAGTAACTAAGAATAAGATGGTAAGTGATAACCATAATCAGCGATAACTATATGAGCCGTTACTCCCATTATTGTATTAAATAATAGCAGTGCAGAGTATAGAGAATGAGTAAATGCAAAAAAGCACTACTTTATCTAAAAGTAATGCTTGTTTAATAAGACTTAGTCCTTACAACAGCATGTTGTCAATCAACATACTTTAGCAGTCGCCTGCTCTTAAACCGCATATGCCAGCATACCTAGTTTCGCATGATGCTCATCAAGATAATCATTTACCATCGGCTCACAGCAACCACAGCACGTTGCAACGTCTAGCGTATCTTTTAAACCATCAAGGGTATCAATACCAGAAGCAATTGCTGCTTTGATTTGTTTATCTTTCACGTTATTACAGATACAAACGTACATGTGCGGGCTCCTAGCGAGATAGCTGCCTGTGCTGATAGGAATCAGTCCGGCATCTATTGGCTTAATAATCAATATCTTAAAGCATATGAGTTAATGACCATTATAATAACGATAATTACTACCATTTACAATAACTTTTAACAAATTAATCGCTTATTTTATTTTTTATTAATGTAACTGGTTGGCTGCCTATATCTGCTATCAACCAAACTCATAAAAAAAGACCTCACAAGAAGTGAAGTCTCTTTAATAATAATATCAGAATGAATATTTGAGTCTGATTAAATGGGCTTTTTTATAATAACTCTCTTAAACCAAATCTAAGAAATCACTGACAAAGGCATTGGCAGGATGATGAATCAGCTCTTCTGAAGTACCAACTTGCTCAACAATACCATGATTCATAATCACAATTTCATCGGAAACCGCACGCGCCTCTTCTTGGTCGTGGGTGACCATGATGCTGGTGATACCCAATTCATGATGGATATTTTTTAGCCAGGTGCGCAGCTCTTTGCGAACTTTGGCATCTAGCGCACCAAACGGCTCATCAAGTAACAACAGCTTTGGCTTAACCGCAAGCGCTCGTGCCAGCGCAATACGCTGCCGCTGACCACCCGATAATTGATGCGGATAAGCGTTGGCAACTTGTGGTAATTGCACCAGCTCTAACAGTTCAGCCACGCGCTTATTGATATCGGCTTTACTGGGGCGCTCCGCCTTAGGTAATAACGTCAGCCCAAAAGCGATGTTATCGGCGATGTTTTTATGGCGAAATAGCGCATAGTGCTGAAACATAAAACCGATATGGCGCTTTTGTACGGGCGTATTAGTCACATCCAACTCATCAAATAATATCTGCCCAGAATCCGCATATTCAAGACCGGCAATAATACGCAACAAGGTGGTTTTACCGCAGCCTGAAGGTCCAAGAAGTGTGGTTAATTTACCCGTGGGTACGGTGATGCTAATATCATTTAAGGCAGTAAAATTACCAAATTTCTTATTAACGTTTCTAATCTCGATGCTCATAGCATGGTCTCTTGTTATTTTTAACGATTGCTTTTAACCATTATCTTTCGTATTTATCTTTAGTATTAAAAGGTGCTCTTCAGTCACTTATGAATTACTGATTAGCTACTCATTTGGCTGCGTGGGTATGGCGCTGTTGGCACTAACCGGTAGTTCAGGCGCACTGACCAAGCGTTCAAATTTGGCAAATTTACGCTCTTGTAGCTTGGTCATCACCTGCTGTACCAACAGCGTTACTAAGGCTAAAGCAGCAAGCAAGCTTGATAAAGCAAAAGCAGCGGTAAAGTTATAATCATTATAAGCAATCTCAACCAGTAGCGGCATGGTATTGGTCTCGCCACGAATGTGACCTGAAACTACACTAACCGCGCCAAACTCACCCATCGCCCGTGCATTGGTCAAAATCAAGCCATATAACAGCGCCCATTTGATATTAGGCAATGTCACATGCCAGAACGTCTGCCAACCAGTTGCGCCAAGCGTCAATGCTGCTTGTTCTTCCGAGTCACCTTGAGTTTGCATTAGTGGAATAAGCTCACGCGCGACAAACGGAAAAGTCACAAACAACGTTGCCAATACAATACCCGGCACCGCATAAATCACCTGAAAGCCCATGCTCTCAAGCCAGCCGCCAATGGTAGAGTTCAGTCCGAATAGCAACACGAACATCAAACCTGCGACCACTGGTGACACCGAAAACGGCAAATCAAGTAAGGTGGTAACCAGCTGCTTACCTTTAAAATGATAACGGGTCACCAGCCACGCAATCGCTATACCCATCACCATGTTAATCGGCAACACAATCGCGGCGGTAATCAGCGTGAGTCTGATGGCTTGCAGCGCTTCAGGTTCTACTAAAGAGGCAATATACAGCTCCCAACCGCCTTTAAAAGCCTCATAAAATACGGCAAGCAGCGGAAAGACCAACATCACAATCATAAATAACACCGCAATCGTGATAAAAATGCGTCTGATCCACGGCGTATCTTTAGTCGCAGGGTTACTTTGGTAGTCGTAGCTATTGGCGATTTGCATATTAGCGAGCTCCTACGCGGCGCGACAGTTTCCACTGCACAATATTAATGGTTAATAAAATCACAAAGGAGATAAGGAGCATAAATAGCGCCACTGCCGACGCGCCTTGCACATCAAATTGCTCAAGCTTACTGATAATAATTAGCGGTAAAATCTCTGATTGCATCGGAATATTACCGGCAATAAAAATCACCGAACCATACTCGCCCGTTGCGCGCGCAAACATCATGCCAGCCCCCATCAATAACGCTGGCAATAGCTCAGGCAAAATTACCTTATTAAACGTCGTTAAGCGATTGGCACCCAATACCGCCGCCGCTTCTTCAAATTCAACGGACAATTCAGCCAAAACGGGCTGTACAGCGCGGACAATAAAGGGAAAGCTCACAACAACCAGAGCCAACCAAATACCAATCGGGGTAAAGGCAATTTGAATATCAAACTTATCAAACCATTGTCCCAATAAACCATTTGGCGCATATAAAGTCGCAAGCGAAATCCCCGTCACCGCCGTTGGCAGCGCAAAAGGTAAATCAACCAACGCATTAATTAACGACTTACCCCAAAACTCATAACGCACCAAGACCCACGCCACCAATGTACCAAACACCATATTGGTGAGCATTGCCAAAAACGACATCCAAATACTCAGCTTAATCGCTGCGGCAACTTGTGGCTGGCTGATGGTTTCCCAAAATCCGCTCCAGCCCATTTGCGTTGTGGTATATGCCATCATCGCAAACGGCAACACGACTAATAACGATAAGCTAAAGACCGTAATGCCCATACTCAGACCAAAGCCTGGCAGCACATTGCGCTGGCGCAAGCGGGTTAACCAGCCCTTTTTGTGAATCGCTTTGCTGGTTTGAGAAGGGGTAACACTCATAGTAAAGTCCTATAGCCTATCTGCTGGCATATATCAAAAGTCCATGTCGTGGCGCATAACATGGGATTAGTAATGGATATTATTATTTATTGTAGGAATCATATTATTTAGGGTTCTAGAATTCAAAGCATCATCATTCAGAGTAGCTCTATAATTGAGATAAAATAATAAAGCAAGAAAGAAAGTGAAAACAGCTTGCCAGCATAAATTAGCTAACAGAGTAACGGCAATAAGGACAGGCAATGGCGCCCTGTCCTTATCTTTTTATGACGGTTATTTACTGCGGTGGATTGACCGCTAATTTATCAAACACACCACCATCACTAAAGAATTTACCCATGATGTCATCCCACGAACCAAAGGTATCATTTGGACGGAAGGTGTCGATAGGTGGTAATTTATCACCGTTTTTATCAAGAACGCTTTTCACACTAGGACGCAAGTAAAGATCAGCGGCTAACTGCTGAGCTGGCTCGCTCCATAAATAATCAAGATATGCTTTTGCCGCAGCATTAGAGCCTTTCTTATCTGTCACTGTTTTAACGATAGCCACTGGGCTTTCAGATTTAATCGAGTATTTAGGATAAACGATATCAACTTTACCCGCGCCAAACTGAGTGGCAGCAAGATTGGCTTCGTTTTCAAAGGTCACTAATACATCACCAATACCGCGCTGGACAAAGGTCGTCGTAGCAGCGCGACCGCCATTTTCATAAACTTTGACATTTTTTAGTACGTCTTTGACGTAGCTTTGAGTTTTGGCATCATCATTATTAAATGCGTGTAGACCATAGCCATATGCCCCTAAGAAGGCATAACGACCATTACCGGTTGATTTTGGATTGGCAAGGACAATTTCAACACCCGGCTTGGTCAAATCTGCCCAATCCTTGATGCCTTTTGGATTGTCTTTACGTACCAAAAATACAATAGTGCTGGTAAACGGCACTGCATTGTCTGGGAATTTGCTTTCCCAATCGGCTTCAACCAAACCTTTTTTCTCAAGCAGCTCAATGTCTGAACCCTGATTCATGGTAGCCACGTCCGCTTGTAAACCATTAGCAACCGACAAAGCTTGTTTGCTAGAACCGCCATGAGACTGATTAACGGTGATATTGGCATTCGGATTTTCGGTTTTATAATGCTCAATAAACAGTGGGTTGTAACCTTTATAAAAGTCGCGTGCCACATCATAAGAGACATTTAGTAGCTCAATATTTTGACTTTCAGTCGCAGCTGGCGTGCCATCAGCATTCGGTGCGGCTGCCGTTTTATCATTATTGTTGCTACAGCCAGTCAAGCCAAGGGCTAAGGCAACACCTGTTACACCAAGAACCGCACGGCGTTTGCTTTTGGCGGTATAAGTGGATAAATCAGCAGCGCGATATGATGTCATAATTGCCTCAAATAGATAGATGGTCAATGTCTAGGGGAATGCAAGTATGCTAACAGCGCCAGCTTATTATCTTTAATGATGAATATGCGTATATTATTGCCAAAATGGAATAATGGCTATTAATGAACAGTATTGTAGTTTTTGAGTGCCGTTTTGGGAGCACTAATATTTTATAGGTGACTTCTTTTAATTTTATGTTAGTTGTTTTATTTTAGTGGTATAAATGACCAATTGGCTGATGATCAGCCAATTGGTTTTTCTAACATTTTCTATAGTGATTGATTTAAGCATTTTTTAGGCGCTTATTATGCGAACCATTGTGTTAGCAGATGTCTGCCCTATTTTTCTGTTTTTACAGCTAATTTATCAAACAGTGAGCCATCTACAAAAAACGTATCCATAATGCTGTCCCACTCTCCAAAAACGGCAGTCGGCTCAAAGGTTTGGATGTCTTTTAGCGTACCGGTATGGGCAGCTAGGACCTCTTTATTACTAGGACGCAGATACAGTTGTGCCATCAGTTCTTGCGCCGGCTTGTCCCACAAGGCGTTAAGATAAGCAGTTGCTGCTGCGGTAGAGCCTTTTTTATCCGTTACTGAACTCACGATTGCCACTGGGTTATCAATGTTAACGGAGTAGCTGGGATAAACAATCTCAACCTTACCTTTGGCATGCTGCGTGACGACCAGATGCGCTTCATTTTCTGTGGTAATCAGTACATCACCTAAGCCGCGCTGGGTAAAGCTGGTGGTCGCTGCACGCGCACCATTGTCATAGGTCACCACGTTATCGAGCACTTTTTTCATAAAGTCATTGGTCTGGGTTGGCTTATCGACTGACTCTTTAAACTGGTGCAATCCTGAACCATAGGCACCCAAAAAGGCATAGCGCGCAGTGCCACTGGTTTTTGGATTGGGCATGACCACGTCGACATCGGCGCGCGCCAAGTCATTCCAGTCTTTGATTTGTTTTGGGTTGCCACTGCGTACCAGTAACACCATGGTGGTGCTATAAGGGACGGCATTATTTGGAAACGCTTGACGCCAATCGGTTTTTACAAGTCCCTTTTCAACCAGCATATTAATATCACTTTCTTGGTTTAAGGTCACAATATCTGCCTGTAGACCATTCGCCACAGACAATGCTTGCTTACTAGCGCCGCCATGCGATTGCTTGATATCTACCTTACTATCGGGATACTGAGCTTGATAGGTGCTGGTAAATAGCGGGTTGTATTCTTTATAAAAATCGCGTGACACATCGTATGACACGTTCAGTAAGCTGATATCTTTACTCTCAGCTGCTGCGGTATTGTCCCCAGACGCCTGCTCTTTGGTGCCTTCGGTGGGGTTACAACCGCTCAGCAATAATACGGTTGTGAGCGCGCCACCCATCAATACTGCACGTGATGCCATGCGAGTCTGTGCTGCCTGTAAAATAGGCGTTGTGTGATGAGATAAAGCATCTTTATGAATAGCAGCTTTAGTAATATGTGGCATCGGTGGCTCTCTCTAAAAGTAACGGGATAAAAAATTGCGCCCATTATTCAGGCATCAGTTATTGGTTATTGTTTTTTAATTTTCAGATTAAAAGCTATGGTAAAGACGTGGCTTAGGTTTTATCATTCAAGCGGTTAAAAGGCACGGCAAGAAGGAAGTACGCGGCTGACCATGAAAGCTATGCTAGCAGTTTGCACGGCTATCGCTTAGTGACAAAAGCGCTTATCAAGTGATTAACTTGGCATAAGTACCTTTATTAGCTATCCTTTAATAGTCAAGATGATAAACTGGTTATGCAATAAGACGATAAGCCTTACATACCAAAGGTTAAGGAAGGTTTTTTGTTCTCGTTTTTGCCAAGATTGTGGCTGAGCGTTGTTGATTGATTGCTATTACTATCATCGTTATGCCGTCGCCCTATTTCCTTATTCTTACCGAGGTACGTATATGAACCCATTTCCCCTAGCATCACGTTTACAGACACGCCCTTTCTTGCTATCTACTGCCCTTGTCACTGGTGTTATGCTTTTAACCGGCTGTCAAAGTGGTATTTCTGCCAATATCAATACTGATGCCAACACTAATACCAACATAAGTACTGCCGTAAAAAGCACGCCAGCTAATGCAACAATGTCACTATTAACGTCAACCACAGCATCAACGCCAAGCAAACTCACGCCAGCAGTGCAAACCGTCATCGGTGATTACGCCACTGATGGCTATGACAAACGTCAGCAAGGTTATGACTGGGTCGGCGTGATGGTACGTCCGTTTGGCGAAGCAGAAATCGACATTAAAGTGCGGGCGCGTGGTGATATTAAAAATCCCAGTTGCAACTTTGATGGTAAGGCGACCTTAATGGGGCAAGATCAGGCACATGGCGTGATTTTTCAGACTGTGGCTAATAATAGCGTGACTTTTTTGCAGTTTAAGGACGGTAAACTGACTATTGATAGCCAAGATAAAATGGCGCTGCATTATTTTTGTTCAGGCGGTGATACTTTAGCGGGTGATTATCAAAAGCTGGCAAGCCAATTGGTCTTAAGTTAAAGAGATGTCTTCTACCTGTAATGATACTGTCCGTTGCAGCACGCACCTTATTGATAACATTCTACGAAAGAAGTTATTTAAAATAATTTAGCGATGATTGATTAGAGAGGTCTAAATGCTCAAGCGTAAATTGTCCATCATTGGCGTTATGGTGCTTATAGTTGCGATGATAGGTTGTAGTCATGCAGTGTCTAATCGTGATGACTCCGTAGAAAATAATGCACTAAGCCCAGCAGTACAGAAGACTGCAGAGGATATAATACTACGTGGAGATTTCAAAAGAAGTTTTGAGATTCATGAACTAGAAGCTAATGGTACGTTATATTATGTGTCGGATCCGAAGCAGCTATTGATGGCAGCATCAGAAAAAATGGGACAAAGGCACTACTCTAAATCTTTTACTACTTGCGTAGTTGGAATGGTTGGCTCAGAGGGTGGATATGGTCCTACCAGTAAGTATCAAAATCAAATTACCGTTCATGATCTCTGCGTATAACACTGTTTCTGTGATCAATCTAATGATACTTATTCAGCATCAAGCTACCTGAATCAATTTCATCAGTCTCGAATACGGTTGCGATGATGTGACAGTAAAAATAAAAAAGGTAGCAAACCTAGCGTTTGCTACCTTTTTCGTATTTCATCTACGTAGTCGAACTTATACCGCAGAGGCACCAACCAATTTTACTTCAGCACGCTCTTCCTTGGCGATATTGGCATAATAACGGCGCAAAATCTCTAATACTTCAGGACGGCTAAAGTTGTCTGGCACTTCCTCATCTTCTGATAATGCCTTACGCAACTTCGTACCCGATACTTTGACGTGCTGTGACGCATCATGTGGGCAAGTTTTACTCGATGCCATCGCGCCACACGCATTACACCAGAACGTCCAGTCAATATTTAACGGCTGAGTGATTAAGTCATCTTTCTCTAACTTCTCAAAGATAGTTTGTGCATCAAACGCACCATAATAATCGCCAACACCCGCATGGTCACGCCCAACAATCAGATGGCTACAGCCATAGTTTTGGCGGAATAAGGCGTGTAATAATGCTTCACGAGGACCTGCATAACGCATATCGAGCGGATAACCAGCTTGAATAACGGTATCTTGCTTAAAGTAATTATCGATTAAGGTTTTAATCGCTTCTTGACGGACTTCGGCAGGAATATCCCCCGGTTTTAGCGCGCCAAGTAATGAATGCACTAAGACGCCATCACAAATCTCAATTGCGATTTTGGCTAAATATTCATGTGAGCGGTGCATTGGGTTACGGGTTTGGAAAGCGGCAACCGTTTTCCAGCCTTTATCGGCAAGGATTTGGCGAGTTTGCGCAGGGGTCTTATACGTTTCAGGATACAAGGTTGGGAATTCGCCTTCGCTGAGCACTTCTACACTACCGGCAATATTCACCTCATCTTGGCTCTGTACTTGCTGCACACCCGGATGTTCGCTATCTGTGGTGGTAAAGACTTGCTGACACTCATGCTCTTTATCAATAGTGTAAGTTTCTTCAACGGTCAAGACACCCATAATCTCGCCACTTTCGGCAACTAGGGCAACTTTATCGCCTTTATTTAGGTTATCAGCAGTTACTTTCGGCGCAGATAAGGTAATCGGGATTGGCCAAAACAAGCCAGCATTCGCGCCCGTTTGCAGACGCATATTATCGACCACGCCTTGCCAATCGGCTTGATTCATAAAACCATCAAGTGGCGTAAAGCCGCCAATACCGAGCATAATCAAATCACCGCGCTCACGTGAGCTTAAGGTGATTTGCGGTAAGGTTGCGGCAAGTTTTAGCGCTTGAGCACGGGCGTCACCGGTTAATAATAACGGCTTTAGCTCATTGCTACCGTGAGGTGGCACAAGTTTTGATGCGGTTTTTGAGATAGTGTCTTTTGAGGTCGTTTCGGCAAGTTGGGTCATGAGAATCCTAAACAGAGGGAAGATTGGGTGAAATTACCATTGATTCATTTTTGCTTGATGTTTTTGGTTAATCTTTGCATAAGCAGTCGCTAACTAGCAGATGCCTATAGGCTACCTAACTTTCGTTATGAAAATTTATGCTGTGTTTTACTATGGATATGACTTAAAGGAATTTATCTTTAAAACATTAAGCTTATATGATGTAAAGCTGTTTGGTTGTTGAGCCGTTTTAAAATGCCAAAAACTGACGGCAATACACGAAAATCATTTTAATATTAATTTTTATTGGTATTTTTCATTATTACCGTGTTTTAACCCATGGTTTATTGTTTCATTTTTGCTACCCTATCTTTTTGCTATTCGCTTTTTTAAATTTGAAATTGAGATTACGTCATGTATCAATATAATTACGCTGATCAAACGTTGGTTGAGGAACGAGTCGCCCAATTTCGCGACCAAACTCAGCGCTTTTTGGACGGCTCGCTACCAGAAGAGCAGTTTTTACCGCTGCGCCTGCAAAATGGGCTTTATATTCAGCGTTACGCGCCCATGTTGCGTATTGCCATTCCCTACGGTTTACTTGCCAGCTATCAATTGCGCAAGTTGGCTGAGATTACCCGCTTGTATGATAAGGGTTATGGGCATTTCACTACTCGTACCAACATTCAGCTGAACTGGCCAAAACTCGAAGATGTGCCGGATATTTTGGCGCATTTGGCATCGGTGCAAATGCACGCGATTCAAACCTCGGGCAACTGTATTCGTAATACCACCACCGACCCATACGCGGGTATTCATCAAGAAGAAGTTGCTGACCCGCGTCCGTATTGTGAAATTATCCGTCAGTGGTCAACTTTTCATCCTGAGTTTGCTTTTTTACCGCGCAAATTTAAAATTGCCGTGATTGGTTCGGAAAATGACCGCGCCGCAACCCAAGTCCACGATGTGGGCTTGCATGTGAAGAAAAATGCAGAAGGCGAAATAGGTTTTGAAGTGTTGGTTGGTGGCGGCTTGGGTCGTACGCCAGTGATTGGCAAAACCATTAATGAGTTCTTACCGCGTCAGCATTTGCTCAGCTACCTTGATGCAATTTTGCGCGTGTATAACCTGCATGGTCGCCGTGATAATAAGTACAAAGCCCGTATCAAAATCTTGGTAGAAAGCATGGGCGCGGCAGCGTTTGCCAAGCTGGTCGATGCAGAATGGGAAGCGCATACTAAAGATGGCGCACTGACCTTAAATGACGATAATTTTGCCACCGCTGCTAGCTTCTTTACTGCGCCTGATTATCAGTCGTTTGATGCGCTACAGGTACAATCTGAGCTGCAACAGCAACTGAGTGCAGATAAAGATTTTGCCAATTGGTACACCCAAAATACTGTTGCGCATAAAGTTGCAGGCTACCGTGCGGTAGTGATTTCTCTCAAAGCGGGCTTGGTTGATGGTAAATATGTGCCATCCGGTGACGTCAATGCCGATCAAATGGACGCCTTAGCTGACCTATCTGACCGTTATAGCTTTAGCGAGTTGCGCGGTACCTATCAGCAAAACCTCGTCTTTGCTGACGTACAAATCAATCATTTGTATGAGCTGTGGCAGCAATTGGCAGTGCTACATTTAGCCCGTGCCAATATCAATACCTTAACCGACATGATTGTTTGCCCTGGTTGGGATTATTGCTCACTGGCAAATGCCACCACGCACAATATCGCTGAGCAAATCGAAAAGCAGTTTAATGACCTTGATTATCTCTATGATTTGGGTGATATCCGTCTCAACATGTCCGGCTGTATGAATGCTTGCGCCCATCACCACACCGGCGATATCGGTATCTTGGGCGTGGATAAAAAAGGTGAGCATTGGTATCAAATCAGCTTGGGCGGTAATTCAAGCAATGATGCCAAGCTTGGCAAGATATTGGGGCGCGCGGTTGCCGCTGACGATGTTGCCAGCACCCTGCAAGTTATTTTAGATACTTACCTTGAGCTGCGCGGTGATAGCGACAACGAGGTAGAACGCTTTGGTGATCTGGTCGATCGCGTTGGCATTGCCCCATTTAAGGAGAAGGTCTATGGGTAATCATCATGTGCTAAACAGCCAAGGTGTCGATATCAGTAGTCAAGATACATGGCAGGCATTGACCACGTCCGAGCTACCAGACGGCGTGGCGCTCACCGAGCTATCCTTGAGCGAGCTGCTGCATAAGCAAGACAAACCCGATATTCTGATTCCTCTTACGGATTTATTAAAACCAACTGGCGAACTTGCCAGCGGACTATTACAACAGGTTTATGCGCTCTTAACCGAACATACCAGTCGTTTAGGGCTTTGGATGACCGCGAATACGGATACCGATGTGTTGGTAGGCTTGCGTGATTTTTTATTAACGCAAGCGCTGATTGTGATTCATGTACCCGCCTTTGCTGATGGTCGCGGCTTTAGCTTTGCGCAAACGCTACGCCAGTTAGGTTATAAAGGTGAGATTCGCATGGCAGGCGCCTTTGGTCGTGATCAAATTGCTTATTTGCTACGGGTTGGCGCTGACAGCTTTGTGCTGAGCGAACATGATGTGAAATCAAGTGTTGAGGGCGGCATTAGCCAAGCATTCACTGCCCTTGCCAGCTCTTATGATGGTCAAGATGCGACTGCTTTACCGATGTTTGCAGGCATTTAGTAGTTAATAACTTATAAGTCGTTCAAGTCGTTATTGCTTTTAAATTATTTTTCTAAAATTTTTCGTGGTTATCAAGCAACTTTTAATTAATTATCAACCTAGGATTTTATCATGAGCCAATTACACCCAACGCTAAACATTGGCCAAGCCAATCAAGATTTACAAGGCAAAACGCCTGAGCAAATCGTTGAGTGGGCATTAACCCAAGCTAAAAACCCAATCATTACTACTAACTTCCGTCCGTATGAATCTGCGATTTTGCATTTGGTGGCTAAACAGCGCCCTGATATCACGGTATTATGGGTAGATTCTGGCTATAACACTGATGCCACTTATAAGCTTGCCAATAAAGTTATCCGTGATTTAAATCTAAACGTAATCACTTATATCCCAAAACAAACTGCGGCGCATCGCGATGTAACGATGGAAGGTATTCCGGGTATTGACAACCCATTGCATGACGAGTTCACTGACCAAGTTAAACTTGAGCCATTCCGCCGAGCCCTTGATGAGTTAAAGCCTGACGTGTGGTTCAATGCCATTCGTAAAGACCAAACTGAATTCCGTCAAGGTCTTGATGTATTAAGCTTATCAAAAGATGGCGTGTTGAAAGTAGCGCCATTATTTGATAAAACCGACGCTGATTTGGATGTTTATTTAGAAGAAAATAACTTACCAAATGAGTTTGACTACTTTGACCCTACTAAAGTAGAAGAGCATCGCGAATGTGGTCTGCACACGCAGCTATAAGGCTGCTTGCTAAAAAGCGTTGTTAATATTAGTTCTAAGTTAATAGCGCTTCTAAAAACAGAAAAAAATCCCTGCTTATTTTATATAAGTCGGGATTTTTTATGCCTTTTGCTCTTTACAAATATAATCATGGCTATTCCCTTTCTTCTAATAAATTACTGTTCACATTAAAAAATGGAATATACTAATGCCAATATGCAACGTGAGCTGCTGCGTGTGATAATTCATAATAGCGTTAACTATAGAATTGAATGACTGGTTGTATTATGAATACCTTCCCGCTATTTTTTAAATTAGAAAACCGCAAAGTGCTTATCGTTGGCGGTGGTGATGTGGCGCTGCGTAAAGCTGATTTGCTGCGCCGTGCTGGCGCGTGTATCACGATTCTTGCGCCCAGTATCTGTGCCGAACTGCAAGCTTTGCTCACTAATGATAGCAGTGATAATAAGCATGAGCTGATTTACAAGAATTACGATAAATCCTATATGACAGGATCACGGGTAATTATTGCCGCTACCGATGATGAAGCGCTAAATCATCAAATTCATGCCGACGCTACCGAGTTAAATATTCCGGTGAATGTGGTCGATACACCGCATTTATGCGACTTTATTTTCCCAGCCATCGTTGATCGCAACCCAATTGTGATTGGCATTTCATCGAATGGTAAAGCGCCGGTGCTTGCACGGTTATTACGCGCCCGCTTAGAGACCTTAATTCCGCAAGGCTATGGCAAATTAGCAAAATTGGCTGGCGAGTTTCGTCATGAAGTTAAAGCTAAAATACCGACTCTTACCGGACGTCGCCAGTTTTGGGAGCGCGCCTTTGAAGGAAAAGTCAGCGAGCTGATGTTTGCTGGCAATGAAGCCCAAGCAGCCGCGCAATTACAAGCCGATTTAGATCATACTGCCGCGCAAATCAGTAAAAACTTAGAACCTCAAGAAGAACCAAAAAACGAGGCAATTCAGTCACAAACACAGCCGGTTGGTGAAGTATATATTGTAGGTGCAGGACCGGGCGACCCTGAGTTATTAACCTTTAAAGCGTTACGGTTAATGCAGCAAGCGGACATCGTGTTTTATGATGCATTAGTCTCACCGCAAGTGTTGGATTTGTGCCGCCGTGATGCTGATAAAGTATATGTCGGTAAAAAACGCAGCAATCATGCCGTGGCGCAATTGGGCATTAATGAATTACTGGTCAATGCAGCAAAAGAAGGTCGCCGCGTGGTACGACTAAAAGGCGGTGACCCCTTTATTTTTGGGCGTGGTGGCGAAGAAATTGAAAGCTTGCGCGCGCATCATATCCCTTATCAAGTTGTACCGGGCATTACGGCGGCAAATGCGGCTGCCAGTTATGCTGGTATTCCGCTAACCCACCGCGACCATTCTCAATCCGTGCGCTTTGTTACTGGATTTTTAAAGGCGGGCGCACCAAATGGCAACTTTAAAAACTTCCTTAATACCGATGAGACGGTGGTCTTTTACATGGGGCTGCATTCGCTGGCACGTTTGACCGAAGGCTTAATTGATGCTGGGCGCGCTGCCGATACGCCTATTGCGATTGTCTCTAATGCCAGTATGACCAATCAGCAAGTGTTGACCGGCACCATTGGCACGATTGTTGCCTTGCAAGAACAAGCGCAATTGCCAACGCCAGCGCTACTGATTATGGGCGATGTGGTGGCACTGCATCATGACTTGGCTTGGTATAACGTCAATCACCAGCAGCATAATCAAAAGGAATCAGATACTGATGAGAACTGGCTGCGCGGCGGTACGGCAGCCACCCCAAAAGCCACTTTAAAAGACGATAACCTTTCTCGCCAGCAAGCTCATGCTCTATCAATGGTCGCCAATTTATCTGATTTAGCCGAGCAAAAATCGGACGATAGCTTGGAGCAATTGGTGATTGGCTAAGCCAGAAAACTATTCATCTTTTAGTCTCAAACCCATCATCCGTTTAATAGCGGATGCTGGGTTTTTGCTGTGTAAGCCATTTTACTAAACCATTCTCTTATACAGTAAAGCAGCAAACCCCGCCAATTCTTGCTAGAATAATCGCGGTCTCCCGCTTCTTAATTAAGCCCAACTATGTCTCTCTCTACTGCCGCCCCGCTCACCATCCTGCATACCTCTGACTGGCATTTGGGGCGCAGGCTCTATGGGCATCAGCGTTATGATGAATTTGTGACTTTTTTAAACTGGCTCACTGATACGATTGTGAACCAACAAGTGGACGTGCTCATTGTTGCTGGGGATATTTTTGATACCATGACCCCAAGTAACCGTGCTCAAGCGTTGTATTATGAATTTTTGGGCACGGTGTCAAAATCATGCTGCCAGCATGTGGTGATTGTTGCCGGTAATCATGATTCCCCAAGTTTTTTAGATGCGCCGAGTCAACTATTAAAGTCGCTAAACGTTCATGTTATCGGTACTGCGTGTGAAAACGTGAGTGATGAAGTATTGGTTTTACATGATGGCAGTGGTGTGCCGTACTGCATTATTGCTGCCGTCCCCTACTTGCGCGACCGCGACGTGCGCAGTAGCGTTGCTGGCGAGTCGGCAAAAAGTAAAGATGA
Source organism: Psychrobacter sp. 16-MNA-CIBAN-0192 (assembly GCF_040309565.1). Lineage (NCBI taxonomy): Bacteria > Pseudomonadati > Pseudomonadota > Gammaproteobacteria > Moraxellales > Moraxellaceae > Psychrobacter > Psychrobacter sp. 16-MNA-CIBAN-0192. The sequence goes on from NZ_JBEOOX010000004.1 coordinate 36,868, forward strand.
TAACGTAGTACAAGGTATTCGTCAGCACTACGATGCGGTAGCACAGGCAGCCCATGTCCAGCAACGCGCCCTGCATGCTAAGCACCATCATCATATTCCGATTATTGCGACAGGGCACCTGTTTGCCGCAGGAGGCAGCACCACCGATGATGACGGTGTACGTGAGCTGTACGTGGGTAATTTGGGAAAAATATCAGCCGATATGTTCAGCAGTCATTTTGATTATGTGGCGCTTGGGCATCTACATGTGCCCCAAAAAGTGGGTGGCTGCGAGCATATTCGTTATTCCGGCTCTCCTATTGCCATGGGGTTTGGTGAGGCACGGCAACAAAAACAAGTCATATTTATTCAATTTGGCGATAATAATCCGCTACATCAGCAAAAACTACTGACTCCTGAGAAAGCATATATCAATTCAAATAAGAATCACCATGATGGTTATATCGATGATTTGTTTGGCTTCGAGGAGAGTGACCAAAGCGCTCAAAAATATAATCATAACGAAGCAACTCAAAGTGACAGTGACATTGCTATTGACATTAACACTGACATTGTAACCAACCCCACTAAAAATATGAGCGTTAAAAATATGAGCGTTACCGCGTATTCTATTCCTAGCTTTCAGGCGTTGGCACAAATAACTGGTGATTTAGACGTCATAAAAGCGCAAATTCAGACCCAATCGACAAGAAACACCAGCGTTTGGCTTGAGGTGGTCTATACCGGACACGAGGTGGTCAGCGGACTGCGCGAACAAATTCATGAGATGGTGGCAGGTACTCAGCTTTTGGTGTTAAAAATCCAAAATAAGACTCAGTATAATAAGACCCTTGCTCAAACCAGTATGACTGAAACTTTACAAGACTTGAGCACCGAGGAGGTGTTTGAGCGCTGTTTGCTTATTCACAACGTTGATGAGGGGCAAAAGTCGTCTTTGCGCGATGCTTACGCGCACATCATTCATGAGATGTCTCATGAGGATTACAACGCTGAGTAGTTTGAATGTCATGCGTTTATCAAAATTGCCTCCGTTATCTCACTTTTCCTTTTTTTCTTTATTAAGATTTGCTCATGCGACTGATTGAACTGCGATTACAGAACCTAAATTCTCTAAAGGGCGAATGGCATATTGATTTTAGCCATGAGACCTTTATCGATAATGGTATTTTTGCCATTACGGGGCACACCGGAGCGGGAAAGACCACTATTTTGGACGCCATTTGTCTGGCGTTATACGCGCAAACCCCGCGCATTGACGCCATCAGCAAAAGTAATAATGAGGTCATGACCCGCCAAACCGCTGAGTGTTTTGCTGAAGTGGTGTTTGAGACCAATAACACTCGATATGTCTGTCGCTGGGGGCAGCGCCGCGCGCGCAATAGAGCGGATGGTAATTTGCAAGATGCCACTCATGAGATTGCCAACGCAGACACAGGAGAGATATTAGATAACGCCCTTAAAAAAACAAAAATACGCATTCAAACCATTATTGGCATGGATTTTGATCAATTCACTCGCTCAATTATGTTGGCACAAGGTAGTTTTGCCGCTTTTTTAAAATCTAATACCAATGATCGTGCTGAGATTTTAGAAAAAATTACCGGCACGGCGATTTATGCCCAAATATCGCAACAAGTCTTCGAAAAACGCCGTTTCGAGCAGCAAAAAATTGATACACTCATGGCGGGCATGTCAACATTATCCATATTAGAGTCGGATGAAGAACAGCGCCTAAAAGAGCAGTTAACGGCACAAAAAGCCATTCAAAACACGCAGCGCACTGCCTTTAATCAGCTAAATGAGCACTTAAACTGGCGGCGGCGCGTGGATATTTTACGCACCGATATCCACCGTTTTGAACAGCAGCTCACGAATGCCAATCAGCAGATGCAATTATTTAAACCAAAGTTAGATTGCCTGAATGCTGCCAATCGCGCCCTTGAATTAGAAGGCAATTTCCAATCCTTAAGTCAATACCGTCATGATCATAAAAAACTTAGTCATGAGAAAGAGCAGCTGTTGGCAAGTATTGAAAAAGACAGCACCGCGAAAAACACAGCAGAACATACCGTGCAGCTCGCCCAATCACGGCAGCAGATCGCTGAGCAGATATTATATGATGCCCAGCCGCTGATTAAAAAAATGCGAGATATCAATACAAAAATCAGCCACGTTAGCAGCCAATTACAAGACATTCAGCAGCAAAAAATAGATGCCAGTACAAATATCAATGCGCTTTCTCAAAAGATAAAGGACGAGCAGCAGCAGCAACAAGATATCAACAGCGAGCTCGAACAGCTTGGTTGTGCAGTAAAAACGTATGAGCAATTCGGTCATAAGCAACCCGATATTAGTGCTTATCATCAGCACACCGCTAGTGCTATTAAATTGCTACAAGCTAATAGTGATATCGATTTAACCCTTCATCAGCAGCTTAATATTACCAAACAATATCAAGCCGAAGTGGATACGCTCACGAAGCAGCATGGGCAAATGGTTCAACATATCCAGCAGCAAGAGCTACATCTTACTACCCTTCATCAGCAACAATCTGCTGCGTTATCGATATCAGACACTCGCGCTCTTAGCGATCAAATCAGTCGTATGGATACCGCTATTTATGACATGAGTCATCACAGTCGCGCACTCAGCCACACTTACCGACAATTGGTTCAGGCGCGTGATGGGCATTCTAGTGCTGCGCAGACAGTCAAAAAAACCACCGATACTGTCGAACAGTTAGAGGCAGAACGTGATAACAAACAGCAGCAGCAAAACGCTCATCGTGCCCACTTATCGGCGTTGATTCGCGCCACCAAGCTTGAAGATTATATTATCGAGCTCATCTCAGGCGACCCTTGCCCACTATGCGGTGCCACCGAACACCCCTACGGAGAGCATGGGCAGCAGCACCCGCTGATTGCTAATAAATCGACCAATAACGTAGGCGACATCGGCACACATTCTCAACAAGCGGTGCAGTCAACCATTGACGCCGTCACGCAAGATATAACTATTCTCAATGACCAGCTATCTAAATGCCACACCCAAAATGCCATTGCGAAAACCCATATCGCGCAGCAGTCAGTACAGATCCGCGATGCACGCCAGCATATAACAGCACTGCTTCAGCAAATTGGCGATGTGACGCGGCACCTCATTGATACAGACATGCCTAATATTCAGCGTTTAAATGATGACATGCCGGCTCTGTCAAGCATTGCACATGAGATTCAAGCGGCGACAGATCAGCACACCAGTGGCGTTACAGATGATGATTTTATAGCGACTATAGATAACACACAGCAAACGATAGCCGCAAATATCACCACCTTTAACGCCACACTTATCACGATTAAGCAGCGCTTAGACGAGACACTTAGCCATATTGAACACCTCAGTCAGAATATTGATGCTATAAAGGAAGCTATCATTAGCAAAAACAATCAATTACAGCAGCTTAATGGGCAAATTAATGAGAGCCAAACGAAGATAACCCTTACCGCACAAGCCACTCAACATGAAGAGCAAAAACTGGCAAGCAACTTTCAAGAGCTTCTAGCGTTAATCGCGCCCATAAATACTATGGCTCAGTCTCACTTTGTAACTACTAGTGACAAGCCGGCGAGCTTTGACAACACCGCATTGATAAAATCTATATTTGCCCTTATGCAAGCACGGAAGGTTGTAGACCGTGCTCAAATAGAGGATGTACGTATCCTATGGCAAGATATCGGTACTTATTTCGATCAGCAGTACATGCAGTTTGTAGCGAACAAAGAGCAGCATTATGAGCAAAAAAACATACTCGGCAAACTCGTGAGCCAAATTGACGCGATGCAAGGTAATCTAGCTGATGCTCAAAATTTATGGCAAAGGCTTACTAAAAATGAGGCACAGTTAATTGAGGATTTAAACACGCTCACGCAAGAGCGGCAGTCAATACTTGCTCAGCCCGTCTTTCAATACCTCAAAAATGGCGATACCAAAAATCAGAATCTAAGCCCAGATTCAATTCAACACTACTTGCAGCAAGCGCGAGATGACTCCGCTGCGCAGCTCACTCACGCCCAGCGCGAGTATGACGGCATTACGTGGAGATTGGCGCAAAGTCACACACGGCAACAGCAGCTGACGACTGACATTATTCGCATTAATGAGCAACTAGCACAGCAACAAGCAAAATTTACCCAAGCGCTTGCCAGCTCAGATTTTGCCTCAGAGACTGAATTTGAACAAGCGCGCCTACCACAATCTGAGCGCGAGTATCTAGCTGCGCAAGCATACGACATTCAACACTCTCAAAGCCAAGCGCGTCACCAATTGACCACGGCCCAACAGACTTATGATAAAAGTATCAATGAGCCATTAAGTGATTTGGACGCGCACACGCTTGAGCAAAAACTGGCTGAAACGCAAGCCAGTATGGATCAGCGGTTGTCTGAGATAGGCGCGGTTGTGCAGCGCTTGACAGATAATGAGTCAGCGAAATCACAGCAGGCGGAGCGCCTTACCCAGCTTGACGCGCAAAAGCAAAACTTTATCGTGTGGGATCAGCTGTATCAGCTCATCGGCTCAAAAGACGGCAAAAAATATCGTACTTTTGCTCAGGGATTAACGTTTGAAGTTATGATTGGTAATGCCAATAAGCAATTAGAAAAAATGAGTAATCGCTATTTATTAATTCGTGATGATAGCGATGCGTTAGAGCTTAATGTCGTTGACAATCATCAAGGTGGCGAAATTCGTAGTACCAAAAACTTATCGGGTGGTGAAAGTTTTATTATTAGCCTCGCCCTCGCCCTTGGACTGTCCCAAATGGCGAGCCAAAATATTCGTGTCGATTCGCTGTTTTTAGACGAAGGATTTGGTACATTAGATGAAGAGTCGCTGGATATTGCGCTAGATACATTAAGCAGCCTACAGCAAGAAGGTAAGCTGATTGGGGTTATCTCACATATTCCTGCACTAAAAGAGCGCATCTTAACCCAAATTCAAGTCACCAAACTGTCTGGCGGCTTTAGTGAAATCAGTGGTCAAGGCTGCGCTAGGATTGCTGGCTAGCTATTGATTTACAAGCTCTGCCAGCTAAAATAGCTATTCTTCTCTGCTGTTAGGAGGTTAGTATGAATGTCATTCGGTCAATATATGGTCAGAAAGTAAGCCGCGGTAAGGGCGCAAGTACTTTTGACACGAGCCCTTTTTATTCTGGTTATGCTAGAAAAATTCGAACTGAACTATTATCCCTTCCCATAAATGTAGCGATTGCGTCAATACTGGCAGTGGCTACAGCAACGAGCGCATCAGCATCGATAAACTGCGCGGATACCTTGCCCAGCAGTTACTTTAAACGCATTGATGATAAGCAAAAATTTGCCGGCAAGCTGGTCACTTTAGCAAATGGCACTCAGCAGTTGCAAAATCCTGCCGGTCGCGTAATTTTAGATAATTTGAGCAACGCTTATGTGCTAATGAATAAGTATGTGTGGGCTGAGCGTCAAGGCAAACAAGGAATAGTCACTGCGACAGGACATGTGATTGTGCCATTTAGATATGACAGCATTGCCTTTGAGCCCGATATTTATACCAGCTTTATCGTCAGTAATCACACGCCAAATGGAGTCACTAAACAAGGTATTATTAACCGTCATGGCTATTGGATTTATCCGCTGCCAATAAAGACGGCTACTCAATCAGCTAGTATGCAAAAGTCACAATCTATAGCGCAAATAACTCCAACCCCATGGCTACGTGCAGCAAGAGCACCGCGCGCCCTACTACCTGCCTCTATCAGCCACGCCCACTATGATAGCCCTAAAGATCGCGATTATTTTGTAATTGCCTCAGCTGGCATGACAAAAAAAACAATTAAAGTCGGCTTATTGGATGATAAAGGCACATGGGTCATCCCTCAAGTTTATGATGCCCTGCAACCCTTAAATCCTTGTACCGATAAGCCGCTATATTTGCAAGCACGCTTGCAACAAAAAACCGCGCTTATCAATCAGCAGCATAAGACGATTATCCCATTGGCATCCAATCAGCATATAGAAGCTTTTAATGACAATGTCACACCGCTACTATTTTTACGCAGCACCTTAGTGGCAGGCAGCAGCGCAACGGGCTTTAGTGAAGATATTAAAGACGAGATTGTTAGCGCGCAAATTATTGACGCCACTGGTAAATTGAGGTTGTCATCAAGTGCGCCCATTACCAAACTGCTGTATCACCAGCTGTATATGTATCGGCAGTCAGGAAAATATGGCGTTATAAACAATCAAGCAAAAGTTATCTTGGCACCGCAATTTACCCGCTATCGCGATGAGGGCGATAAAGTATGGGTAGAAAAAAATGGCAAAATGGTGCGTTTAGAACCACTTATTAAATAACAAACTTCATAGTCTTATTAACATGACAATAAAAAAAACCACCATGACTCATAATGGTGGTTTTTTTATTGCTAACAAACAGTTGTCTTAGTTACGGATATTACTTCACCACTAAACCACTGATTTCATTCATCAAGACCGATAATGTGGATAGACCAATCACAGACTCATCATCACTACTTGCCAGCTCATTCAGCTCTTGCATTTCTGCTTGTACAGTAGCAAGTGAGTTACTATGTCGCGCTTTCCAGTCGGCAAAGGCTTGTGCTGGATTTGGCTGTAATAATAACGTGTCCATTAATAAGCGCAAACCGCGTGTAACTTGGTTCGATAACGCATGACGGGCACGGCGATCCCAATAGTCGTGCTGCGGTAGGTTGGTAATATTATTAATCATCCAATCCAGTTGCAACACTTGATACGCTTCAAAATATAATGCTGCAATTTCAGCGACCGGTCGCTCATAACGCTCTGCAAGGCGCGCCGTATCAAGGGCATCAACATGATATGGCAACATGGCAAATAGCGTGGCATCACTGTCGGACAAACCCTCATGCATTAAGCTGGTGGTTTCTTGCTGCAAATGCTGGGCAAACTGTTGCTCGATAAAGCCGCCTTTTTCGGTCAATTGCCCAACGCTACCGACAAAGCGTCCAATCAAATCATTGACGTTCAAGTCTGGACCAAAGGCATTGATAAACCATATCACGCCACTCTCGATGGCATCACGCAAGCGCAGCTCTAGCTGTAGCAAGCGCGTGGCATCTACTTTATTATCCAATGCTTCCAGCAACTGCCAGACGACGGGCACTTCGAAAACTTCACGCGTTATCGTATAAGCACGGATAATGGTTGATAAAGGCTGACCCGTTTCTTCAGTTAAGCGGAATAATGCCTCAATACCAAGACGATTAACCACGCTATTGGTCAGATACGTGCTGATGATTTCACGGTGCAAGCGGTGCTCAACCATCTCATTAAAGAAGCGATCGGACAGCTCAGCGGGGAAATATTTGCGTAATTCATTCACAAAATAAGGCGCGTCAGGCACATCGGATAATAATAAATTATCATAGACCCACATTTTACCATATGCCATGACCACTGCCAGCTCAGGATTGGTTAATCCTGTGCCCGTTTTTTGGCGGCGAGCAATTTCGTCATCCGCTGGCAAGTATTCAATCGCTCGGTCAAGACGCTGCTCTGTCTCTAATAGCTGAATAAAGCGCTGATGATCGCTTAAATTAGCCGCTGCGCGCAGATGACTGAGCTCAATGGCTTGCGGTTGTAGATAATTTTGGCGCAATACCCGCGCTGCCACACTGTCCGTCATACTTTCTAACAGCTCGTTACGCTGCTCAAGGGTCATCTTTCCTTCTTCAACGACTTTGCCAAGCAAGATTTTAATATTTACTTCATGATCCGAGCAGTTGACGCCGCCTGAATTATCAATGGCATCGGTATAAATACGACCGCCTGTTTGCGCATATTCGATACGCCCGCGCTGAGTAAAGCCCAAGTTGCCACCTTCACCCACAATCGCACAGCGTAGCTCGCCACCATTTACACGTACTGCATCATTTGCACGGTCGCCCACATCGGCATTGGTCTCTGCCGCACTTTTGACATACGTGCCGATACCGCCATTCCAAATCAAATCAACCGGCGCACGTAGCAAGGCACTGATAAAATCATTGGGCGCAAGGCTGTCTTCCGTAATGGCAAACAGTGCTTTCATCTCAGGGGTAATAGCAATGGCTTTGTCAGTACGCGCAAACACGCCGCCACCTTGGCTAATCAATGACTTGTTATAATCTTCCCACGTTGAGCGCGGCAATTTAAACAAACGCTCGCGTTCCGCATAAGACGCTGCCGTATCAGGATTGGGGTCGATAAATATGTGTAAATGGTTAAATGCCGCCACCAGCTTAGTATGCGTTGAGCGCAACATTCCATTACCAAAGACATCTCCGCTCATATCACCAATACCAATCACGGTAAAGTCATCTTGGTTTTGAATATCCATACCGCGCATCCGGAAGTGACGCTTCACCGACTCCCAACCACCGCGCGCCGTAATACCCATCGCTTTATGGTCATAACCGACTGAACCACCAGAAGCAAAGGCATCGCCTAACCAAAAGTTATATTCCGCTGATAACGCGTTGGCAATATCAGAAAAAGTTGCCGTGCCTTTATCAGCGGCAACCACCAAATATGGGTCATCGTCATCATGACGCACGGTATTGGCTGGCGGGACAATGTTACCATCAACGATATTATCGGTCACATCGAGCATACCGCGAAGGAACACTTGATAGCAGGCAATACCTTCCGCTTGAAATGCGTCGCGTCCATCTGCCATGCTTTTGGTTTTGACGATAAAGCCGCCTTTAGAACCAACTGGCACAATCACCGCGTTTTTAACCATTTGCGCTTTGACCAAACCCAACACTTCGGTACGGAAATCTTCTGCTCGATCTGACCAGCGTAATCCGCCCCGTGCTGCTTTGCCACCACGCATATGTACCGCTTCCACGCGCGGTGAATAAACAAAGACTTCAAACATCAGCTTAGGTTTTGGCAAATTAGGAATGGCTGATGCCAAAAATTTAAACGATAATCGGTCTTTACGATTGCCATTATTATCGACTTGATAAAAATTGGTACGAACCATGGCGTTAATTAAATCTAAATACCAACGCAAAATGCGATCTTCATCTAAGCTATCAACATCCGCCAGCGCCGTATTAATTTGTTCATAGAAATGCGCCATTTTTATCGCACTTTCGCTATCGCTATGTTGCGGATTCATTTTTGCATCGAATAACTCTGCCAATAGCACACTAATGGCGCTGTGCTTAAGAATGGTTTGACGGATATAACGTATCGAGAACCCAGCACGCGCTTGGTGCATATAGCGCGACAACGCACGCAATACCACCACATCATAAGTGTCTAATTTGGTGGTTAACACCAGCTCATTCAAACCATCATTATCAACGCGCCCCGCCCAAATCTCTTGCAAACTGTTTTCAAACTGACTACGCACCACTTGCATATCGACATTATCAACATGCGCTAAAGTCAACTCATACTCTTGCATCCAAATTGGCTGACCTGACAAATCAAAAGTATAAGTCTGTGCCGTAACCACAGCCACGCCGAAGTTTTCAAGCACAGGCAATACATCAGACAAGGTGACAGGCTGCTGATTGCCATATAGTTTTAGGTGTAATTGATTATCCGCATCTGCTGTTGACTGGTACAAATGCCAAATCATAGGCTGGCTTGCGGTTAAGCTTAATAAGCGTTCAATATCGCCCTGTACTGTCTTATCATCAAAACGTGCTTGATGTGCTGCTGGAATGTGATCTAAAAAACGCTGGCGCAGCTGCTCTATTGGCAGGTTATTCTGCATCTCGGTAGTATTGGCACACGGTTGGATTGTGTGCGAAGCGTTTGGCATAACGTGAATCCTTTTATTATAAAGCGTTATAAACGTTGTTATATTGATCAGCTATTTGTCTTGATGACATTGCCTACTCATGCACGTATTATTGCCCATATTTATCAAAACAGTATGATTAAAACAAATATTAAAGCCATTTTTAGCCCTAATTCGTACATAACAAGGTTTGTCATTTAAAGTGTAACGCACCTACTTACCTATAAACCGCCTACAACATCATTTCATGAATCAATCACACCTTGATAACCTTTATGAATATGATAGGCACTCTATCGTTATACTATAAATTATTGCTTGTGATACTCATGGCAATTCATGGTGTTTTCTTGTTAGAATATGTGCACTTGTTAACACTACATTGACTTAATATAAAATAAACAGTGCTAACGTTTTTGCTATTGAATCTTTAATAGCTACTCATGGATGCTAAGGGCAAAAAAAGATGGTGAATATTTTAGTGATTGGCTCAGGTGGGCGTGAACACGCGCTGGCGTGGCAGTGTGCAAAAGATAATAAAGTGCAAAATGTATATGTCGCACCGGGCAATGCTGGCACGGCTTTTGAGCACAAATGCCAAAACGTAACGTTAAAAACTGCAACAAGCGCTACTGATCACAGCCCCGTCATCGAATTTTGTAAAGATAACGCCATTGATATGGTAATTGTTGGTCCTGAAGCACCGCTGGTTACAGGTATTGTTGATGCGTGCCGTGATGCCGGAATTCCAGCTTGGGGACCCACTGCCTATTGTGCGCAGTTAGAAGGCTCAAAAACCTTTGCTAAAGAATTTATGGCAGCCAATAATATCCCAACCGCTGCCTACCAAGGCTTTACTGATGCTGACCTTGCTAAAGCTTATGTTGACGCACAAGGCGCACCGATTGTGATTAAAGCGGACGGACTTGCCGCTGGTAAAGGTGTTATCGTTGCTGAAACCATTGAACAAGCCCATGCAGCTATTGATGATATGCTGGCGGATAATAAGTTTGGTGATGCAGGCAGTCGCGTGGTCATTGAGCAGTTTTTGCAAGGTGAAGAAGCCAGCTTTATTTGTATGGTGGATGGCGATAATATTTTGCCGATGGCAACCAGCCAAGATCATAAGCGCGCATTTGAAGGCGATAGCGGTCCCAATACTGGCGGTATGGGTGCGTATTCCCCAGCACCAGTGGTGACTCAAGAGATTCATGACAAAGTCATAGCACAAGTTATCCATCCAGTTGTTGATGCAATGAAAGCTGCCGGTCATCCTTATACAGGATTTTTATATGCTGGTTTAATGATTGATGCTGCTGGCAATCCTTTTGTGATTGAATTTAACTGCCGTTTTGGTGATCCAGAAACGCAGCCTATACTTATGCGCTTAAAGTCATCAATGGTTGATTTGGTAAGCCAAGGGCTGGCTGGTCAATTGCCTGCACAAGCAGAATGGGATGAGCGCTGCGCCCTTGGTATTGTTGTAGCGTCTAAAGGCTATCCTGAATCGTCCTCAAAAGGTGATGCCATTACTGGATTGCCGGCATTAACCACGGATCATACTAAGTCAGTCAAAGTATTTCTAGCAGGTGCGGCCATTGATCCTAATGATGCACAATCCGTATTAACAGATGGCGGGCGCGTATTATGTGTTACTGCATTAGGCGATAGCATTTTAGACGCACAGCAAAAAGCACTTGCGGTTACCGCTGCCATTAGTTTTGACGGGGCGCATTATCGCCGTGATATTGGTCACCATGCCATTGCCCGTGAGCACAACCAATAAATCATAACTGACCATATTTTCCCTGACTATAATTTCTAATATATTTGACCTAGTTCCGCACTAGGTCATTTTTTTTAATTTGTCATTAGCCTTTCCATCTTACCTTTTATCTATCATTACAAAGCTACCCCAATAAGCTGCTCTTGTCTTATCAACCTACTAGCCTTTATATGATACAATTTTGACCATCAGTATCATATCCTCCTTGTATTGTACGCTTGATGCCCACAAATCATGACTAACTTGATGAATGACTATATTTATGGAACACGATACGTCTAACTCTTCTAAAAGCAAGCAATCTATTGACAACCTGAAAACGTCGGGGTTTGAGCGTCGCTTGTCGATTGCTAAAACATCCCTAAACGTAGGACGGCGCTGGGCTGGTAACAGTGTTTCAGGGATTTTTTTAGATAAAAAAGCTCGTACCGCGCGCAATCAAGCTTTTATGGAAGCGCAAGCACAATATGTGGCAGAAGAATTGGGCAAGTTAAAAGGCTCTGTCGTCAAAATTGGGCAAATGCTGGCGTTGTATGGTGAGCATGTGTTGCCGAAAGAGATTACTCGTGCACTGCAAACCCTAAATGACGATACTGCCACTTTATCGTGGTCAAAAATAGAACAAAACCTACAGCATATATTGGGTGATAAACTAAAAGAGTTAGAGGTTGATCCCATACCCATCGGCACTGCGTCATTAGCACAAGTTCACCGTGCAACTATTATCGCTACTGGCGAAGAAGTCGTATTAAAAATTCAATATCCGGGTGTGGCTGAAGCCATTGATTCTGATTTAGCGTTATTTAAACGCTTATTAAAAGTCAGTAATGTCGTACCGCAAACGCGCTCATTAGATACTTGGTTTGAAGAAATACGTGACTTATTACATAACGAGGTTAATTACACGGTTGAAGCAGCAACGACCGAACGTTTTTATGGACGTTTGCAGAATGACCCGCGTTACGTCGTGCCCAAGATTAACCGTGTCTATTCCAGCAAACGCTTATTATGTATGTCTTATGAGCCCGGCGTCACAGTAACCTCTGATGTGTTGAAGGTATTACCTGCTGAGCGCCGTAACGCTATTGGTCAAGCCGCCATCGAAATCATGATGCAGGAAATATTCGTTTGGGGAGAGATGCAAACTGATCCCAATTTTGGTAATTATCTGGTGCGTTTAAGTGATGATAATGCGCCTGATAATAGCAAAATAGATAAGCTGATATTGCTAGATTTTGGTGCTATACGTCAGTTTGACCATAATTTGTTGACCATTGCCCATGCACTATTACGCGCTGGATATTATCATGATCATACTGCGATGATGGCGGCAATGACCGGTTATGAGTTCTTTGATACGATGAGCCAGCAAGTTAAGTCGAATGTAGCCGCTTTATTTTTGCTAGCCACAGAACCTTTTAGTGATCCTGCCCTAAATATTGATATCCCTAAATATTGCTTAGATGCACAAAATCGTTATATTTGGGCAAAAAGTAAACTACATTCACGCATTTCCGCTAATGCCAGACGCGCGATGCAATCTTTTGAGTTCAATTTGCCGCCTAAAGAGTTCATGTTTATTAGCCGCAAGTTTATCGGCGCTTATACATTTTTAACGGTGATGGATGTGCATACTGATTCCAATACTTTGGTTAAACCTTATCTATAGTTAATAGCTTGTTTCTTTGATGCTATAAGTGAGATGGATAAATTTTGAACCGCTCTTTAGTAGCGGTTTTTTTATTCATTGGTTAATTTTACTTAGGCTATTTATTATTTATCTCGATATTTATTTTCTAGTTACTATGCTCGTTTACTTATGTTTAGGAAGTTGCAACCCAATCATCAAAGCGGGTGTGATAACCTTCTGGTTTTCGCATCGTAAGCTCCCAACAAGTCTCATTACGTGCTAAATATTTAACTTCAAAATGAGTGCGCTGACTGTCACTTGCTACTGTTTGGCGCAGTATAGGTAATTGCCACACTGCCTTTGCTTGCTCCTCTGCATTATCCATATACGCTTCAATATTGGTAGCCAGTATAATCTCCCCACCGTCCTGTAGCCGCGATAGTAGGAACTCAAAAAAGGGCATATTCAGCCATTGCTGATTGGGATTATGCTGCTCTGGATTTGGATAAAGAATATACATCTTTGCAATACTCTTTGGGGCAATAGCATGAACTATCCACGCGATAGCATCCGCATGAATTGGGTTTAGATTCGCTAAATTTTTCAGCTCTGCTTGCTTAGTGAAAGCCTCAAATTTATTACGAGTACGTTCAATAGCGATTAAATGCTTATTTGGATGGGCAGCAGCAAAGCTAAGAGCGTGTTTGCCCTTTCCTGCACCAATTTCAATAATAATTGGCATGCTGTCGGCATCTTTACTTAAGAGTATACTAGGCTTACTAAAATCACGTGGCGCTGATAATTTTTCTGGTTGAAAAGCACGTTGCTGTTGGTGAGAGAGCGATGTTTCATTCATTTTTTCAAAAATTACTGTTTCATCAATCATGAAATTTTTGCCTTTTATTTAGATGTTTTTCGTTGTTAGTGATATAAGATATTTATTTTCTGTATTTTATTACTTAGGCTATTTATAATTATACTCAATAGTGTCAGGTAGCATTCATAAATTTTACTTAAATAAGACTCATATTTGTCTTTTAAGATGCGCATGCTATTATAATAGCTTGAACGATTCGTTCCTACGCTGTTTCTATTCATATACTGCTTTTACGTCTTCTTATTCTAATTTTTTGATATATTACGAGGCTCACCTCAATTATTATGACGCAATCAACCCCAAATCCGCTACCAAAAACGTATCCTTGTCCCCAATGTGGCACTCAGACAGCATGGCAAGATAATAAGTCAAAGCCGTTTTGTAGTGAGCGCTGTAAGCTTATAGATTTAGGCGCGTGGGCAAGTGAAGAATATACATTACCTGCTGAAGTGTCACCTTTCTCTGATGAATTATAAAGGCATGAGCGCTGCTTAATTGATACATCAGTATATTTATATCAGCACTCTTTATCATCCCTCTTTATTTAACGGAATTAAAATGAAAGCTTGCTAGCAACGTTAGCTTTTAATGATAACTATAATGATTGTCTCATTTACCATTTACTTTTTTAAGGATATTTCATGTCAGCTACTTATCTGATGCCTACTTACGCTCGTCAACCTATTAGCTTTACACGTGGTTCAGGTAGCTGGTTATATACGCAGGATGACACCCCGTATTTGGATGCACTAACTGGTATTGCTGTATGTGGTCTGGGACATTGCCATCCGCAAGTGACAGAAGCGATTCAGCAACAGGCGGCAACGCTCGTGCATACCAGTAATTTATTCGGCATTGATTGGCAGGAACGCGCTGGTGAAGCCCTTTGCACAGCCGCGCAGATGGACAGTGTGTTTTTTGCTAATAGTGGCGCTGAAGCGAATGAAGCGGCGCTAAAAATGGCACGTTTATATGCCTATAATCAAGGCTTTAAACAAGCAAAAGTCATTGTAATGGAACAATCCTTTCATGGTCGTACCTTATTATCCCTATCGGCAACAGCGAATCCAAAAGCACGCGAAGGCTTTTTTACTTTAGATGATGACTTTATTCGCGTGCCTTTTGGCGATATCGAAGCAGTTAAAAAAGCGGCAATAGAGCACGATGATATTTGTGCAATATTGGTCGAGCCAATTCAGGGTGAAGGCGGTCTTAATACGGCAGCAAATGGCTTTACTTATTTAGAACAACTGCAAGCAGAATGTGACACGCACAATTGGTTATTTATGATTGATGAGGTACAGACTGGTAACGGTCGTACAGGTAAATACTTTGCTTATCAGCACAGCAACGCACGTCCTGATGTGTTGACCACAGCCAAAGGGCTTGGTAATGGTTTTCCAGTTGGCGCTTGTATGGTACGTGGACGAGCAAATGGCTTATTTGGTGCGGGTAGTCATGGTTCGACCTATGGCGGCACACCACTTGCAAGCCGTGTGGTACATAGCGTTTATAATGTATTGGCAAATAGTGATATCATGGATAACGCGGTCACGGAAGGACAATTTATCCGCGACAGTATTACCGACGCGCTCGGACAATATGAGGTTAGCAGTCGCGGTGCTGGTATGATGATTGGTCTTGTGTTGCCTGCAACGATGGACTGTAGCCAACTGGTTGATGAGGCTCGTGACGAGCAAAAACTAATTATCAATGTTACGGGTAGTCATGTGATTCGCTTATTACCGCCATTAAATATCAGCCGTAACGACAGCGAACAAGTGGTTGAGCGCTTGCTTAACTTATTACAGCCTTTATTTTAAAATAAGATTAAAATATTGCTCTAAAAAAGCCCTTAGATTAGTCGTCTAAGGGCTTTTTCTTGTCTATTAACAGAGCATTTATTAGCTATAATTATGTCTATACACAGCGTCAACTTTTATCCCGCATGAAAGTATTTTTTTAACACTTCTAAGCATCGGGTTATTTTAGCGGGCTGCTGTTCACGACTTAAGGTTACGGCATAAAGTACAAAACTTGATAATTGATAGCCCGTTAGTACTTCAACCAAATCGCCATTTTCCAGCTCTTTTTTAATGTCCATTTCCATCATTCTCACCAAGCCATGCCCTTCTTTGGCTAAGGTTGTCGCCATAAAGACATTGTTGGTATGGATACGAGACACCATTTTGGTACGTGTTTTTTTGCCTGTCTCTGTCTGGGTCAGCTCTACTTGATTGGGGTCTTTCATAATATCAATACAAATCAGCTGATGATCTACCAAATCTTTCGGGCTTTCAATCTTATTATGCTGGCGCAAATATTGCGGTGAAGCAACTAACAGTTGGCGGACATCAGTGAGCGGATGGCTGCTCAACGTAGAGTCATTGATGCTCGGGCTCATGCGAATGGCAATATCAATGCGCTCATCGATCAGGTCAATATAATGATTGTCTGCAAAATAGGTAATACTCAAATCATCATGCGCCGCCATCCATGTGGATAACGCTGGCAAAATATGATTAACGCCAAGTTCAGGAGTGGTGGCGATACGCAAACTACCGGCAAGCTCATCGCGCAATTGATTGACCTTGATTCTGCCTTGCTCTGCCGCGCTGACAACATCTCTTGCCGCGCCATAGAAGCTTTCACCTGCTTCTGTTAAGCTTAACTTACGAGTTGAGCGATGTAGTAAAACCACGCCTAACTCATTTTCTAAGGCTCGAATTTGTTGGCTAACCGCACTGGTGGTGATGCCAAGCTCACGAGCTGAACCACTAAACGAGCCATGTCCGACCACACTGGCGAACACAGCCATACCGCGTAAATTATCTATCATACTCTCACCTAAGCTGTTTTTCATTTTTTAATATAACTTAACCATTATAGCTTATTTTGAGTATTTTTTATAGGCTTTGCCGTATTGACTGGTTAGGATAACTTACTGTCAACGTCAATAATATCAAGGTATTAGCCGTTCAATATAAATATCTATACGTAGACGCTAGCGTTCATTTAACGTAGCATTAATAAATAATCGTCAGAAAATAGCGTGTACTCTTTAATATATATTAACGCTCTATCGATTAACTCGCTCTCAGTAACAAACCTTTAATTCAATTTTACTTTACCCATTTTACCTTCGCCGCGCTCAGTCAAATAACGCATGACAGGCGACTGCTGTAACTTTGCCTCTGCGGCAGTCGTCGCTTGTATCAAACGTTGATGTTGACGACGCTCAGGCGTTTGGTTATCCGCTTGCATGATATGGCTGTCCGTCTGCAAGCTAATCTCTATCTGTGGAAACTGCTGTTGCAACTTCGCTGTTAGCTGTAAAAACGTACTTTGTAGGTGCTTACTGTTAACGCCAGTGATAAATACAGCGTTACCATTACACTCGCCTGTCATCATGCCTTGACGTGCGAGGGCGCGCTCATCTTCCGCCAAAATATCCGCTTCACGAACTGTCTGTAGCCAATAATCCCATTTCTCCGGCGTCCAATCACCCGTTAACGATTGCGGTGGGCAACGTAACAAAGTGCGCGGGTCGTCAAGTTGACTTATTAATTGAGAATCATTTCGTTCAGGTTCTGCAATTGGTTCTGCAATTGGTTCTGCAATTGGTTCTGCAATTGGTTCTGCAATTGGTTCTGCAATTGGTTCTGCTACATCATGTATCTCAAGGTTTAAGTATTCGGAGCTATCCAGTGTATCTTTTGATAAATACGATTCTGCTTCATAGACCTGTTGTGTATTTACGATGGACGTCTCACTATCAACAGCATCAATTTGGTCAATACGGTAAGACTGCAGTTCATGCGTAGCAGCAACAATAGTTTCACTAGCAGCTGGAGAAGTCGAAGTATTATTAATAGCTGGCGTAACTGACGTTACCAACATCTCATCAACCGGCAATGGACGGAACGCTAACAGACGTAAAATGCACATTTCCAGCGCTTGCATCGGCGTACTAGCGAGCTTAATACCTTCACGCGCTTGCACCACAATCTCATAATACAGTTGCAAGACATCAGGGCTAATATGCTGAGCCAGCACCGTTATCGATTGCGCCTGCGCTTCATTCACATTCAACGCGACTTCAGGCAATAGCTGCGTTAATGCCAATTGATGAAGTAGTTCTGCTAACCCATCAAACATACTGGTCGCATCGACCATTTGCGCACGCATTTGCTCAATATGAGCAGCAACGGCTGACTTATCATGATTATAAATATCATTAATTAAACGTACTAAGTCAGCGGCATCAATCAAACCAAGCATTTCATTGACCGTGACATCATCAAGCGCGCCTTGCCCAAAAGCAATTGCCTGATCCGTCAATGACAGCGCATCCCGTACTGAGCCTTTAGCCGCACTTGCCAGCTGCCATAATGCCGGTTGCGTGTAGCTCACATGCTCTTGAGTCAATACATTTGCTAAATGTTCACTAAGCAAGGTTTGGGGCAATGGACGCAGCACAAATTGTAGACAGCGAGAGATAATAGTAATCGGTAATTTTTGCGGATCGGTGGTTGCTAGCAAAAACTTCACATGTTCAGGCGGCTCTTCTAGCGTTTTGAGTAGCGCATTAAAGCTATGCGTTGACAACATGTGCACCTCATCAATAAGATAGACCTTATAGCGCCCCTGACTTGGCGCATAGGGGACATTATCGAGCAGCTCGCGGGTATCTTCAACTTTAGTACGTGAGGCGGCATCAATCTCAATTAAGTCAATAAAGCGCCCTTGATCAATCGCCACGCAGTTATCACACACGCTACACGGGGTACTCGTTACACCCATATCGCAATTCAAGCATTTGGCTAAAATACGTGCAATAGTCGTTTTACCCACGCCGCGCGTACCGGTAAATAGATAAGCATGATGCAAACGATTATAATCAATGGCATTGATTAATGCTTGCGACACATGATTTTGCCCAATCAACTCGTGGAAGTTTTTGGGGCGATATTTGCGCGCTAAGACTTGATATTGCTGAGTCATATCTATCCATTTTGCCAAGTGATTTTTATTGTTCAAACTTTCAATTTAATTGCTTTCTTCAATGTTTCTGTTTAATGGCAGCAAGTTAATAAAAGTGCTATCTCAAGCGCTATTTTGCTGTGTTTATTATAGCAAAAAGCCAGCGCATTCGTCTGGCTTCTAACTATGATAATCTCTATTTGCGTACTACTGATTGGCACTAACAGTTACCCGTCAACAAAGATTTATTAATCCATTCTACGGCGCATATGCGGGAATAAAATCACATCGCGAATACTTGCTGAATCGGTAAATAGCATGACTAAACGGTCAATACCAATGCCCTCGCCAGCCGTTGGCGGTAAGCCATAAGCCAATGCTTCGATATAATCAGCATCAAAATGCATGGCTTCATCATCGCCAGCATCTTTTTCAGCAACTTGACCACGGAAACGCTCTGCTTGGTCAGCAGGATCATTTAGCTCACTAAAGCCATTTGCCAATTCACGACCACCAACGAACAGCTCAAAGCGGTCGGTAATTTCAGGATTGTCATCGCTGCGGCGTGCCAGTGGAGACGTTTCAGCCGGATATTCAGTGATAAAGGTTGGCTGACGCAATTGATGTTCAGCGGTTTCTTCAAAGACGATGGTTTTTAATTTACCCACACCGAATACATCTTTGACTTGCTGCTTTAAGGTATTCGCAACATAGTCAGCGAGATAGTCACGGTCATCAATACGCGTCATATCAAAGCCTTCCGCGTATTGAGCAATGGCATCAGACATAGACAAACGGGCAAACGGTGCTTTTAAACTAATAGCCTCTTCTTGATAAGTAATCTCAGTGCTACCCAAAATATTATTAGCTAGCTCTGCAAACATACGCTCGGTCAAGTCCATCAAGTCATGATAATCAGCATAGGCTTGATAAAATTCAATCATCGTAAATTCAGGATTATGACGGGTTGACACGCCCTCATTACGGAAACTACGGTTAATCTCAAATACTTTTTCAAAGCCGCCAATTACTAAACGCTTTAAATATAATTCAGGGGCAATACGCAAATATAATGGCATATCAAGCGCATTATGATGCGTCTCAAACGGACGCGCGACCGCACCACCTGGAATCGGATGCATCATCGGCGTTTCAACTTCCATAAAGCGCTCATTCAACATAAACTGACGGATACCACTAATAACTTGGCTACGAATCATAAAGGCATCACGCGTTGCCTCATTGGTCATCAAATCAAGATGACGATTGCGATAACGGGCTTCAACATCCGCTAAACCATGAAACTTATTTGGCATGGGACGCAGCGACTTAGTCAGTAAACTAATCTCTTCGATATGCACATACAAATCACCTTTTCCTGAGCGACCGATATAACCTGACACCCCAACGATATCGCCTAAATCTAGCGACTTAATACCAGCTAGCGTCTCTTCACTCAACTCTTTACGTGCCACATATAACTGAATACGACCGGTCATATCTTGAATAACAATAAATGCGCCACGATTCAACATCACACGACCAGCAACGTTGACCTGAGTTTTCTCACCTTTCGCATCTTTATCAGCAATATCTTGCTTTGAAAGTCCGTCAAATACCGTTTGTAAGTCTTGGGCGTAATCGGTACGCTTAAATTGATTGGGATACGGCTGTTTACCTGAAGCCTTTATATCATCTAGCTTCGATTGTAGCTGAGCGATCAATTCGTTAGCGTCTTCTACCGCTGGGACTGGGTCTTGATTGTTTTGCTTTGACATAACACTCTCAAAATTGTTGAATAATTAGAGGAATAATAAAACGGGTAAACAGTTCTAATACTTATTAACCTAATACTTATTAACCTAATACTTATTAACCTAATACTTATTAACCTAATACTTATTAACCTAATACTTATTAACTAGACTAAAAAATAAATAGGATTAACGATGATTTTTATGGCTAATCAACACAAATTGCTGATTGCGCAACGCCTTTTTTAATCAGTTGACGACAGCCAAAGGGGTTGCTATCGATAGTACATTGTCCGACTTGATTAGCCGTACCAGCAGCAATAAACTCGCCTTGACGCTCGCACGTGCCTTGACAATTTGTACTATCTTGACAGGCTTTACCGGCATCTTTATAGGTGACTATACATTGGTGACACTGCTGACGACCGACTTTTGTGATAGTGCCGCCATACGCGATACATGCCTGCACAATTTCAGCGGGCGGATATACGCAGCCCTGATACGCTAATGGGTCAACGGTAGTGGTCAGTTTAGGATTACTGTTAATAACATCGCCTGTAGTTACTGGCGTTTGGGTCTTCACCGTTGAAGATGGCGATATCCCACATGCTGATAACCAAAATATCATAAACGTTGCAAAGGCAATTTTTGAGCTATTATTTACCATTAATTTTAAAGATAATCTGTTATTTATGATCATAATAAACCTCGTTACCTTTTAGATAAATGGCTTTTACTTATACAGTCACTGATTATATTATTCGCCGCCACCACCGATACTTGCCATTAAATCCGCTTGGTGCTCACGTAACAAGGCATCAAGCAACTCGTCCATGTCGCCTTCCATAATTGCATCAAGTTTATATAACGTTAAGTTAATACGGTGATCGGTCATACGCCCTTGCGGGAAGTTATAGGTTCGGATTCGCTCACTACGGTCGCCACTACCCACCAAGTCACGACGGATAGAATCTGCAACATCAACCTGCGCTTGTACTTTCGCTTGCTGAATTTTTGAAATCAGCATTTTCATCGCATGAGCACGGTTTTTATGTTGGCTACGCTCTTGTTGACACTCTACCACGGTTCCGGTTGGGATATGGGTTAAGCGTACCGCTGAGTCAGTCGTGTTAACGTGCTGACCACCCGCACCACTTGAGCGAAAGGTATCCATTTTTAGATCCGCAGGGTTAATGTCGACACTATCATCGATTTCAACTTCCGGCATCACTGCAACGGTACAAGCTGACGTATGTACGCGACCTTGACTTTCGGTTTCCGGTACACGCTGCACACGGTGCGCGCCGGATTCAAACTTCATGCGACCATAAACACTGTTGCCAGAGACGCGGCTAATGATTTCTTTATAACCGCCATGCTCGCCTTCATTTGCGGACAGTACTTCCAACGTCCAGCCTTGCGTCTGCGCATATTTTTGATACATGCGGAACAAGTCACCAGAGAATATCGCCGCTTCATCGCCGCCCGTTCCAGCACGAATCTCTAAGAAAGCAGGTACTTTGTCGTTCGGATCTTTTGGCAGCATCATTACGTTGAGCGCTTCTTCCATCTCGATAATAGCATTGCGCGCATCATCAATCTCATCCTGCATCATCTCTTTCATATCAGGATCTGATGCATCTGCTAGCATTGCCTCGGCATCGGCTTGGTCGCGTTCTGCGCGCCCATAATTCAACCATAAGGTAGTAATATCCATCAAGTCGCTGTGCTCAACCGATAACTCACGGAATTTATTATTATCGCTGATGACACCAGGATCGGATAATAAGGCGGTCACCTCTTCATAACGATCCACCATCTGGTCTAAACGTAGGCGCAAGGATTCTTTCATAACGTAACTTTATCTAAATGAGGGAAATAAGACCGCGATTATAGCAAATTTTTGCGACTAAATTAAAACCACTGCGTAAACTTACGGTTTATCGCATTAAAAAATTGCAAATAAGCACGATTATCAAAATTTAAAGCAAAAAAATAGCCAAGCATGAACTTGACTATTTTTTTAATAACTAGAAGCTTGCAATGTTAATAGGATTGAAATGAACGGCTTAAACTTTACGTACCAATACCGAACCAATCGAGTAACCCGCTCCAAATGAGCAAATCACGCCCAAGTCGCCAGACTGTAGGGAATCTTTATAACGGTGGAACACAATCATTGGACTGGCTGAGCTGGTATTGGCAAATTCTGCAATGACACTCGGCGCAATGGCTTTATCCGCGTCTTTACCCACGACCGTTCGCAGTATCAAATCAATCATATTGGCATTGGCTTGATGCAACCACATCATTTTGATCTTATCGGCTTGCAAGTTATTGGCTTGTAAGTGTTCGGTGATGATTTCAGACACCTTTGGACAGACTTCGCGGAATACTTTGCGACCGTTTTGTAAGAACAATTTATTCGTGACCGGCTCTTTAATATCAGGGTACATCTTAGTGCCTGCCGCTAAATATTCTGAGCGATCCATAAAGCCATATTCATTTTTGATATTGGTTGAGAACTGCGTAAATAGCTTGGCATTCAACACCTCATAACCTTTTGGCGTATCCAAATCTTCTATAATACAAGCCGTTGCCACGTCCCCAAAGATAAAGTGGCTATCACGATTGCGCCAGTTTAAGTGGGCTGAGGTAATCTCAACATTGACCATTGCTACTCGTTTTGCCAGACCTGATACAATCATGCCATGCGCTTGTGCGATACCAAAAGTTGCCGCACTACACGCCACATTCATATCAAAAGCAAAGCCGCCAACCATCCCAATACCATTTTGAATCTCAATGGATAACGCAGGGTACGTACGCGGAAAGTTTGAACAAGCGAGGATAATACCGTCCAAATCATTGGGCTCTAAACCTGCATCTTTTAACGCCGCTAATAGCGCTGCTGTGCCCATCTCTGCCATAACGGACAATTCTTTATCCATATCACGATGCGCAATGACCGGTGCCATGATTTCAGGATTTAAAATACCCTCTTTTTCCATCACATAACGTGACTTAATACCGGATACCTTTTCGATAAATTCTGCCGATGAATGTTGTAGCGCAGGGATGGCTTCGCTGGCTATCTCCTCAGCATGCTGCTCATTATAATTGTCCACGTATTGGTTAAATGAGGTTACCAGCTCTTCATTACTGATGCTATATGGAGGAATGTATAAGCCAGTGCCGGTGATACAAGTCGTCATGATAAGCTTCCTTGTCTACTACTAATTGCTTGAATAAAGCATAAAGGGGGAAAAAAATAGCATAAAGCTATTTTAATGAATGTTGTTAAGGTTAGTTCGGTGAATAACTGTAAACTTAAAATCAATAGCTTTATTATGCCTGAATTATATTATATTTCTAATCGTTTGTTACAAATAATCCATTTCGAGCACAGAAGCAGCAAAGACTGGCTTTATTATGCTAAAGCTGCGATATAATCGGTTAGGCTTAACACCGCTTTTTTCAACAAAAATCCTAGTATCAATAATAAGAATATTAGCAATAGTAATATCAAGAATAAGGACTTGTTATGATTGCACTTTTTGATTGGCTATTTGGTCAGTATGCGGAATACTCGATATTATTTATCGGGCTTGAGCTGATTGCGGTTGTCTTTGGCGTGGCAAGTGTGATGCTTGCCAGCCGCACCAATATTTTAGCATTCCCTATTGGCATTGTCAGTACGGCTATTTTTGTCTATTTATTGTGGAAATGGCAACTGTTTGGCGACATGCTTATCAATGCCTATTATACCGCGATGAGCTTATACGGCTGGGTCAATTGGTCACAAAATAAAGTGCCTTCAGAGTCAGCGGATACGGCTAAGAACAATTCGTCAGCCGATGAATTAACTATTGAACATATTCAATCAAGTGATATACCCATTTTGTCTGTATTAGCCATCGTGACGACTGCTTTTGTGGCGTTAGTATATTACTTCCGTCCCGTTATTAATAACGAATTTAGCTTCGATGGGGCGGAGCTTGGCTTGCATTTATTTACGTGGGTTGACTATACCGATATGCTGACCACCGCGCTATTTTTGATGGCAATGTGGCTGATGGCAAGGCGAAAAATCGAACATTGGCTACTATGGATAGTGGCGGATACCATTTCAGTGCCGCTGTATTTTTATAAGGGTTTAACCTTTACCGCACTACAATATGTAGTGTTCACTCTCATTGCAGTTTGGGCATATTATGAATGGCAACGACGTTATCGGGTTCAATTTAACGCAGCACACGCCTAAATCGGTCACCAAGATTGTGATTTTGGGTGCAGAAAGTACTGGAAAAACGACCTTATGCCGTGATTTAGCCGCGCATTTTAATTGCCAATGGGTGTCTGAATACATGCGAACCTATCTGCAAGACAAGTGGAATGATGAGCAAAAAACCTGCACATGGGAAGATTTATTACCAATTGCCCAAGGGCAAATCGCGTTAGAAAACAGGCTTGCCCAACAAGCTGAACTAAAAAATGACAAGTATATATTTTGTGATACCAGTTTATTTGAGCTGATGGTTTATGCCCATTGGTATTATGATGACTGCCCAGAGGCGCTGACAAAAGCGGCGTTAGCCCATCATTATGATTTGATCTTACTGACTGAAGTTGATATCCCGTGGGTCGCTGACGACTTGCGTGACAGTCCCCATGAGCGCGAAGCGATTAGCGCCTTTTTTGAAAACATGCTCAATCGCTATCAAATTCCCTTTAAAAAAGTGGGTGGTAATCGCCTTGAGCGGGTAAGATACGTTGAGCAAATTTTTAATAATATGTAAAACCCATATACGAACCCTACAGACAACCATCAAAAAAGCGCTACTAATTATACAAAACGCGGTTAAATTTATTTAAGTATTAATCACTTAATGATATCAATCAAACCATAGTATTGACGAGGTGACTTTATGAAAATATTTATGAAAGTAATCATAAACAAAACGCCTTTGACTCAAGTGTTACTTTTTGGTGCAATCGCTTTCGGAGTAAGCGCCTGTCAAGCGCCGACTAGTAGTAGTCAACTACCGAGCAGCTCAGGAAGTATTTTAGACGGTGCATCAGAAGGTGCTAAGCCTGCTGTGAGCTATCCGCGCAACCCGCCACAATTGCCAATTGCGCTGCCCATAGCATCATGGATGAAACCAGCGATTGACAATAGCCAAACAGATGCAGTTTATCGGCAAGAATGGTTAAAAGCGGAGAGTAGAAGGTTGTGCCCAATTTTAGCCTTACCCAAGCAATCAGCAGCCCATCTTGACGGGCATACCAGTCGCCGCGCGAACTTCTCTGGTGGCTGGGGTGTGGCTTATGATTTACCAAAGTTGCGAAGTGCTTATGGGGTCGCTAATGCGGGCACTTCTAGTCTTGATGGGATGTTTAATAAGTGGGAATATAATGTCCGTTATCAAGATGGCAGTTGGGTTGGTTATGGTCGTGAAGGTGGTAATCCAACTGGAAAATGGCTGGCTTATATTTTGATTCCTAAAAATAATTGCTTTTATAATGTATGGAGCGCGCAAAGTAAGACGCACTTGGAGCAGATGATTGCTGATTTGCGAATGGTTCAGAACTAACTGTATTATTAAACTTCTATATTTATAGATAATTAGTTTCATAGACAATGAGTGATTAACAACCATTAATAACGGGCTTTTACCTAGGCTATTATTTGTTATGACTCTATTTTGAAAATTGTATTGGCTACTATCGGTGCGCTGATTGCATTTGCTGCCAACTCACTCCTGTGCCGGATGGCATTAGCCCAAGGTTATATCGATCCATGGCATTTTACCGCCATCCGTCTACTAAGTGCAGCAGCCTGTCTTGGTCTGATTATGCTGATCCAGCGCTATCTACCCATACTGCTTACAGTAATTAACCGCCCTAAAGCTGCTATTCCTAATCGCGTTAATATAAACGTAATCAACGTCGATGAGACTGGTGGCTGGTTCAGCAGTCTGTGCTTACTGATTTATGCACTTGGGTTTTCGGTTGCTTATGTGGCGCTAGAGACGGGTACAGGTGCGCTGATTTTATTTTGCGCGGTGCAGTTTACTATGATGGGCTGGGGTATATATAAAAAGGAGCTGTTAAATCCGGTGCAATGGTTTGCATTTATAATAGCGGTTGCCGGTTTTGTGTATTTTTTATTGCCATCAGCGACGACGCCTTCTCCACTTAGCGCGTTATATATGGCAGTGAGCGGCGTTGCTTGGGGCATTTATAGTATTCGCGGTAAAGCTTGTGCGTTACCGATGCAAGCAACAGGATTTAACTTTATTAGAAGTTTGGTAGCGCTGCCCTTATTGCTACTAGGCGCAGTCAGCGCGCACAATATTATCAGCATAGAGGGGATACTATTGGCTTGCGCGTCAGGTGCGCTAGCTTCTGCTCTTGGTTATAGTCTTTGGTATATGACCATGCCACTTCTAACAAATACACAGGCGGCGGTGGTACAACTTTGCGTACCTATTATTGCTGCGGTGATGGGTATGATATTTCTAGCCGAGCCTTTAACGCTAAGATTTATCATAACCAGTGCGGTGATTGTGGGAGCGATACTATTATTTGTTGTGGCTCAAAATACCAGTAAGGTGCCTGTATCTCAATAAGACGTATCCTTAGTAGCAGCGCTTATGATTTGACTCTACGCCACAGCGTGACTTTCGTAAAAAAATTTTTTAATTTGTCTGAAAAACTAAACGCTTCCGATTCTGGCACTGCCTCTACATGGTGACGGGCTGCCAAAATGGGCTGTTGCATTAACTTCTCATGATGGCTATAAGCGCGGTCAAGACTGATACTCATAATAGCCAAGTTGGTCGGTCGCGGTAAACAGCGGTATATCTGACCCTTATTAATCAAGTCAATCACCATATGAGCGTCTTTAAAATCAGTCAACATCAATATCATAAGGTCAGGTTGAATGTGTTTTAGCGCGTAGATAACCGGCGCGATGTTTTCTTGATTGAGTGTCACATCAGCGATAGTCACGCCAAACTTTTTGCGTTGTAGTAAGTCGGACGCCTGCTCAAGGCTGCTCGCCCAGCTTACTTGATACACCGCACCAAAATTGGCTTTAATTTGTTTATAAACATTTTCATCATCATCTAATACTAAGACTTGACGGGCGCTATTGACGTGAGACAACATGTCTGTCTGCTGGTCAATGTTTTGGGTCTGCTGAGCAATCTCTGTGGCTTTATTAACGATTTTTTTGAGCTCGTCATTCTGCCAAGGTTTGGTGATATAGCGATAAATCTCGCCCTCATTGACGGAGTCAATTACTGCATTTAGGTCGGCATAACCGGTTAATAAGATACGAATCGTATTTGGTGAGACCTCTTTTACCTCGCGTAAAACTTCTGTCCCTTGCTTATCTGGCATACGCTGATCGCTGATGACCACTTGTACCTCATTAGCCGTCACATAATGCAGCAGCTCGTTTGGATCAGTCGTGGTAAAAACATCATGTGTCTGGCGAAAGTGCATTTTTAAGCTGCGTAAAATGCGCTGTTCGTCGTCGATAAAGGCAATTTTAGGTTTTTGCATATTGCTCTCTTCCGGTAGGTCGTCAGGGCTGTCTTAACTGGCAAATAGGGCTTGGGGTGCTTGCTTATCGCTTACAATAACGGACTGTCTAGGTAAGGTGATCGTGAATGTGGTGCCCTGACCTATGGTTGAGTGCACCTTAATACTACCGCCATGCTGCTCAATGATTTGCGCGGCAATAGCCAGACCAAGTCCTGTGCCGTCACCTGCCTTTTTGGTGGTAAAAAATGGCTCAAAGATTTGGCTTAAGATACTCTCTTTGATACCGTTACCATTGTCAGTCACCTGTATCACCACCGCCCTGTTATCTGGTGTCTGCCTTGCATCATTTTCTAAGCCACTGCTGATATGCAGCTCGCCTTTTTTATCTGCTGGAATGGCTTGCGCGGCATTATTAAATAAGTTCAATAATACTTGGTTGATTTGGGAAGGATTGCACTGAATGGGAGGCAACTCAGCTAAATGCGTGACTACATTTAATGTTTTAAGGTTGTTGCGCGCCATCACAAGAGAGCTGTTAATACAGTCATTAATGGCAACATTTTTCACTTTTGATTCATCTAGACGTGAAAAATCACGTAAATTAACCACCAGTTCGGCAATTTGATCGACGCCATACAGTCCATCTTGAACCAAGTGCGCCAAGTCTTCCCTGACCTCATCTTCTTTTAACTCATCACAGCATTGTAAAGTTTGAGTGATTAACTGCTCAAGATGCGCTTGGCTCGATTTTGAGTCTTTAAAAGCACTCAGCAAGCGCTCAGTATGCTCAATCAACTCATCAAATCGCGCTAAGTTATCGCCAACAAGCTCAATATTACTACGCACATAGCCTAGAGGCGTATTAACCTCGTGCGCGACCCCTGCCACCATTTGACCTAACGTTGCCATTTTTTCTGAGCGAACCAGCTGCACCTGTGAGGCTTTGAGCTCATCCATGGCTTGTTGTAAATCTTGGGTACGCTCAATGACTTGTTTTTCAAGATGGACATTGATTTCAGCAAGTGTGCCTTCGTTTTCAACCACGCGGTCAATCAGCTGATTGGTATTGTCACTGATGAGCTGAATGTCACTGATACTAGAGTTAGGAAGTTTATGATTGCCGAGTTGTTGATACTGCTTTTGCGCAATCAGTTTGCCCATATCTGCCACCGAGCTTGCCATATTTTTTAAGGGACGGGTAAAATAGCGCCGAAATGCCCATGCTGTCAGTAGTAAAATAGGGATAAAACCAAATAACATGGTTCGAATCAGCTGACTAGATAGCGCATTTGCCACGCTCATCATGTCGCTATCAGGCTTAACAATTACCATTTTCCAATAGGTAAACGGCATGCGAAAAATAAATGCGGTGGCAGATTCTTGTAACATAAAGTCATTGGGCACTGCAATCGTGTCAATGAGGTGACTGTCCACCAAATTAAACGCTTGATCGACATTAAGCAGTAACAAGGCTGAGAGCAGTTTTGACTCTTGCTCACTAATCTTGTTCATATTAGTGGTGCTTAAAATACTGCGCGCCGCGAGCGTATAGCGTCCTTCATCTTTGGTAACTGCTTCACTAATAAGGGTGTTATTAATCCCGTCAAGGGCAGTTGCAATAGGGGCAAACCGCGCATGAGTACTCGCCAGCTGACTGACCGTCATCATCTCACCTTGTGGATTGGCGGCAGTCACCTGCGTTACCATAGCGTGATCGGGAAAAGTCAAAAACCGATTGTCCAAATCTACTAAAAATATGTAACCGCCCACGCGCTCCTGCCATTTACTAATCGCCTCATCAAGATTATCCAGCAACAGATTAAAGGACACTACCCCATCAAAGGCTTGATTACGACTGTTATAAAGCGCTTTAGCACAGGTCATCATCGGATAGTTGCTGACCGGATCTACATAAGCGCGACTCCACACGCAGTGGTCGTGACGAGCATACAGCGCCGGCGTGTACCACCAGTCGCGGTAATAAGGGTTCGGTGTTTGCGACTGACTATCGTATCCTGTCACCCGTTGCATCTCACCAGCTTGGTCACGCGACCACACAAACGACTGCCGATCTTGCCCTTCTTGATATCTATTGGGATCGAACCATACCCCACCACCGACGATTCTTGCATCGGTATGTTGCATCAGATTGCCTATGGTCTGCTGATAGATAACGGCATCTTTAGGTAACCCGCCGCTGATAGCGCTGGTCGCCTTTGCCATACCATCAACATGGTTAATACTAGCAGTAATACTATTAACAACCTCATTACCTGTTTCCACCACTGTCTCTGACGTCATGGCAGATATACGTGGCTTTGCTTGAGTCTCAATAACCCAATATACCAATATAATAATGAGTAAAAATGCCAACGCTAGTATCAGCAACATACGCGTGGTAATACTGCCAAACCGTTTAACGATACCCATAAAAAAACCTAATCCGTGGCACTGCATTGGCTGCTGACGTAAAAAATGTTTTGCTATTAATAAGTAGTAAAACAGACTTACCCTCTATCTATAAAAACGGTCTAAAGCTTAAACCGATAAGTTGTTAAATAGCTTATATATTTATTTACGAAAAATTGCTATTGGTAACACTACAGACAATAATCGTTAATATTGGGCTTAAGGATAGGGCAGCTATATGACAAGCAGATGACATACCTGTCATTCAATCCGTTCATCATTCATCTGGGGTAATGACAAAGTAGACTTAAAATAGCGCATAAAAAAAACATGCTAGAAGCATGTTTTTTTATAACAATCCAAACTTATCTACGTTTAACTCACGTTATCCCACATTTTACTTAGGCGCTTTGGTGATACCGCCATGCGCGTTTTCATGGGCTGAGCAAACAGTTGAATACGATATTCTTCCACCATCCAGCGATAGTCACTAATTTTTTCGCTATCCGCACGACCGGATAAACGCTCCATATGTAAATCGAGCGCATAAACGCCATCCAAATCTGCCTCAATATTGTGCTCAAGGCGCTCAAGACGAATCTCCAGTGCTTCTAAATAACGTGGATACTGCTGCCAATGGCTATAATCCATCCGATACACAAAGTCGGCAAGATGCAAGTCTTCCAACTGGTCTTCGATATCATCAATGGATTCGCCAAAAATTTCACGATCCATCATTAACAGCCCTTGGCGAATACGTTGCCAGCGCGTATAGACAGTTTTAAGGGTCTTAATGACCGCTTGTCCGGTTAATAAGAACTGTTGCAGCACGACTTCAGCCGTTTTTTGATACTCTTCTGCCGTAAATGGTAGCTCTTCAGCCAATCCCACTGCGATATTATCGGCATTTTCCGGCAAATCTGCACTGTGATCAAACAGCACATAATGCTCTTCAATTGTGGCATCTAACGCAGCATCAATGACGATGGTTTTTAGCTTTTCCATATCGCCAAGCGGTGCAAATGCCAGCTTAAATACCGCATCAACTTGACTGGTTAGCTGTTTTTTCTTAGCGCCCAGCTGCTTTTTAATGAGCGTTAAAACGCCAATTCGATGCGCTTGCAGCGCGGCATTAACGTCAGTATATTGATGAATAGATACTGCCTCACCAGATTTATCCGTCACCAACGCAGCAAATTGCTTCATCACAACACCTGCGCTATGATGATTTTTACTAAACTTAAAGTGCTCAGGAAAACTACTATGCGCGCCTTGCTGCTCATTCACCGCTTGGCGAGTTTCACTGGCATGACGGATTTGCAAGGTTTGCAGGTCACGACCTTTTTCGATAATGCGATTCTTATCATCGACCACACAGATTTGCGGTTGTAGATAACGGTCGATAGTCGACGGATTAAAGCTATCAGGCGTCACCGACATAATCCCGCGACGATTGAGCGCTTGGCATAACTGCTTAAGCAATCCTTGTGATTGCGCCGGTTGTAGCTCATCAAATAAGCTGTCAGCAGTATCAGGGATTGGTACGATTTGGCGGCGAATCTCTTTGGGTAACGACTTAAGTAATTGCAATACCAGCTCAAAGCGCCAACCGGGTACGCCCCATAGTAGCTCAATCGCATCTAACTGCGGTAGCGCGACAAGCGGCACACGAATAGTCACGCCATCGTCATCACTTGCCGGATCAAAGATATAACGCAGCGGCAATTTCAAATCGCCTAACTGCCAAACTTCAGGAAAGTCGCCTGTGGTTGGCGCTTGGCTATTTAACACATCTTCATCAGTGAAGAATAAATGCCTAGTGTCTGTTTTTTCTACCTCGGCACGCCAATCTTCAAAGGCTTTACGACTGGCAATATGCTCAGGGATTTTTTTATCGTAAAACTGATACAGCGACTCTTCATCGACCAATAAATCACGTCGGCGCAATTTGTCTTCAATACGCTCAATATCGGCAATTTTATCCATATTATGCTGTAAAAATGGTGCCGCGCGACCCAAGTTACCCGTGACCAGACCATCACGAATGAATATCTCGCGCGATTCAACCAAATTAACTTGTTCATAGTTGGTCAGCTGCTTGCCAATAATAATCAGCCCGAATAAACTAATCTGTGCGTAGGCTTTGACGCGACCGGTTTTTTTCGACCAGTGCGGCTCAAAGTAATGGTATTTTAATAAGTTACCAGCCGCTGAAATAATCCATTCCGGCTCAATCTTAGCAACGGTACGCATAAAGACTTGTGATGTCTCTACCATCTCAAACGCCATTACCCAAGGCGGTATTTGTTTAAAAACCGTACTTGCTGGGAAAATTTTGGTTTTTTGCTGACGCGCTGCTAGATATTCGCCGCGATTTTCGGTTTTATGGGCAATAATAGATAATAAGCCTGTTAATAATGCGCGGTGCAAATTGGCATATTTAACCGCTTTTAACGCTTCATCATCGACGCCAGTTGGATCACTATTGGCTAATTCATCATTTTTAGCACTGTTTTTAGTATTAGATTTAGTGCTAGCATCATCAGTCAGCTTAAGCTCGGTGACCATTTGCACCAATTGCTTATGGGTTTGATGCCATTCACGCACACGCGGAAAGCTCAGGTAATTCTTTTTGGTAAACTGTTTGCGCTGATTACCCGACAGCCTATTGCCGTCATCGTCTTTCTCAAACAGCGCTTTCCATAAACTTAAATAAAATAAGAAATCGGAATCGTCTTGACGAAATTCGGCATGTTTTTGATCCGCTTGCGTGCGTTTATTCGCAGGGCGCTCACGCGGGTCTTGCACGGCAAGAGCGGCAACGACAATCAGCATTTCACGAATACAGTCAAAATCACTACCTGCAACCAGCATACGTGCCAGCCTTGGATCGATGGGCATACGTGCCATTTGCTGCCCGATACGGGTCAGTTTTAAATGATCTAAACCTTGGCGTTTTGACTTGCTGTTTGTAGTACCGGTGCTACTGACGTCTTTGTCATCTTTTTCGGTAATCGCACCCAGCTCATTGAGCAGCTTATGCCCATCCGCAACCAAGCGACTGTCAGGTGGCTCGATAAATTCAAAATCATCAACACTACCTAAGCGCAAATTAGCCATTTGCAAAATAACGGACGCCAAGTTAGTACGCAGAATCTCCGGTTCGGTAAATTCGGGGCGACCAGTAAAATCTTCCTCACTATAGAGACGAATACAAACGCCCGGTGCGACACGACCACAGCGACCTTTACGCTGATTGGCGGCAGCTTGGGCAATGGCTTCAATCGGTAGCCGCTGGACGCGTGAACGGTAGGAATAACGTGAAATACGCGCGAAGCCTAAATCAATGACATAACGAATACCGGGCACGGTCAACGCAGTCTCAGCAACGTTAGTGGCAATAACAATACGGCGACCACGACCAGACGGCTGGAAAATACGCTGTTGCTCTTCGTAAGTTTGCCGTGCAAATAATGGTAACACTTCCGTATGCTTGGGTCCGTGCCGTTCAATGACTTCTTGTAGCTCACGTATTTCAGCTTCGGTCGCGGCAAAGATTAGAATATCTGCCTGATCGGCATGACCTTTATTTTGCGCATCGCTAAAGCATTCCTCTACGGCGGCGACCACCGCACGTGGCAAATTCTCTTCAAAGTCATCATAACTGTCGTCATCTGTACTGGTCACTGGCTCATCAGTGAGCGGACGATAACGCACTTCAACCGGAAAGCTGCGCCCTTCGACATTAAAAATAGGTGCACCAACTTTACGCTTTATCTTGGCATCATAATGGCTAAAGTACTCGCTAAAACGTTTGGTATCGAGTGTCGCTGAAGTAATAATAACTTTTAAATCAGGACGTTTGGGTAGCAGTTTTTTAAGGTAACCCATAATAAAATCAATGTTCAGGCTACGCTCATGTGCCTCATCAATGATAATGGTATCGTATTTACTTAGAAACCGATCATGACCTAGCTCAGCAAGTAAAATACCATCGGTCATCAGCTTGACTACAGATTGCGCAGTCCCTTGCTCATTAAAGCGAATTTTAAAGCTAACAGTATTACCTAACTGCTCGCCCAACTCTTCGGCAATTCGGTTTGCCACGCTACGGGCTGCTAATCGTCTTGGCTGAGTATGTCCTATCTGACCACGTATCCCGCGCCCTGCCAGCATGGCAAGCTTCGGCAACTGCGTGGTTTTACCCGAACCGGTCTCACCGGCAACGATAATCACTTGATTGTCAATAATCGCTTGAATTAAATCATCAGCACGTTGGCTAACGGGTAAATCAAGATTTAGCTTCGCTGGCAAATTCGCCGGAATGCTATCTATGCGTGCTTGTACCGCTTGCTGTGAGCGGGTCTTCAGTTTTTCAAAATTAGCACGTTTTTTAGTTAAATTTTCAGCAGGCTGCTTAGCAGAAGCGGCACGTTTTAGCTCACGCTCAAGACGGCTAAGATAATACTCATCTTTAGCAAGTACAGGTAAATCAGCAGTAGAAATAGCGTTTTTAGCTATTGTATCTGCTTGATGTTTATTATTCGCATCAGCGCTTAGACTTTCTGTTTGGGCATGATGGGCGTTTTCTTGAATATTTTGCAGAGTATTAGGCATATTTGCTTAGGCTATTTATTGTTTGGAAGTAGTTAGATTATGGGGTTAATTGAACTATGATTCAAGTTGTGGTTGTTTCAGTGCTTTACGCTTAAAATATAAAATTCATAAAGTCAAAATAGAAAACCCCAAGTTACCGCTTAATAAATGCAAGCGACGCTTAGGATTTGGCTATAATTATACAAGAAACACTTATATCATTAATATTTTAAGCAGCACTCGTACGACTATAACGATTCACGCCAGCGACAATCGTCTGCTCAATCACCCTGTCATCACCCATCATCATTAACACAAACAGCTGCTCACCAAGCGTTTTGGTCTGTGCCATTCGGCGTTCCAATAGCGGCGTTGCTGCCATATCAATGACCACGAAATCCGCTTCTTTATTTTGCATAAAGTTACCGATTTTATCGTCTAATACTAACGATTGCGCATTGCCAAGCGTGATTTGATACAATCCTTGATGCGCAGACAAGGGATTACTTTGTAATTGCTGAACCTTATACGCCTCGGACAAGGTAGTCAGCATCGATAAGCTCGTACCCGCACCCACATCAGTAGCGATACTCACACCCGTATAACTTAAAGTTTTAGGCAAATTAAACAGCCCACTGCCTAAGAATAAATTTGACGTCGGGCAATGAGCGATTTGTGTGCTCGTTTCTCGCAGCCGTTCATATTCGGCAGTCTCAAGATGAATACCATGCGCCAACGTCGTACGGCGACCCAGCAAACCCATGTCATCATAAACGTCTAAATAGCCTTTATGATTGGGATATAGGGTACGCACAAAAGCAATTTCATCGTGATTTTCCGCCAAATGCGTTTGCATATAAACACTGTCATAACTGGCATATAACTCGCCCGCCATTTGCAATTGTTTGGGCGTTGAAGTGATGGCAAAGCGCGGCGTAATCGCCACATGCTGACGCCCGCGCTCATGCCATTTATCAATAATATCTTGCGTATCACGAATGCCTTGCTCAGTCGGCACACACAAATTGGCAGGCGCGTTTTGATCCATCAACACATTACCGGTAATCATACGGGTATTCAGGCGCTGACTTTCGGTAAAAAAGGCTTCTACAGATTGAGCATGGCTGGTAGAAAATACTAAAGCGCTTGTTGTTCCATTAGCAAGCAGCTGATTTAAAAAGAACTTGGCTGTGTCCTGCGCAATCTGTGGATCAGCAAAGGTTGCTTCAGTGACAAAGGTATAGTTATTGAGCCAGTCAAGCAACTGTTCACCGAAAGCAGCCATCATATCAATTTGTGGATAATGGACATGGGTGTCAATAAAGCCGGGCATGATAAGCTTATTTTTATAGTCATGAATCTGAACGGGTTGTTGACCCTCTTTAGCATGAGCATATTCAGTTAATATAGTCTCACTACTACCATAATCAACAATTAAACCCGTCATATCATCGACAACAAGTGCACCATTAGCGATATATTCAGGATACACATTCACGCCAGCAACCACAGGCATAAGCGTGACACCTTTATCAACTATTGGCATTTTTGGTAAGCGCTTAGCCACATCATCTTCGGTAAGATAATGTAGCAATTGGGCTTGGTAGATATGTAGGGTCATGGATATACCTCTTAGCGCTTTAGTAATACCAAGCTTTTAAATGTTGAGTTATGAGAGTATAAATTAAATTAATTGTGCAACCACTATGCTATAGCTGATGATTGTACTGTTGTAAAATCTGAGCAGCGATGGAAACAGCAACTGTCATCGGCTCTTTGCCACCGATTGGCAGACCAATTGGCATGGTTAAGTTATCAACTACTTGTTCACTATAACCGCGTTGAAGTAGGCGATCTTTAAAACGTTTGGCTTTGGTTGCCGAGCTAATACAGCCAATATATGGCATTGAATTTCGTGGGTTATCATTTGCTAAACTACTATCAATAGCCGCACGTACCAAATCAAAATCAAGGCTATGGTCATGCGTCATAATAAGAATAAAGCGCTGACTACCTTGTTCGTTAAATGGTTCAATAAAAGGTCGTACAAAATCAACAGGCTCATCACTAATATGCGGTCGAATATGCGCAGGAAGTTGGTAAAGAGTGGGTGTATCTAAACCATTTAAACCTTGCTGTAAACTTTCTATTTTCTGCGGTTTATTAAGTAAATAAGGTTCGAACATCTCAGGACGACTGTCTACCCAATCCACTTGGCAAGGCAACTCGGCAAGTATAGTCATGAGTGCTGCTGCAACATGTCCAGCGCCAAATACTAATATCGACAGCGGTGGCGTCACATTAAAGCATTCAAACATAACAGTGACACTACCGCCGCAGCACTGTGCTAGCTTCGCGCCAAGCGGATAATGCTTGGTATAAATAGCATCGCGGCGAACGGCTTTTTTATCTGTCACCTGTTTTGATACGGTAGCTTCTACCTCACCATTGAGCAATTGTCGCGCAGTGCTCATCACATCATGTTCAAGTCCACCGCCACCCAGCGTATCGCAGCAACTATCTTGTGTGATAATCATCTTTGCTTGTAAAGCGCGCGGTGCTGAGCCGTTGACGGCTGCGATAGTCGCCAACACATGGGCTATACCCTGCTGCTGATACTCTGCTAAACCGTCATACCATCGGGTTGGGGGCATCAAAGAGTTTGCGCTGATGAATGCGGTCAATGACTCACTCACTATGCGCCGGTCCTCTAGCCGTTGCGACATTCGGCTGCTCTATTGCTTCAGGCTGCTCATCAACCAATTCTCCTTCAACCTCAGGTGGCTTAATATCATTGGCATGACGCACTTGTTGCGGTTCGACTTTATCATCATCAACACCACACACATCATTTTTCGTTAAGCTCTTAACAGTATTCTTATCAACCTGGATATCAATATCCCATGCCGCACCCTCCATACGCATGACCGCTTTTAGCACCGCTTCTGGCGTAGCAGGCATGGTAAGCTCTGGATTTTTTTGATAGTCAGCTAAACTTGCTACCGCATTATTAATGGCACACCACACACTGGCAGCGAGCATAAAGGGCGGCTCACCGACGGCTTTTGAGTTATAAATAGTCTGCTCTTCATTTTTACGATCAAACAGCTTTACGCTCCACTGTTTTGGCAGGTCATGAGCGGTTGGGATTTTATAATTCGCTGCGGCATTCGATGCTAACTTACCAGTTTTATCCCATGTCAGCTCTTCTGTCGTTAACCAACCCATACCTTGCACGAAGCCACCTTCAATTTGACCAATATCAATCGCTGGATTAATCGACTGTCCGACATCGTGTAAGATATCGCAGCGCAGTACCTTGTATTCACCCGTCAAAGTATCAATCTCGACCTCAGCGCACGCTGCGCCCAAGGCAAAATAAAAGAAAGGACGACCCCATGCTTTTGAGCGGTCATAAAATATCTTCGGCGTTTTATAATAGCCCGTAGACGATAGGCTGATACGATGTTGATACGCGAGAAGAATCATCTCAGCAAAGGTAAAGGCTTCCTTGTCACCGATATAAACGTGATTATTCTCAAAGCGTATGGCTTCTGGCGCGACCTCAAAGTGTTCAGCAGCAAAGTCAATAATACGACCTTTAATCGTTAAACAGGCATTTTGCGCTGCCTTACCATTAATGTCCGTCCCTGACGAAGCGGCAGTTGGCGAGGTATTGGGTACTTTATCAGTGCGTGTCGCGGATACTTTAACGGTATCTAAATCGACATCAAATTCATTGGCAACGATTTGGGCAATTTTAATATATAACCCCTGCCCCATTTCAGTGCCGCCATGATTGACATGAATGCTGCCATCAGTATAAATATGAACCAGTGCGCCGCCTTGATTTAAGGTTTGCACAGTAAAGGAGATACCAAACTTCACTGGCGTTAACGCCAATCCAAAGCGGATATCGCTGCCGTCTTTTTCAGCTTGTTTATTTTTCTCAGTAATTTGCTGACGGCGCTGATGGTAATTACAATCATCAGCCAAATTTGCCATCAAAGTCGCTAAATCAAAATGCTCGATTGGCTGTCCATAGTGGGTGCTTTGACCATTTTGATAAAGGTTATTCAGGCGCACTTGTAGTGGGTCTTGCCCTAAAGTATAGGCGATATGATCCATCATATATTCAGCGGTCATCACGCCTTGTGGACCACCGAAACCACGATATGCGGTATTCGATACTGTATGCGTTTTACAGCGATGACCAGCAATATTTGCCGCTGGATAATGATAGGCATTGTCACAGTGAAACATGGCGCGATCGACAATAGCATCAGATAAATCAGGCGAATAACCACACAATCCTGCCAGCTGCATATCAACACCGACAATTTTGCCATCGTCATCAACACCGACATCATAACGGTTGGCAAATTCATGGCGTTTGCCTGTCACCACCATATCATCTTGCCGATCAAGGCGCATACTGACGGGTATATTATGGCGCTTAGCAACGATGGCACAAAAGCACGCCCACGCCGCTGCCTGCGTCTCTTTACCTCCAAAGCCGCCGCCCATTCTGCGCACGATGGCATTGACTGCATGAAAAGGTAAGTCTGTCACTTCAGCAACCAGCTGCTGCACTTCACTCGGATGCTGCGATGAGGTATAGACTTCAAGCCCGCCATCATCACAAGGGGTCACATACGCCACTTGTCCCTCTAAATAAAAATGCTCTTGTCCCAGCATATGAATGTGCCCAGCAATACGTGTCGGTGCATTTTTTAGCGCTTCTTCGGTATCACCACGCTGCATAAAATGGCTAGGACGCACAAAATGGTCTTGCTCAAGAGCATCTTCGATATTTAAAATTGCAGGCAATGGCTCGTATTCGATAACAGCTTTTAAAGTGGCTTTTTTTGCGGCACGGTGACTGGTTGCTACCACCAAAAATAGCGTTTGTCCAACGTATTCTGTAATTTCATCGACCATTAACGGATCGCCATCAAAGACAGGTCCGATATCCGTTTTTGCTGTTAAATCCTTAAAGGTAATGACATCAATCACGCCATCAGAAGCTTTTACTGCTGATAAATCTATGCTTAAAAGGCGTGCATGCGCATGACTGCTCTTACCAACGGCTAAATGCAACGTACCCTGCGGCTTCAAAATGTCATCCACATATGTTGCCGTGCCCATCACGTGGCTACTGGCGCTGTCATGCTTGGCTGAAGTACCAATCTTACTTTTGGGTGGACGCACGCGGCGGATACTGTAACTATCAAATAGGCTAGAATGATGGCTCATAGTTATTCTCTTTTCGTTACTCTTGCAATAAGATTCTTTTTTTATTGGTATTAATGCTATAGCGATTTCATAATGATCAAACGCTAATTTTATGCGATTTCATTTTGCATACTTTCTATTAATTGTTTGCCGCATTTAATTAACAAACGCTGCATCACGTGCATGCGATATTCACGGCTCGCTCTAACATCAGTCATTG
The DNA here is from genome assembly GCF_040309565.1 of Psychrobacter sp. 16-MNA-CIBAN-0192. NCBI lineage: Bacteria > Pseudomonadati > Pseudomonadota > Gammaproteobacteria > Moraxellales > Moraxellaceae > Psychrobacter > Psychrobacter sp. 16-MNA-CIBAN-0192. The sequence continues at coordinate 77,749 of NZ_JBEOOX010000004.1, forward strand.
GCGAGACATCTTGTGGCAATACTTGTGCTGCCTTTTTAAAACTAGCAACATCAATAGGTTGATTGATAAGTGCTTGCTCACAGTGAGTTGCTAATAGTGGTATCGCTGCCATACCGCCTAGACCGAATTTTGCATTATTAATTGTCATGCCATCTGCTGAAAGGGCAATTTTTGCGGCAAGTAGACAAGCAGAAATATCATCTTCGTAACGCTTACTAATCTTGTGAATAAATAAATGCTGATTGTCTTGCATCAATGGAATATGAAGGGCAACAATATAGCTACCAGCGCGCAGCTTGGTCTTTTTATAATCCAAAAAGAACTCAGCTAACGGTATGATTTCATCAATAGTATTTTTGCCACCCTCATCAACAATATCACAATGACGCAAATGAATACGCGCCTCTAACGCCAATAAAATCGGCGGCAAATCACCAATTGGTGACGCATTAGCGACATTACCACCAATAGTGCCCATATTACGGATTTGTGGCGAAGCAATACGTTCGAACAAGTTTGCAAATTCAGGAAAATATTGCTCAAGCACTGGTAGCATGTTGTGATAACTCATGCCAGCGCCAAGAACTAACTCTTGAGAGGATGATTGAGAGTTAGCAGTGTCTTCGATATCAGCCAACGACCAAAACTTTAATTCCTCAACAGCGGACAGCTGAACAATGACGTCATGGTCGACTAAGTGCTGCGTGATGCTTAAGCCTAAATCCGTACCACCTGCCCAAATAGTCGCTTTGGGATTTGCCGCTAAAACTTTATTTAGCTCATCAATAGATTGTGGCATAAATAATTGTCGTAAGCCTTCGGTGAGTGCCGGTTCTATTCTTCCTGTTTTAGAAATTGACTCTTTTTGATTTGTATTTATTTGAGCATTTGCCATCGCATCCGTGGCTAGGTTTATAGTTAAGTTTTTTACTTCTGTTTGATCGGTATCTCGTTGCTGACCAATTTTTCCCATCATCAAACCTGCATCTATAATAGGTCGGTAGCCTGTACACCGGCATAAATTCCCTGATATTGATGCGACAATATCGTCATAACTCAAATTATTATCATTTTGTTTATCAATGGCAGCATTTTGACCTTTTTGCAGACGTTTATTTTCATACACACTGGCAAGCGACATCACAAATCCTGGAGTACAAAAGCCGCACTGTGAGCCATGACATTCGACCATGGCCTGCTGAGCCGGATGCAAGCGCGCACGCTCTGGATGATTCTCAGGATTATCCGCTAAATAAGATGCCGTCATCACATGATGACCATCCATTAGCGACAATAATGTGATACAAGAATTTAGCGTATAAAAAGGCTTTGGTTTAGAATTATTCGCGTCACCCATTGGCAACCGCTGCGCCATGACCGTACAAGCACCACAATCGCCACTGCCGCAGCCTTCTTTGGTATCCGTCTGGCGCACATGCAGACGTAAGTACTCAAGCACGGTGGTATTAGGATTAAGATGGGTTAGCTCATGGCGCTTCCCGTTCAGATAAAATTTAATCATAGCAATACTCGGCTGTCAAAATGAAAGGGAGATAAAAGAATGCTTTTATCTAATCGAATAATAAAATGTTAACAACCAATATCTCAAAAGATAGACGCACGTCAATGCACCGCCTTTAAGGTAGTATTTGATAATTATGAACATAAAATTTATACGATGATGCTCATCATACCTACATCAATACTGAGAGTTATACATGTATTGAATAAGCTGACTGCCTATATGACTACTGACTCGCTCAGGCTTAATCGAAGTGAATTTTGGACTTTAGTATTTATTGATAATATCACCTCATCAATAAAAATAAAAACAAAAGTATAGTTTTTTGTTACTTATTTTTAAAACGGAAAACGTCTTTAATCATAGAAAACCTATCCTTGGTTAGTGGCAACGAACTAACTTTCCTTGTTAGTTATAGAAAATTATCACTTAAAAAATAATCACTTAAACAATAATTACTAATCTATTGATGAGCCATTGTGTGATGGCTAAATAACTACAGAGTTAACTTATACTAGCAGCATACTTATTTAACTTGCAACTTAAAAAGCATAACTTCTAAGCTAGAAATAAAATAATGTGGCGAATCGAAAAAAACCTATGAACGCAGTCGGTTTCACCATTTCACAACGTAAGAGCCACTCTTAAAAGGATAAGCCATAAAAGGCAATCAATCCTTATTCATCATTGCATGAAAAATAAGTGCTGACTGCTAATTTTATAGCTTACTCTAATATTTGACGTTGGACAAATGGCTGCCATATCCACTCATCGCTACCGACTATCTATTCCGTTCCCAGCTCAAGCAAACTGGCATTGCCACCAATCGCAGTAGTATTAATGGTTCTGACCCGTTCGGTGACAAAACGATATAGATAATCAGGCGCTAGCATTTCTACTAAGCCGACCATATCTGTGATCGCAATTACTTGCGTCAGGATACCATCCGTACTTGCCAGCGTTTTGCTGATGGCTTGCACCTCAGCGCGACTACCAACGACAGCAACTTGAGCCAGGCGATCGATATGCAGCAAAGTGACGGTTTGCGAATCATTGGCAATGCTAATTACATCTTCACTAACGCCCGCTTGATACAGCGCCTTTACTGCAGCAATGCACATCTCATCTTGGCTTGGACAATGTAGAATCACCTCATTACCAGTTAGCAATGCAGCAACCAATTGTCCCAGTATTGCCATAGTTTTGGCAGATTCACCGCCAATAACCATGGTTTTACCACGTGCGGTGACATATAAGTCATTAGACTCGCCTGTTGCACCAATCATATGCTGCACGTCATCAAGCTTTGGTGCAAAGCTTAACAAATGAGCAAACAAGCGCCGTGCTTTATTGGCATTACCTGTCAGCAGTGCCAATTTAGGCAACGCGACTTCAAGGTAACTTGCGCGTTCAATGGCTGTCAATAATCGCCAAGCTTCACAAATTTGAGCATGATTTTCTTTAAATTCAGTCGCCATGTTGCTACTCCTTATGCGATATCGGCTTGAATAGAGAATGAAACGCTGTCTGCGCTTACTAAAGGCTCAGTGATTAGATGCATTAAACGGGCAACATAATGTGGACCACCCGCTTTGGGACCGGTTCCTGACAAACCGCAGCCACCAAAGGGCTGGACGTTGACTATCGCCCCGATTTGATTACGATTGATATAAGTATTTCCTACCAGCGCGCGGCGCTCGATATGTTCAACGATATTTTCAATACGGCTATGAATACCTAAGGTTAAGCCAAAACCCGTTGCATTAATAGCATCAATCAGCTTATCCAAATCGCGTGCTTGATAGCGTAAGACGTGCAATATAGGACCGAAATGCTCACCGCCGATGACATCGATACTTTTTACTTCAATCGCAGTTGGCAATACAAAAGTAGCATTGTCTTCACTGACTATCGAACTGGCACTCATCGTTGCTTGCGCTAGAATATTGGCAGTTGGCTCAGCTTGCATACGTTCAATATGCGCCTCAAGCCCCTTTTTGGCATCGTTATCAATGACTGGTCCGACGTCAGTAGTGACCTGAGTAGGATTGCCCACGACCAATTCAGCCATCGTGCCTTGAAGTAGCTCGATTAAGCCTTCCGCCACTTCCTCTTGTACGCAAAGGACGCGACATGCTGAACAACGCTGACCTGCTGAACCAAAGGCGGATAGTACCGCATCGCGTACCACTTGCTCCGGTAAAGCCGTTGAATCAACAATCATGGCATTTTGACCGCCCGTTTCAGCGATAAATACCGGCAGCTCGCCGCTGAGTTGCTCATGACTATTAAGGCTTTGGTTGATACGTTGAGCCGTTTGCGTCGAGCCAGTAAATATTACACCAGCAATGTTATTTGCTGTGGTTAATGCTCCACCCACGTCGCCAGCGCCGGTCACAAACTGTAATGCTTCTGCTGGCACGCCTGCCTGATACATAAGCTGTGCGCCAAAATGAGCAATTAAGCTGGTTTGTTCAGCAGGTTTAGCAACCACTGTATTACCTGCTGCCAATGCCGCAACGATTTGCCCAGTATAAATCGCTAATGGAAAGTTCCATGGGCTGATACACACAAACGTACCGCGCGCTTTATAGACTTGATGCAACGGCATGCCGGATAAATCAGTAATTTCGTGCATGATGCCATCGAGACGCTCAGCTTCATCGGCATAAAAGCGGCAGAAATCTACTGCTTCTTTAATCTCATCAATACTGTCTTGAATCGTCTTGCCTGCTTCTACCTGACATAATGCCATTAATTCAGCATAATTTTCTTCATACAAATCGGCTATTTTTCGCAAAATAGTCGCACGTTGCGATGCCGATACTAATTGCCATGCCTTTTGTCCAGCCACTGCTGCATCTATCGCTTGTTTGGCAACGTCAGCATTGGCATAACGTACGTCACCAGCGATAACGTCATGGTTCCAAGGCGCACGTACTTTATGGCTAGCAAGGTTCACAGAGACACCATCTACTACAGACTCACTGACTACTTGTCCATTAATAATAGGTGCTGCTGACCACGTTTTATTTAACTGCGCATCAATCGCGGCTTTAAACGGGTGCCACTGTGACTCAACAAAGATATTGGGACCGAAACTTGCAAGGCGCGAGCCATATATATCCAGCGGTAGTGGAATATCGGGATTGTGTAAATGATCATTCGCCAGCAGCTTGTCATACGGATGCACGACCAGCTTATCAATCGGATAAGACTTGTCTAATAGCTGATGGACAAAGGAGCTGTTCGCACCATTTTCCAATAAGCGTCGTACTAAGTACGGCAGCAAATCTTTATGGGCACCAACCGGTGCATAGATACGTACCGGAATATTATAGGCTTGCAAAATATGGTCGTACAGCGCATCGCCCATGCCATGTAGGCGCTGAAACTCAAAGTCGCGGTGCGTACTCATGGTCATCACGGTTGCAAGCGTGTGGGCGTTATGGGTAGCAAATTGTGGCCAAATTAGCCCACGCAAATGCTCCGATAATAAGAAGCGTGCACACGCTAGATAGGCGGTATCCGTACCTTCTTTACGCGTCCAGACTGGATAGCCAGATAGCCCTTTTTGCTGAGCAAGTTTAATCTCCGTATCCCAATATGCGCCTTTTACTAAGCGTAATGGAATACGGTCGCCAACTTCCGTAGACAAACGCGCCAGCCATGCAAAAATCGCAATTGCACGTTTTGAATACCCTTGCACCACCAAGCCCAAACCATCCCAACCGGCGGTTAACGGATCACGATATAGCGACTCAAATAATTTTAGTGAAATCTCAAGGCGATCCGCTTCTTCGGCATCAATACTTAAATCCACATTCACTTCACGAGCCGCTTCAATCAACAGCAAGCAACGTTGACGCAGTAAGCCCATCACTTGCGCTTCTTGCGTGGCTTCATAGCGTGGATGCAGCGCGGACAGCTTAATAGAAACCGACGGCTTCGGCATACCGTCTTTTACTTTTATATTAGCCGTTGACTTAATAGCATGCAGATAGTCATTAAAATACTTTTCTGCATCGCGATTGGTAATTGCCGCTTCACCAAGCATATCGAATGAATAGGTATAACCTTTATCACGATAATTTTTACTATTCTTATTGGCGTCTTCAATGGTCTCGCCCAATACAAATTGATGTCCCATAATGCGCATGGCTTTTTGCATTGCGGCACGAATCATCGGCTCGCCCATCTTTTTGGTCATTCGATCCAAAAATCCTGACGCCGTCGTACTGCTATCAATGCTGACCACACGACCGGTCATCATCAGCCCCCATGTCGAGGCATTGACAATCAAGCCGTTGTCATCGTTTAAATGCTTTTTCCAATCTGCCACGCTCATTTTGTCACGAATCAGCGCATCCGCCGTATAGTTATCTGGCACACGAATCAATGCTTCCGCCAAGCTCATGAGCAAGATACCTTCTTGGGTATCAAGACTATATTCTAGCAATAATGAATCGACCATTTTCACCGCTTTGCCGTCATTGCGCACGTGCTCAACAAGTTTGCGTGTTTGTTCAGCTGCTGCCTCACGCTCAGCATCAGTCGGTTTAGCAAGTGGCAATAATGCCGTCAACCAGCGGTCTTCATCAGCACTATATAAAGGCGAAATACGCGCATACAGCTCAGCCGCTGACTGCTTGATATAATCTGGCGCAAGCAAATCAGTTGGATTAAATAAAATCGGTTCTTGCGGGGTAAACTGATCTAAGGGGTTCATACCAACTCCGTAATGGTCATATAGAGGATTAACATAAGCAAAATAGTATTTACACTTCTGAAAGTTAAATATGCTATTCAATTATGCAAAGGCAACAACGATCAGCTAAGCGGCATTAGTGCCTTCTTCTTGTTGGTCGTGAATAAAATCAGCTCAGGAGATGTTTGCTTGATTACTCTTTATTGATGCCTTCTTAAAGAACAAATAAAGCATATTTAGCAAAAAACTGTGCGCTGATTTACCGCTTATTCACTATAAGAAAGACCTCTACGGCGTTGATTGAGGTGATGCGCTTAACTCGATTATGGTATCACGGAAAACCGGTGCAAACTAATGCAATCATTTGGCTGCATACGCGCGTATAGCTTTTAAAAACAATTAGTTACCATAATCTTACTAATATATGGTTCCAATCATAACTTTTTGTTTGCTATTACCTAACTCACCTATTTTTTAGTACTGATTCATGACTTTGCTTTATTGTTCTTAATATTACTTTTATAAATAAATATTTTGCATTTTCCAAAAAAAACCTTCTTATCATCATTCGATAAGAAGGTTTTTTAATTATTTTCACTCTTTATAAAGCGCTATATTGCAAATACTATGATTCTACATTATAAAAAATTCCGCTTTGTACTATAAAAATATAATTTTTGATAATAGCACTAACGTTAATATCCATACCGGAATGCTTACTTCCTCATATCTGCCCGTCAATAACTTAACCGCAGTAAAGGTAATAAATCCTAAGGCAATACCATCAGCAACTGAATAGGTTAATGGCGTAAATAATAACACCACAACCACCGGAGCAGCTTCGGTTAAATCACTCCATGCGATATCTTTTAAAGTGCCCATCATAAGTACGGCAACGTAAAAAATAGCGCCCGCGGTAGCATAAGCTGGAATCATACCTGCCAGCGGCGCAAAGAAGGTGCTGAGTAAAAACATCACCCCAACTGTGACCGCCATCAAACCAGTGCGCCCACCTGTGGCGATACCTGACACACTTTCAATATAACTGGTCGTTGAAGAAGTACCTAATAAAGTGCCGGCTACTGTTGCCGTTGAATCCGCAAGCAGCGCTTTACCCATGTTGGGAATTTTACCGTCTTTATCAATAAGACCTGCCTGACTGGTAGTCGCAATCAATGTACCTGCCGTATCGAATAAATCGACGAATAAAAAGGCAAAAATGACACTGATCATGCCCACATCAAAGGCACCAGCAATATCCAACTGCATAAGCGTCGGCGCAATAGATGGCGGTGCTGACATGATACCGGTAAACTGGGTATGACCCGTTAATAAGCTGATTAACGCTACTAGTAAAATACCAATGGTCACAGCACCCGGTACTTTTCGATAAGACAAAGCTAAAATAACAATAAAGCCTAATGCTGCCATTGCGGGTGAAAACGTCGTCATGTCACCAAGACCGACCAACGTAGCGTCATTATTGATAATCACGCCTGAGCTTTGTAGCGAGATAAAGGCTAAAAAAGCACCGATACCAGCAACAACGCCCTGTTTTAAACACATGGGAATGGCATTAATAATCACTTCACGAATCTTAAATAAGCTTAGCAAGACAAAAATACAGCCAGACAAAAAGACCGCGCCAAGTGCGGTTTGCCAAGCGTAGCCCATGCCGAGCACCACGCCATAAGTAAAGAAGGCATTGAGACCCATGCCCGGTGCCAGTGCGACTGGCAGGCGAGCATAAAGCCCCATAATAAAGCAGCCGATTGCCGCAGCAAGACAAGTTGCTACGAAGACCGCGCCTTTATCCATCCCCGCTTCTGCCAAGACATTAGGGTTAACAAAGATAATATAAGCCATCGTTAAAAACGTGGTTAATCCGGCTAAAACTTCTGTTTTGACCGTGGTATTTTCACCGTTAATCCCAAAATAGCGTTCAATTGCGTTCATGAGCATCGCTTCCAACTGGAGAGTGAAAAAGTTACAAGTAGTAAAAATCAAGAAAATAATGTCAAAAAACTGATATTCTCGTCAGAAAGCTATCGTAACAAAGATTAACATTTTAGAGAATATTACCTACAAATTCAATAAATACCCCTACTCATAAAATAAGCTTAAAAATAACAATCATTCGTTGTTATAATATTATTAAACAATAGTAAGCTAATGCTTAATAGTGGTTAATCGTTAATAAAAGCAAGAAAGCTGAGTATTAACCATATTAATAAATGACCTTTCATAGTTTTCGCAGTACACTAGCAGGTTGTAAACAGTGCACGCTCGCTATTCTGCGTAGTGTTAGCGCTACGGCATACCTTTATATTCTTATTTTATCCTTTATAAAGCTTCGTTATTAGAAATTTGATTAATAGCTTGCGCTGATTTAAGTGCGCGCTATATCCACTTAAATTGGTTATTGTTCATCGTCAGTGAGTCCGTTATATGCCTGAATCTTTAAATATTATTGACCTTATTACCCAAGCCAGCCTATTAGTAAAGATTGTGATGGGCTTATTATTGCTCGCATCTTTGGTCAGTTGGGTGATTATTTTTCGCCTAAGCGCGCGCTTAGGAACTGCTAGAAACTTTGATGAGCAGTTTGAGACATGGTTTTGGTCAGGTGAGGATTTAGCCAAGCTGTATCAAGGTATTCAAGGCTCGCCTGATCGCCAAGGACTTGAGCAGATTTTTTATGTCGGCTTTTCTGAATATCTAAGAATGCATAAAAAACGCCAACCAAAAGACGATATCATTGATGGCGTTGAGCGCAAACTACGCGTAGGACTTGGGCGTCAGCAGCAGCAGCTCGAGTCTGGTATTGCAACCCTTGCCAGCATTGGTTCTGTCGCCCCATATGTCGGACTATTCGGTACAGTTTGGGGCATTATGAATGCGTTTTTAGGACTGTCACAAAATGAGCAAGCATCGATTGCTACTGTTGCCCCGGGCATTGCTGAAGCCCTTATCGCTACGGCAATGGGTCTATTTGCCGCTATTCCTGCGGTACTCGCTTACAATCATTTTACTTCTAAATCAAGCCGTCTGTATGATTCGCGTGCGCTGTTTTGTGATGAGATGACCGGTATGTTGCAGCGCGAAACCAGCACTGAGCATCCTACTATTGTGACCGCCACCACCCAAGTTGCCAAAGCCAGTCAGGTTGCAGGACGCTAATATTATGAAACCAAGTCCTTATGCCCGTAAAAAAGTCGCGCTCAATTCTGATATGAATGTGGTGCCCTATATCGATGTGATGTTGGTGCTATTGGTCATTTTTATGGTCACAACACCGATGCTGACCACAGGCGTCGATGTCGATTTGCCTAAAGAGCAAACCAAAACTATTACTCAAAGTCAGCTACCGGTGATTGTGTCGTTAACCAGCAATGGCGAGATATTTATCAGTTATGAGAATAATATTGATACGCCCATCAGTGAGCCTGAGTTGATTGATACCTTGTCAAACTTGCAAGCCAAAGGCAAGGCTGACGGATTACAGCCCTTACAAGTTATGATTAATGCTGACCAAAATAATCAATATGGCGCGATTATGGGATTAATGGCAAACTTACAACAGGCAGGCATTCAAAAAGTCGGCTTATTAACCGGCACACCTTTACCGATGCCTAAGCCGTAATAAGTTATACTGACGTTAATGTTCTGAATCTGTCATTCAATAAATCACGACCAAGAGTAATTAAGTGTCCAAGAGTATTAAAATAATGAACCATGCTCCTGTCGTCTATGTGCCTACCGAACCTGAAGGTAATGGTCTCACGCTGCCCACACTGCTCAGCATATTGGCGCACGGTATCGTGATTGGGATATTGATTTATACCTATCAGCATATGGACGATGATACCGTCGGCAGTCTTGAGACCACGATGGTGTCGCCCGAACAGCTGGCGGAGATGCAAGGGCAAATCCTTGCCAATCGTGCAGCCGCATCTGATGGCACACAAAGCGACAGCAATGCCAGCGGCGCAATTAGCAGCGAGCCTTTTAACCGCAATGATGCCAATAACGCTGGTGCAAATAGCTCGCGCTCGACCTCCCAGCGTGTACCTGTGTTTATGCAATCGGACAATCCTGCTGATGGCGATAGCGAAGCGCCGATACTTATGAGTCAAGAGCAACAGGATCGCTTATCTGAGCAGTCGCAATCGTATGAAAGCGAGCTTGCTGAATGGGCAGCACAACAAGATGAATTGACACTTGAGCGACTCGAACGCATTGAAGAGAGCAAAAGAAGCGATAACAATGAAGAAAGCGCGCGCCTAAAAGAGTTGCGTGACAAAAAGAACAATCCGCCAAAAATTGAAAAACCCACCAGCTCACAGCGTAATATCGAAATCACCTCCGGCAGCTCAGGTGGCGGTGGTAAAAATTACAGCCTATCTGACGGTCAGTCTATGCTATCTGGCGATTCGTCAACGTCTAGCACATCAAAAGGCAGTAGCCGCTCCGCCTCTAGTGGCAGTCGTGGTGCAAGTAATAGCGAGATTATTAATTTAATCAGACGCAATTATAGCCCGCCAACCGCAGCGAAAGGCTCAACCCAGCGCGCAACATTGACCATTACGGTCAATAGTAATGGTGATGTCGTCAATGTCTCCGCCTCAGGTCCAGACAGCGCTGTCAATGACGCCGCAAAACAGGCCGTGATGAGCACCCGTAATTTACCCATCGGCACTGACGATCCTAAATATCCAACCTTTACCATACAGTTTAAAGGCAGCAATTAAGCCGTTGCGCAAATGCGATATACTGGTTACTTTGATATAAAATGAGTTTGAAATCATGCGACTTTTGCAATTTGCCAAACTCATTTATAAAAATAATTATTTCCCAATTTTAGGAGTTAGATTCGGTTATGCGTACTCATAAAAAACTATTAATAACCCTGCTTGCCAGCGCCTCAGGGTTCCTTGTTGCCCCTAACTTATTTGCGGCGCCCGTAGTATTAGATTTGGACTATGAAATTCCAGTCCAGCAAACCCAAGTGGCGTTTGTACCCTTTGCTGGGGATTCTGTTTTATCGCCCATTATTTTTAATGACTTAAGCCGCACTGAGCTTAGTGTCACTAATAAAAACTTGCCTCAACAGCCTCGCAGCAGTAGCGAGCTTGCAGGAACATTGCCGGTATGGCAACAATTGGGTATTCCTTATTTGGTCGTTGGCAGCACACGAACCGATCGCGGCAAAATTGTCACTGATTATGAAGTGATTGATGTCAAAACAGGACGCGTGATTGAAGGCAAACAAAGCCTATCTGCTAATAAAGATGCCTCAAGCATGCGTTATGCTGGTCACGTCATTGCGGACAAAGTATACGAGCTTATCACTGGTATTCCGGGTGATTTTTCCGGACGTATTGCTTATATTGAAGAAAGCGGACGCGGTAAAGAAAAAGTATCCCGTCTAAAAGTTATGGATGCAGACGGTGAAAATGCCACTACCATCACTGAAGTGAAAGGCTCAATCTTCTCACCATCGTGGTCGCCAGATGCCTCACGCATTGCCTACGCCGTGCAGCGTGACAAGTCCTATCCGCTTATTTATGTACAAAACGTCAGCGGCGGCGCGGCAACTGTCATCACGCCATTTAAAGGCAGCAACTTAAGTCCTTCATTCTCTCCTGATGGTAGCAAAATTCTGTTCTCTAGTAGCTTTGAGGGCAGCGCGCATATTTACGAAACCAGTGCGAGCGGCGGTACGCCAAGACGCTTAACCAATTGGCCAAGCAGCGAAGTGCAGCCAAGCTATGCACCAGATGGTAAATCCTTTGTTTTTGTGTCCGATAAAGCAGGCTTCAATAAGCCACAAATTTATCGTTATGAGTTTGGTTCAGGACGCGTTACCAAAGTATCTGGCAGCGGCTATGCCACCAGCCCGCAATTTAGTAGCGATGGCAAACAAATTGCCTTTTTAAGTGGACGCTCCGCTGCTATCATGAACAGTAGCGGTGGTATCACCGCCAATCTTGGCAGTACTGGTATTGATGAAGCGCCAAGCTTTTCGCCTAATGGTAAACGCGTAGTCTATGCCTCAACCCAAGGCGGCAAAGGCGTATTAACCATCAAATCGTTGAATGGCGGTCAGTCTTTTGGTAAATCCGGTCAAGGTATTATCCGCTCACCTGTTTGGTCAGCAAGCCCTAAATGATGTTAGATATATTATATGACTATGAAGTAGAAAGTACAAAAAAGCGCTCAATCACATGATTAAGCGCTTTTTTAATGCTTTACTGATAATTAACTACTATAAAATTACTGATCCCAAGGGTCAAGAGCTGATGGCATCGCATGGCGAAGCTGTGCGACATCCTCAGCCGTTACTGGGTCTTTATAACCATTAAACTCAGTGCGAATATATTGAGTAACCGCAGCCATTTGCTCATCATCCATCATTCTATGAAACGACGGCATACCACGGAAACCATTGATTAAAATATCAATAATATAGTATTTTGATTCCATTTTACTGTTGTTCGCTAAGGGCGGATAATATCCTGCACCGATTGCGCCCTCGCCTTTATGCATGTGACAGGCAGCACATGATTGATGGTACAGTTTTTTGCCATCATTGGTACTGTACGAGTTGTCATCACCAAAAATAGCATCCCACTGTTTTAGCTCAGGATCATCCGCTATTGTTGGCTGCGCTTTAACATCTAGCAGATTACCACGTGGCTCAGCCAGCTCTTCACGGCTCATATAGACACCGCCCCAAGCCCCATTATTACGGCTTTCTTGTACATTATAACCATCGACAATATCGGCACTCTTGACGCTTGTTGTTTTACCGGCAGGTTCTGCAATGGTTGGTGCCTCTTTATCTGCCGATGAGCAGCCGGTCAGTAACACCATGCTTAGGCTGATACTGGTCATGACTGTCAAGATTGGATATTTATAATTATTCATAATCGCCTCTTTATTTCTTAATCTATGACAGATAGCTATACCGCAAGCTTCGCTCTTTGATGAAGCCGCTTTGCCGTATCTAAGCCAGACAAAATCGCACCTTCTTGCCAAGCAGGAATGTGCGAACAATGCTCACCCGCCAGCACGATACGATTATCAATACTACAAAGCGTATCATAATACTGCGCGCGACTGGACTCACTCCAAATGCCATAGCAGCCTAATGTCCAAGGAATACGGTGCCACACTACAGACGTGCCCGCCTTAAATTCTTTAGGGTATTGCGGATGTATATGCTTACCATAAGCCAGCGCCGCATCGATACGTTGCTTCGGTGTTAGCGCATTGAATTTATAGGAAGTTGCGCCATAACCATAACCCCCTAATAGTACGCCCGGACCATCACCAAACATATTGTCTGATGGGTAAGAGATTTGGGTAATCGGCATATCAGTATAAGTGACCCCGCCATAAATCCACTCATCCTGTTCCCAAAAACGGCGCTTGAATTCTAATCCAACTTTAAACGAGGTTTCATAAGGTACGGCTGCCATCGCCTGCTTCATCGGTTTTGAGACATTGACATCCAGCTGGGTCAATACCGTTAATGGTATGGTACAGATACACCAGTCAGCACGGGCTATCTTAGTCACATTGTCGCCACCATTGGTATCCACATAATGCACACTAACACCATTATCATCTTGATTAATACGGGTAACTTTGGCATTGAGGGTAATCATTTCTTGGCATTCACGGGTGAAGGCATCACCAATTTTACCCATACCGCCTACAGGCTGAAACATGGTTGGATGATGGCTATAAGCGGTAAAGTTAGATAAATCTGACCACATACCTGACTGTAATAAGGCATTTAATGGAATAGGCTTAGAAGATTTCGACTCCGGCATCAAGCCGCCACCTGGATACACCTCAAACCCTCGGTAAAATCCTGCATCATGACTACGCTCATAGCGATAATCTTTATTCAGTACGCCCCAGCCTTTTAACCCTTCAAGCAGCATCTCTTTATCTTCAGTATTAACCGAACGGTCGAGACCACCGACATTCACCGCTTTTGATAGCAGTTCTGAGACATGACCTCTAATATCCGTCTGCACATCGCCTAAGCGCTGCGGCACGCCATTAAAATGATTAGCACGGTGCAAATAAGCGCGCGAGTTTTCTTGAATAAAGGGCTCCATTGCTACGCCAAACTGCTTACAGTAATGAAAAACCCCATAATGATGGCTGGGCAGTCGCCAAGGACCACCATTGAGATAGTTACCTTTTTCAAAATCACAAGTAACCTCTTCACCGCCAAGCTCAGTGTAGCTATCGCCTGCATTAACCGTCCAGCTGCGTCCACCACCACGGTTTTGATACTCTAATACTTTGACGCTATAACCCGCTTTACGTAGCTCATAAGCGGCAGTCAAACCTGCCAGCCCTGCGCCTAAAATAATAATACTGGCACCAGGAGGCGCATCTTTAAGCTCCATCCCTGCTTTAAAACTTGACTCTGAAGCAAACCCTAATGTGGTCATTGCCTGATACATGGCGGTCGCCCCTGCCGTCTTACCAATCATACTCAGTAATTGCCGGCGTGTTGGGGACTTAAGCGTGTCTGTCATAGTCCTATCCTTTTAGATCTTGCAAGCAGATCATATCTAAACTGTCTTTGTTATTATCAACTGATCATCGGTAACTATTAGCGCTATTAAAATATGCTATTAATAAGTATGTCTTTTCCGACGGAACAACCAGCGTACCAATAGACCCAGTAGTAACAACCCTACAATGATGCCAAGCCCTGCTAATATTCCAGCATATTTAATCAAGAAAGGCTGAGCAGGTTTGGTATTCATAATCCGATCAACATCAGCAGCATTGACCTTACTGTCTTTGAGACCACCAAAATTCACACGGACGTAATTGGCAATGCCCGCTATTTGTTCGGCGTTCAGCTCCTCTGAAAACCCTGGCATTTTAGGACTGGTGTTGGTCGCGCCATCAATCCCATGCACGATGATATTCACTAGCGCATCAGGCTTATCACGGCGCAGACTACTTAAACCAACAATCGGTGCATAACGTGCATCCGGTTGACCATAACCATTGATACCATGACAACTGCCACAAGCGGCAAGATAAAGTGCTTCAGGAGAGTTGCTACCACCCGCCACGCTGGCTTTTGCTCGCGCTAAATTGTCCTTTTGAGCAATCAAATCACGAGTAATAGATTCATTAATCGGCTTGGGCAAACGTGATACATCAACTTCAGATATTTTATCGTCGGTTTGAATCGCAGGAACGGCTTTTAAATAAGATGCAATAGCACCTAAGTCTTCATCAGCCAGATAACGGGTACTGTGCGCCACTGCCTCGCCCATCGGTCCACCAGCATAAGCACGCTGATCAAGCTCGCCTGTACGCAGGTAAGTCACAATATCCTGCTCACTCCAACTGCCAATACCACTTGACTTATCAGGCGTGATATTTGGCGCATGCCAATTGCCTAAAGGCGCACCCGACAAGTAATTTTGCTTGTCAAAGCCCATGGTACTATTGCGAGGTGTGTGACACGTTCCGCAATGCTCTAGATTGTTGACTAAGTATTCACCGCGCTGCTGTACCTTAGTCAGACCTTCGCGCTTTTCTGACGATGGAATATTAATCGCATTCCAGCCAACCATTAAAATTCGAAAGTTAAACGGGAACGGCAGTTTGGTTTCATATTCCGGGGCTTCTTCCACAGCTGGCACAGTCTGCAGATAAGCAAATAATGCATCAATATCTGCATCCGTCATACCGCTATAGGAAGGATAAGGCATGGCAGGATATAGCATACCGTCAGGCGAGCGACCTTTACGCAGAACGTTTTTTAAATCATCCTTAGTATAATTGCCAATACCGTATCGTTTGGATGGGGTAATATTGGTTGAATAAATATTGCCCATTGGCGTGGCAATAGGCGAACCACCCGTATAGTTCTCGCCATGACACGCCACACAGTCAGCAGCACGAGCGACATAAGCCCCTCGATTGGCAAGATCGCTATTAGCGGGGCTCACGTTGGGTAAGCTTATGTGATTTAGGCTTGTGTCTTCAGCCATTGCCGTACTGGACAGGATACCCACAGCAAGCATCGATAGCATCATAGAAAATGGCTTCATAATATCCTCATCTCGCGGGCTATTTATAGCAACTAATACTCTTTAAATAGCTTACTTATTCCAAGTCTTGATTCGATTCTTTTTAACCCAGCACATAATGTTTTATTACCGCACTGGTTATATTGCTCGAAAGTATTTGCTCTTTACCGCTACAGTAAAACTATTTCGCCAATATTGCTTGATTATTAACTTATTCATCTAATTTCTTTACATAAGTATAAATAGAACCGCCCAAAGCATATAAAGAATAAGGTTAATTTCATATAATAGTGCGACCCACGACTGCTCTATATATGCTTTGGCTTATGCTATATTGACAATATTTAGCCTAAAATATTGTCATGGCACTTGATTTATTACGACGAGAATAATTATGAAAAATTTTAATTTGAGCTGCTTACTCACTACACTAATACTGCTGGGCGGTTGTCAAACCTTTCAGTTTGTGGAAAGCCCTATCCCCGTCACCAGCTCTTTTTCTACTACGCATCAGCCATCAACCAATAAATAAGCCTTTCAGTAAAAACTGTAAGTATTTTGACCATACTTATGTATAGAGCTTATGAATAAATAAATAAATAAAAAAGCAGACACTAAGTAAGTATCTGCTTTTTTTATAATAGGTTTGTTGATATAGAAATTTATGGGATGATAGTGGCAGGTTGATGCTTAACTACTGTCTTTGCCACATGATCCCCAAACCAGATAGCCGTATCAATATCGCCCTGCCCCGGAGTTTCTTCAGGTGGTGCATTCATGGACTGAGTCATTAATCCTAAAAAGCTGGATAAACGGTTTAAGTCATTTTCGCTATGTCCGGTGGGCATCAGCGGCATACCAATCCAGTTCATACCATGCTGCATGGCAAATAGACATATTTGCTGTAATACCGCCAGCTTATCACCACTTAAACCACCAGAGTTGGCAAACCCTGCCGCCCACTTGCCTTCCCATTTGCGATGATACCAGCGTTTTGAGGTCTCATCCATAAAGGTCTTAAATGCTGCTGGCGCGCTACCCATATAGACGGCACTACCGAATATCAGCACATCTGCTGCATCGACAAAATCCCAATCAACATCGTGAATATCTATCGCTTTAACTTGTGACTCTGGTAACTGCTGACGCGCACCAATAGCAACCGCTTCAGCAACACGCTTGGTATGACCATAATTACTATGATAAATCACTGCGAACGTAACATTAGACGGAGTATCACTTTCATGAGCAGGTTGTACAGATGGCGTTACAAGTGTATTCATACAAACTCTAGTCATATATGGTAAAAAACTTAAAAAGCACAGATAAAATATAGATAAGTCACATAACTTTAATCAGAAAATATTGTCTATAGTGCCTTACTGCGTGCAATAATTAACGCCATCCGACCCGTTGCCGGCTGCTGTAAATGAGTCTGACGGCGATACGAGTAATGCCGTCCATCGGCATAACTACAAGGAGCTTGACCCTCATTCGCCACAGTAACATCCATATGTAGCAACTGATAATGAGCAAGTTTAGGTAAATTGATATGAACCTTAGCAACACAGCTTACTGCACCTTGACTGTTGGCTGCCATGTCAGTATCTATAATATTAGCATCTAAAGTATGAGCGTCTGATATATTAGTATCAATGACGTTACAAAACAGCGTTGAAAACTGCTGTATATGCTTATCTGCTAATAATTGAGAACTGATACAGCCAGCTAATAGCTTATTACTTACCTGACCGTTTACTTCATAATTCTCTTGACTGATACAAGCACCTATCCATGCTGTAATTTGACCCATTTGAGTAAAGCGCTCGACAGTGGCTTTAATAACGCCGCATGCCAGCCCTTGCCATCCGGCATGGATAGCAGCGATTTTACCAGTAGTCGGTTGATATAAGACGATAGGAACACAGTCAGCAGTCATGACTGCTAGCCCGACATTAGACTGTGGACTGACCAGCGCATCCGCATCGACAGGCTGCATGATGAGCGGATTAGTATCTACATCGTATATCTGCTTGCCATGCACTTGATTAACCCAGTGTAAACTTTCAATAGGCGACCTGTGACTAGCAGCAAGATGCTGATTGATGGTTGCTAACAGGTGCATACGGTTATCTAATACCTTTACTGCATCATCATTTACATGCAGACCGATATTCCCTTTACCGTAACTTGGCTGCCCTACTTGGCGCATCGACTGACAGTTGATTGACGCAATATCATTTAATGCCATATCAGCATCAGTAAAAGCTGCCGTTTGAAAGACTGTTACCTCACCAAGCGTCGCAAGTACCATCATCGGAAAATCATAAGTCATCGTATGGGTATTATCCTAGATATCATCTGTGTATCTTAAACTGCTTATAATTATGAGAGCTTGTAGCGCTCATTCTGCTTTTCTTCATCATAGCCGTCGTGCAATACCGCTATCAGCTTTTCCATATCCTCTGGTATCGGGGTGGTGACTTCAATATCTTCACCTGTTACAGGATGCACAAAACCCAAGGCATAGGCATGTAATGCTTGGCGTGGGAAGTTGCTTATTGCCTGACGCTGCTGCTCGGTTAAGCCGGAACGCAACTGACGCCGTCCGCCATAAACGCGATCGCCAACCAGCGGATAAGTGATATGACTCAAATGAACACGAATTTGATGGGTACGTCCAGTTTCAAGAGCAATATCTAATAAGCAATAATTGTCATTTAAAGGTGTGACATTTAGCAAATGGGTCACTGCCTCGCGTCCAGCGGTCATCACAGTCATTTTAGTGCGCTGATTACGGTGACGCCCAATAGGCGCATCAATACGGCGATGGCGCATCAAGCTTGCCTGATCACCAGCAACGACACATCGATAATGACGATAAACGGACTTATCCTTAAGCTGTTCCATCAACGCCAGTTGCGCAGGTTTGGTCTTGCCAATCAGCAATAGCCCTGAGGTGTCTTTATCAATACGATGTACCAAACCGGCACGTGGCAAATGATGCTGCTGCGGATAGTGATACAAGAGCGCATTGACCAATGTCCCCGTTTGATTGCCCGCACCGGGATGCACGACCATACCAACTGGCTTATTAATGACTAAAACATCATCATCTTCATAAATCACATCGATATCGATATTCTCTGGCAAATCATGACTATGCTGTTGCAAGGTAGTCGAGAGATGCAACACATCACCTACTTTACAGCGCAGTTTAGGCTTTTGAACCGTACCGTTATATAGCAAACTGCCATCACTAATCCAGCCTTGCAGCTGGGCACGTGAAAAATTGGTAAAGGCTAGCGAGGCAATCTTATCAATACGCAGACCGCTTTCAGCTTCTGTTACTGTATAAGTCTCATCGATTATATCTAGACCTAAGTCCATAGCAGGCGCGTCATCATCTTGCGATTCATCATCGTCAATATCTTCACCTTCTGTATCATAATCAATATCTTCATCTTCTGTGTTATCAAAAGACGGTGAATCGTTATCATCTAACATTGACTTATCTAGTAAGTCATCTGTAGGCGCAATCGTCTGCGCTGATAATTCTGCTTCTGATAAAGGCGTATCTGGCATAGATTTAGAGATAGGTTTAGACATAGAGTTATTCGTTACATTTGTGGTCATAGCATCATTATTCATGGCAAGTTCATATATAGCAAAGTCACAATCGTGAGCTTTATAAAAAAGATAGACAATTTTTAGCCATTAAAAATAATAATAGCGGCAACAAAAACCAGTCTAATGTCGCTATAGTGTAGCATGTCATACGCTCAAGCCCTATAGCTAGACTGCGTTATCTGCAACACAGGCTGATACCATTATTACAGTCTCTTCACGTATCGCCTCTCTTATACCTCGCTTATCTACTTTGCAACGTTCCCAAAATATAGGCATAGTAATAAAATATAAAAACCATAATAAAATAAGCCGACTGAAAGGTAAGACTGCCTTTATTTAGCACGATTCTCCATCACTCTAAGCGCTTACCGTGCTAAACTGTGGGCAAAATACAGCATGATTATTGATAGCGCAGTCTCATCGTGCGCCTATTAACTACAAAATAGCTGACGAAAAAATAGACGAAGCCCGCTTTATTCTATAAAGTAGGCGATATTTTGCAGGTAACTTTGCCAGTAATTATGCGGTGATAATCGACATTATTGTTAATTAAATCTATTAACTAGATTGCTGCTGTATATAAGCCTTTGCAATAACAAATTTTTATCATCAACCAGTTCTATAGCCTAATAGCGCTATTGTTATTATTTATCTTGTGCGGAGAGAAGTATGCGCCCTGTTGGCAACACGTTTATCAAGCTATCATCACTCACCTTATTGGCGTTAAGTGTCAATCTGGTGGGTTGTCAGACCTTTAAAAACTTGACCAATAAAGATGCCGAGACGATAGAAACTGCGCAGAAATCTGAGCAGAGCTATTACCGTGACGCTATTACCCAAATTGATAAAGGTCGCTACACTCAAGCCATTGAAGACTTGACCAATCTGCGTACCTTTTATCCTACTGGTCAATTCGCTGAACAAGCATTGCTCGATATGATGTACGCTCAATACGCAAGCGGCAGCTATGAAACCGCAGCGGGCAGCGCTGATCAGTTTATCCGCCTCTACCCTTCTAACCCGCAAGTCAGCTACGCCTATTACGTGCGCGGTGTTGCCAATATGCAAGGGTCGTCAGAAGGCATTAAGCTGTTTAAAACCAATCAAGCTAAGCGCGATACTGGCTATCTACGTCTGGCATTTGCCAATTTTCAAGAATTGATTAATAAATATCCAAATAGCCCTTATGCACCAGATGCCGCCCAGCGCATGCTGTTTATTTACAATCAATTTGCCCAAAGTGAGCTGACCGCTGCCAACTGGTATATCAAGCGTGATGCCTATGTTGCCGCCGCCAATCGCGCTAAGTGGACATTCCAATACTATCCGCTAAGTGAGTCTGTACCTGAAGCCATTGCTATTTTGGCTTACAGTAATCAACAGCTTGGGCTGAAGGATTTGGCAAATGATTATAAAACACTATTGCGCATCAACTATCCAAACTGGCTAACCGCTGATGGGCGCGTAAAATTAAATACCAAAGCCGATCGCACGTGGTTGAATAAGCTCACCTTTGGTCAATTGGGTCGCTCAACAATGCCAGGTGCCTCACTTGCTGAAGGTCAATATAACGGCGCGACAAAAACGCAAGTTATTTATGATGCAGCCAAGCTAACCTTGCCTGCAGCTAATGCTGGCAGTGCAACATCGCGCGCCACACTATCTCCTGCTCGTAGCGGCGTTAATATTGGTTTAGGTCTTCCAGAAAATACCACTGAACAGGTAACAGGACAAGGTAGCGCTTCAGAGGCAGCAACGGATGCGGTCGTTGAGCCACAGAATACCAATCCAACGCGCCGTACCACGCTTCCTAATCAATAATAATCGTTCTAAAAAGCTGACGCTATTTAGTTGCCGTTATTTTTGTTAATCATCATACAACTTGTGCTAAAAATAAGGTCAACTGTCTGGTTGACCTTATTTTTCTGTTTTTAGCCTTTTTATAGCCATTATTATTTCTATTGTTACTGATTGTATTATTACCCTGTGGTGAACTATTTCTTATATGAGTATTCCTAATCATATTCTTGAACAATTAAATAGCCAAGCTGACCTGATCAGCATTATTGGTCGTCATACCACACTAAAACGTGCGGGTAGTGAATATAAAGGCTGCTGTCCGTTTCATGGGGAAAAATCGCCTTCGTTTTATGTTAATCCGCAAAAGAATATTTATCACTGCTTTGGTTGTAGTGTCGGTGGTAACGCCATTAGCTTTTTGCGCGATTATGAAAACCTGACCTTTATGGAAGCGGTCACCGAATTATCGAAGCAAACAGGCATCGAAGTACCAAAAGAAGAACAGCAAAATGTACGTTATCGACGCATAAAGCCGAAACCAATCGAATCATCGTCAGTATCTAATCCATCCATTAGTATAAAAAATCCAGCCCAAACTATTGATGCGCCGTCTATCGGCTCTACTTTGGACAATCAGCACCACAATCAATCACCACAGCAACCAGCTTATGATGATAATGGCTATACAGATTATCCATCATTAGACAGTTATGATTCAGATAATTATAATTCAATGCCTGATATGGCTAATGATTATAGTTATGCTTATGGTTCGGAATATCAACCTGAGCATCAAGGTGAGCATCAAGGTGAGCATCAAGGTGAGCATAGTTATCCGCCAGATGATGCGATGTATGCCGGCTTTGATACTGGCAGCGCAGCCAATATAGTCCATGATAAAGATGGTAATTTATATGAATTACTGACCCAAATTCAGCAGTTTTATCAGCATAGTTTAACCACACATCCGCATGCCATGCATTATTTTAAGTCGCGCGGCATTACTGAGCAAAGCTTAGAGACCTTTGGGCTTGGCTACGCGCCCTTTGGTTGGCAGCATCTTGAACATGCCTTTCCACAAGATATCGAAGGTTTAAAGGCATTGGGATTAGTGCGCCAATCTGATTCTGGACGCGATTATGACTTGCTACGAGATCGGATTATCTTTCCAATTCGTGACAATCAAGGTCGCACCATTGGTTTTGGTGGGCGCGCTTTAGATGATGAGGTGAAGCCCAAATATATCAACTCTTCGGACTCACCTGTCTTCCATAAGCAGCACGTATTGTACGGCTATTATGAGTCACGCCAACAGCGGGCAAATGACTGGCTGGTGGTCGAAGGTTATATGGACGTGATTGCTTTACACCAAGCTGGCATTTATGGCGCGGTAGCGTCGATGGGCACAGCGATTAACGAGAGCCAAATCTCACGCTTGCTCACGCTGAATCCAACCTTAACCTTAAGCTTTGATGGTGACAGCGCCGGGCAAAAAGCAGCTTGGCGGACTTTAGAGATAGCCTTGCCCGTGCTTAGCGACGATAAAGAACTCCGATTTTTAACCTTACCTAACAATCATGATCCAGACACCTTTATTAAGAGTAATGGCGCAGATGCCATGCGTGAGCAAATCACTAATGCCATGCCACTCTCGCAATATATCTTTGCTTATTTAAGCGAGCGTCACGACTTATCTTTGGTTGAAGGCAAAGCCAAGCTCATGTCGCAAGTGCGTGCACTGACGGCGGCACTACCTAAAGGCAGCAGCTTTCGTTACCTGCTTAATAATGATATCTATCAAAAGCTGGGTGGCAGACGCAACCAAAATAGTGAAGCAAAAGACGCCTTATTAAACTTTGATGGCGATATGACCATCAGCCAGCAATTGCAGCTGTGCTTTTTGTTTCAACCACGCGCGCTTATAGATGATCCTATTGAGGTAATCTGGCAGCAGGCAGGTATTAATAATTTACCTGTACATATCAAACAAAAAGCACCTACTGATACTCTTCGTCCATTAGCATGGGAAGATTTACAAGATACCGCACTGTTTGACGTAGTTAGTACTATTCAACGCTGTTCGTCTTACTTACCATCAGACGTTAATGGCGCTGCACACTTTATTTTGTCAAATCTCAAACCCATTACCCAAGAATCGCTTAGCCGCAGTTGGGGTTCATTTTATAAGACCCTAATAATAAGAAACGTTTTCAACCTTGACGAGTTAATTGAAGCTTTAGTAAGTCAGTTACTTGAACGAAGTATGAAAAAGACAATACAAAATTTGGTAAAAAATCCTGATCATATTAAAGCCACTATCGTGCGAAGGCAGGCACAGCTTTTAAGTGATTGGCTACGGGCGCAGCAAGCAGAGCAATCAGCACAAATGATTAGCGTTTAGAGTATTTGAGCTTTATTTTCCCTAACTTTGGCTATATTTTTCCTAAACAAGGGCTCATATTATTACTTAAAACGGCTTAGCTCTTTAAAACTATACACCTTAACCCCATTATTAATGATTATGTGTAACAAGCATCTATAATGAAATGGTGAGAAACAGCAGATTACGACGGTTTAGCAGCACCTTGACGGATAGCAATAGTCTGGATTATATAGATTGTGTTAAAATATGCCGCTGTCATGATGACTATAGGTGATTACCGATTATTAATGACAATTATTTTTAGGGTTTTATGTTTTAGAATTTACCCTAGCACTCATATTTTTTAAATATTTTTATTATTTAAGTAAGAATTTGAATGATTTTATGATTTGAGTTTTTAGATTTTATTAATATCCATTTATTTTTATTATTAATGATACGCCTGACGTTTTTTTGATCACCATATAGAGTCGATCAACGCCCGCCCCGCATCACGTTTCAGCAGGTCATATAATGAAGATTCCCGACGCAAACAAAGTGAGTATTTATGAACGATAAGTCAGTTTCTAAGTCCACATCACAACTGGCCACCTTAATCCAAATGGGTAAAGAGCAAGGGTATCTGACCTATGCTGAGGTGAATGATCAGTTGCCTGACTCGATCACAGAAAGTGATCAAATCGAAGATATCGTCCAGATGTTAACCGACGTTGGTATTAAAATCTTCGAATCAGCACCTGATGCTGACGATATTTTGATGAATGACGATTCTAACGATGATGAATCAGCAGCAGACGAAGCCGCCGCGGTATTAGCAGCGGTTGAAACAGATCCGGGTCGCACTACCGATCCTGTACGTATGTATATGCGTGAGATGGGTACGGTTGATTTGCTGACTCGTGAAGGCGAGATTGCCATTGCCAAACGTATTGAAGAAGGTATTCGCGATGTTCAGCATGCGATGTCTTATTGGCCGGGCACGGTGCAATTTGTACTGGATGAATATCAAAAGGTACAAGATGGTGAAAAGAAACTCTCTGATGTCATTACTGGCTTTTTAGATCCTGAAACTGAGGAAGATAAAGCGGCAACGTTAGCTGCGAAAGAGGCAGCAAAAGAAGAAGCCGCCGCTGCGAAGGAAGAGAAAGTTCCTGTCATTAAAGCAAAATCTAAAGCCAAAGTTGATCTAGACGATGACGAGGAAGAAGAAGCAGATGTCGTTGAAGATGATGAGGCTGAAGAAGAAACTGGCGGTATCGATCCAGAAGAAGTGCGCGTACGTTTAGAAGAAATCGAAGGCTTATTTATTACCGCTAAGCAAGCATTGCTAGATTATGGTCGTGGTAGCACAGAAGCAGATGCCGCTTATGCACTGCTTGCAGAACGTTTTATGATGCTCAAGCTTAATAATCGCTTATCAGACCAAGTCATGGCAATTATGCATGACGTCTATGACGATGTACGTAAGCAAGAGCGCCAGATCATGCGTTTGGTAATTCGCCGTGGTCGTATGCCGCGTGAAGAATTCCGTAAAACGTTCCCAAGTAATGAAACCAACGTTGATTGGCTCACTGAACGTCTAAAAGGTAAGCCTGGCTTTGCCGCGACCCTTGAAAAAGTGACCGACGATGTGATTTTATTGCAACGTGCTATCCGTGATTATGAGCATAAGCTCGACATGGAAATCCACGACATGAAGGACGTTGCTCGCCGTATGGCAGTTGGTGAAGCCAAAGCCCGTCGCGCGAAAAAAGAAATGGTTGAAGCCAACCTACGTCTGGTGATTTCAATTGCCAAAAAATATACCAACCGTGGTCTTCAGTTCTTGGATTTGATTCAGGAAGGTAATATTGGCTTGATGAAAGCGGTAGATAAATTTGAATATCGCCGTGGTTATAAATTCTCAACCTATGCAACATGGTGGATTCGTCAGGCAATCACCCGCTCTATCGCTGACCAAGCACGTACCATTCGTATTCCGGTGCATATGATTGAGACGATTAATAAAATTAACCGAGTCTCTCGTCAATTATTACAAGAAATGGGACGCGAGCCGACGCCTGAGGAATTAGGCGAACGCTTAGAGATGGATGAAGCGAAAGTCCGTAAAGTGCTTAAAATTGCTAAAGAACCTATTTCAATGGAAACCCCTATCGGTGATGATGAAGACTCACATCTAGGCGATTTTATTGAAGATGGCACGATCTCAAGCCCTGTTGACGATGCCACGGCTGCCGGACTACGTGAAGCCACCCGTGATGTACTAGGCAACCTGACTGAGCGTGAAGCACGTGTGCTAAAAATGCGTTT
Source organism: Psychrobacter sp. 16-MNA-CIBAN-0192 (assembly GCF_040309565.1). Taxonomy (NCBI): domain Bacteria; kingdom Pseudomonadati; phylum Pseudomonadota; class Gammaproteobacteria; order Moraxellales; family Moraxellaceae; genus Psychrobacter; species Psychrobacter sp. 16-MNA-CIBAN-0192. The sequence continues at coordinate 104,187 of NZ_JBEOOX010000004.1, forward strand.
TGGTATTGATATGCCAACCGATCACACGTTAGAGGAAGTTGGTAAGCAGTTCGATGTCACGCGTGAGCGTATTCGTCAGATTGAAGCAAAAGCCTTACGTAAATTGCGTCATCCGTCACGCTCTGAGCATTTGCGCTCGTTCCTCGAAAATGATTAATGGTTTGATAAAGTAACAGTTTAATAACCGAAAATTAAACTGTCATAAAAAAAACACCATAGAAAAAGCTGAGTATATCTCAGCTTTTTTGTGTCTGTTAGATAATCTGTTTTTGATATTCTCTAGATTAATTGAAGATTTTCCCTATTTACACAGCCCTATAAGCATTGGTTACTCATAGCCATATTACTAATTACGCATTAAATTCTAATCAAACTCCGGCAGTCCATACTCAACCCTATCAACACTCTCATTACGCTGTTCAACAATCAGTCGATAGCTTTTAATAACCCCGTCATACGGCAAATTACCGTGATACTCTTTATAGTGCTCAGCAATACACTTTTGTATTATTGAATCACGCTCTACGTTATCCATCTTGGCAATGTCCTCAGGCAAGTAAGCATTAGCTTTACTACTAGCTACGCCGCGGGACATCCAATTTGCACCGCCACTAAACGTAAAATCGACATCTGCTCTTAAACCATATATCGGCAGCGGATAGGGATAATGCGCTAAGTCATACTCGATTTGAGCGATAGTGTCTGCAAATGGCTCGTATGGTATATCCAGCACTACAAGCAGCGCTCTTAAGAATTCGTGCGCAGTGAAGTACGTATCAACATCATGCCCATTTAGTCCCAGTATTTCACTAGACAATACATGCCGCAGACGATCACAGGCAGGTATTGTGTGTCGTTGAGAATAGCCCATGGCTTGGGTAATATCTTGTGCCCGTAGCGCAAGCTTACCTATTTGACTGACAGCATATTTCGCTAAAGGATGACGTGGACTATAACGACTGGTATATTTAAGATGAGTGGTATTTTGACTTTTAAAATTAGACATAGGTGACTCCTGAACTCCGACAACAAAATATGAAGACGAGCTAAATTCGGCTCATCAATTCAGGCATGAATCGCCTTGTCGGAATGCAGGCTCATGCGCTTTACCAGAGTTGTTTTATATCGTGCTGGAAGTTGCAAGGTTTGTAGACTCATCATTGATTAACCATAACATCTGGCATCTACAAAACCATTAAACCCACGATAGTTCTTATAACGGCTATTAATAAAAACTCTTAATCATGAAAGTATAGTACGAAGCATAATATGAATTGAGGTTAGTCTTCACCATGAAACGTTGCCTCATCCATCCAAACGATGGGATCTTCGCACAGATGGACTAGGTGATACCAAATATCTTCGCTACGCGCAATACGGTGATGACCGCACTCAAAATACTCCACTTCCCAACTATCAGGTAAGTTGACTAACGTTCGTCTAGCGACGGCCACATCCAAAGACTCATCATCGACCTCAACCATGACTCGCACCATCTCAGCATTAAACGTAGGAAAAGACAACTTCATATCAGCTACTTGCGGAATATGATCGGCTAATACCTCACTGGGATAAATGCAGGGCGCAATCAATAGCGCACGCAGGTTATATTTATGAGCAAAATGATTGGCAAACCATGCACCAAGTGAATGCCCTGCCAATACCACTCTAGGATACTGCTTCATTTTCTCTTGAATCAACGCCTCATAAATCTCAAATACGCCTTCAAAGTCATCTCGGTAGTTAACCGTTTGGCAGTACTTAGGTTCACGTTTGATACAAGTGTATTTACTGGTCTCATTGCTCGAATCTAAACCGTGAAAGAACAGTAAGAATGTGTCGTTATTCTCAATGGGAAACATCATCGCTTTCTCCTTTTTTAATGATTAGCCATCCACTCTTTATACAAATCTAAAATCTCCGCGCAGGCCTCCACTGGAATATTCTTAGCAAAGCCCTCGTTAAACCAGAAATCATAAACGGCTTGTATAACCTCTTTTACCGCATCAGCATCGCTAGGCTTTAGCTCTTGTAACTTATTGGCAATGTCTTTGGCCTGTATATCAGACTCGTTATAGGGCGCGCTCCAGCCCACACAATAACGATACAGCACATCATTAATGGTCAGTACAAATATAGCGTCAGCCACCCCAAGAGACTCAGTCAGACTATCTAAGACCCAACAGCGTTCTTCATACACTAAAGGCTCTATCGGTATCTCACCTCGCTCAGACGAATAATCACAACTGACCATATGTGAAGGTTTGCTAAAGTCATTCCATAGTAGAGGGTAGTTCCCACCGATTCCGCCTTTTTCAACCACATTAAAACGCCAAATACCATAATGGGTATTAGCATCTTTAAAAGGAACTTGTATAAACCACTGCATCATCTCATCACTATCATACATAATATGATAGCTCCCGATACGCACGCCCTGATTGGGTAATACATCGGTATATAAACTGTCTATCTCATTTGCATAAAGCTTAACTTTCTGTACATTATCAACGCCTGTATCACCAAGCTTGGCACCCGCTTCATTTAAGTTCCGATATAGCTTAAACGGCGCTACAAAGTGTAGCGTCTGATCGGTATTATTAACAAAATAGATATCATCTTCATAATCGTTAACAGACACGCTAGTGATATAGAACAGTGGGATTTTAAGAGATGGAGATTTACCATCATTCGGTAGTGAGGGTAAACTTGAGAGTCTTGATACACCTGACCACTGTACATCGTCTATGCGTTTTTTCTCGAAAGTGTATTTTGTATTCGTCATAGGATTGTCCTTATTATTTTAAAGGCAGTTTGCTAGTAGCGTTTTTTAATTATGGTGGTCAAAGCTTTAAGTCAGCCGTGTCTGTCCGCCGCTTTTTGAGCAACGTTATAGAGGCAAGATGAGTGAGTTAATTGGTTTAAGCTTGGTTTTTTGACAAAAAGAGATTTATTACCAGCATTTTTATGCGGGCTACATTTGATTGCTTATGTTTATTGATGATTATTTGATAATTAGAATGGTAGTAGTTAATACCAATTAAGAGCTTTTTAGTGTTAACGAAAATAGCAGAGTTATAAGGTAAAGCGTTGCGCTTCGAGGGTTAACTCTATGTTACGATATTTCGTTATTTCTTCCTGACTTAATAACTATAGTATAAAAAACGATGAAAGGGAAGAGGCTAAAACGAGCTATACGACATCTGATGTCGTTTAAAGGTAGCAAAATCTTGGTAAGAGCTTATTGGAACTGTCCAAATAAATCATAGTAATCATAGTACTATCAGCCAATCGAGTTCTCTTATTCTAAATACATGCTCTACAATATCATTGCATAGCGATGTATGAAGCTTGTAAACATCCAAGCTGTAACGCTTAATATATCTTATAGCACTTGAATATACCGATAATCATCATTATAAACGGTAACTAAATACCCAATCTCTAACCTTTATTTACATTATTAAATAGCTTTAAGGACTCTACTATGAGTAATGACGACCAAAAACCTAAAAAAGATGTCAACGTCTCGCAGATATCGTTAGCCAATGATAAAATCAAAGGTAAAAAAACCGACATTCAAAATCCTGAATTATGGGATTTTCCGATGAATTACCCGATGAGTATTATCGGTCATGAAGGTGAGCATGAGACTTTATTGAATGAAGTTAAGCTGATTCTTGGCAGCCAGTTCCCCGATTTTGATTTAGCATCTATACAAGTAAAGCCCTCAAAAACGGGGCGCTTTCATTCTGCACGCGTCAACCTATACTTAACGACCGCTGAGCAAGTGAACACCTTATATGCCGCACTTGATGCCGCCAAAACCGTTCGCATTGTTATGTAGCATGTCAATCATCATGCCACTTTAAAATAAGTGCCTATATTTTTATAAAATAACTCTAGCTAACCACAATCGTCACGCTTTTGGCTGGCGATTTTTTGTGGTCTCAGGTACAATCAGCGCCCGTCATTGCAAAGCCGTGCGCGCTTAGATGACCAACTGTTTCAAAGTTGCTGCTACAGGAAAACACAAGCCTTTTATTTTATTTTTTTACAAATTCGCCTAACCCTTGCCCCATCGTGCTTTGCTTAAAATGGGGTACCTAACTGCCTGTTGGCAACATAGTTTCTCTCTAAAATCAATATAGCATTTTCAAAATTTTCCCGCTATATTGTGTCTACTTACTCATCCACACGCTATATCTAGTGTTCACTGTTTTTATCACAACAGTGGCTAATGGTATTCTTTTGCTTTAAAAAACATCATTATGAATGGGAAAAGTGATTGGGTTAACAATGAAAAATGACGGGCAGTATTTATAAATATCAATGACGGCAATAACTAGAACTAACAGTATCAGTAGTAACTCAACGACCGTAATAACCAATATCAGCAATAAACCACCGAGGGCAGCATGACACATATTGATAAAATTAAAGTGACCAAACGCGATGGCAGTCTTGAACTTATTGATTTGGATAAAATTCATAAGGTCATCGAATGGGCGGCTCATAAATTAAATAATGTGTCGGTGTCACAGGTAGAGCTGAAGTCGCATATTCAGTTTTATGAAGGCATTAAAACCCGTGACATTCACGAAACCATCATCAAATCTGCTGCCGATTTAATTTCTGAAGATACGCCTGATTATCAATATTTAGCAGCGCGTTTGGCGATTTTCCATTTGCGTAAGATTGCTTATAATAAATTCACTCCGCCAGCGTTATTTGACCACGTGCAAAAACTAACCAACGACGGTAAATATGACGCGCATATTTTAGCGGATTATAGCCGTGCTGAATTTGATGAATTAGATGAGTATATCGACCACTGGCGTGATATGAATTTGGCATATGCCGCGGTTGAGCAAATGGCAGGTAAGTACCTCGTGCAAGACCGCGTGTCTAAAACAGTGTTTGAGAGCCCGCAGTTCTTATATATGTTGGTTGGTATGTGTCTGTTTGCCAACTACGATAAAGCAGAGCGTCTGAGCTACGTAAAGCGTTTTTATGATGCCACCTCACAATTTAAAATCTCCTTACCTACCCCGATTATGTCAGGCGTGCGTACCCCGTCACGGCAGTTCAGCTCATGCGTACTCATTGAGTGCGGTGATAACTTAGACTCAATCAACGCGACCACCAGCGCCATCGTACGCTACGTGTCGCAGCGTGCGGGTATCGGCATCAATGCCGGTCGTATTCGCGCCCTTGGTAGCCCTATTCGTGGCGGTGAAGCGCAACATACGGGTTGTGTACCGTTCTATAAATTATTCCAAACTGCAGTAAAATGTTGCTCACAAGGTGGCGTCCGTGGTGGGGCTGCGACCTTATTTTACCCATTATGGCATCTTGAAGTTGAATCGCTGTTGGTACTCAAAAATAACCGCGGCGTCGAAGATAACCGTGTCCGTCATATGGATTATGGTGTGCAGCTCAATAAAACACTCTATACCCGTTTGATTAAAAACCAAGACATTACCTTGTTTTCGCCCTCTGACGTGCCGGGCTTATACGATGCGTTTTTTGAAGATCAAGACAAGTTTGAAGAGTTATATACCCAATACGAGCAAGACAAATCAATCCGTCAGCGTCAAATTCCAGCAACCGAATTGTTTAGCTTAATGATGCAAGAGCGTGCCAGCACCGGACGTATTTATATTCAAAACGTCGATCACTGCAATACCCACAGCCCATTTGATGCCAGCGTTGCGCCAATTCGCCAATCCAATCTCTGTATGGAAATCGCGCTACCAACCAAGCCACTTGATAACATCAATGACGAAGCAGGCGAGATTGCGCTATGTACGCTGTCTGCGGTGAACTTGGGTAAAGTTGAGCACGTAAGCGATATCGAAGAGCCTGCTGAGCTGATTGTCCGTGCACTTGATGCCCTGCTAGATTATCAAGACTATCCGGTAAAAGCCGCTGAAAATGGCAGTATGCGCCGCCGTACTTTAGGCGTTGGCGTGATTAACTATGCCTATTATTTGGCGAAAAATGGCGTGCGCTATTCAGATGATTCAGCATTAGGTCTGACCCATCAAACCTTTGAAGCGTTGCAATTCTATTTATTAAAAGCATCAAATAAATTGGCAAAAGAGCAAGGCGCGTGTCCAGCATTTAACGAGACCACCTATTCGCAAGGTATCTTGCCAATTGATACTTATAAGAAAGACTTGGATAAAATCTGCCAAGAGCCGCTGCATCTCGATTGGGAAACGCTGCGCACCGAAATCACTACCCACGGTCTGCGCAACTCTACCCTAACCGCCTTGATGCCGTCTGAGACTTCGAGCCAGATTGCCAACGCCACCAATGGTATCGAGCCACCACGCGGTCTGGTGTCCATTAAAGCGTCAAAAGATGGCATCTTAAAGCAAGTCGTGCCTGACATTGAAAACCTGAAATATCAGTATGAATTATTGTGGCAAATGCCGAACAATGACGGCTACCTAAAACTGGTCGCTATCATGCAAAAGTTCGTTGACCAAAGTATCTCAGCAAATACCAACTATGATCCGACTCGCTTTGAAGGTCAGCGCGTACCGATGAAAGTGCTGCTCAAAGACTTATTGACGGCGTATAAGCTGGGCGTAAAAACCTTGTATTACCACAATACTCGTGATGGCGCGAATGATGCCCAAGCGGATATGGAAGATGACTGTGCTGGCGGGGCTTGTAAGATTTGAGAACCGTTAAAAAATTGCACTGCAATTTTAGGTTCGCAAGAGAAATTCTTTAAATAGAATTTCTGACGGATGGTGGGTTTAGTTTTTGGAGCTAAACCTGCCATGCACTGCTATCAAGCTATGGAAATGGTTTTAAATATGGCAAAGAAAGATCAAACAAAAAAACCTCGAGAACAAACTATAGAGTTTTACGCTGATATTACTGATGAAAAGGTTGAACTTACATATGATCTACTTAATGACTCAATATCATTAAAAGGTGCAACCATTAATAATGCAAAAATAGCAACATCTTACGAAAAAAATTCTGGAAAAACTAAACTAACAAACTCAACACCCATTAAATCTTCAGAATTATCATTTAGTTGTGATAGAGCTATATTTGAAAACTATGACGTTGTTCTAGCAATAGATACAAATACTAAGTTTATAAGAAACAAATTAATAAGTGTGACTTCATCTTACTTTATAAACAAACCTATCCATGAATGCAACAAGACAAGTAAATATCCTTTTATTCCATTTGCGGCTCATTTATTTGTTGATATACAAGATAGTATTAGTCCAGAGAAACTTGGTTGGTACGTTATTATTTCAAGTTATATACAGGATAGATTTCCTAGAAATTACAGAATAGGCATAATAGTTGATTGCGACCTTGGAGCACATGACTTAATTAATGATTTTCAAACACCTTACTTTGAAAGCTTAAAACTTCCCCAAAATATACAATTTATTTATGCATCGTCTGATAAAAGAACAGATTCTATCGCAAATCAGATGATTAGTTATAGCGACAAACTTGCAAGTAGCATCATTAACTCTAAGGAATTAATTAGTATATTAGACTCCGACAAATTAATGAATAGTCTGAAATATTGTGAAGGACACTGCCCTGTTATTGGCAGACCAGCGTAAAAAATATCGTATACATAAATAACATATAAATTTTATATATAAAACCGACGGAGGTCATAGTGCAATATACCGCAATCATCAAAGACGGTGGTTTGTTTATCCCTAACGTATTTGCCGACCTAAATAATGGCAACGATGGTGGCGCGCACATTGTACAAGTCACCGTCGATATCGCAGCCGTTCGTCAGCAACTAGGTACAAGCACAGAACCAAAACAAGAAGTCCTACAACAAGAGATACCAAAGACCACAGCAGCAAAAGAGACCAAAAAACCAATCAAGAAGCAGCCAAAAAGAGAAGCGCTGAAAGCATCACAAAATCTTGATTTGGGAACACAGCACAATAGCGCTATCGGTGAGCTAGAAGCATTAAACGATAGTGAGCTTAGCGAAATCTTTAAAGCCTATATGAACGATGGACAGACCCAGATATCGTTAGAGGATTTGTAAATAAAACGTCTCATAAAGCGTTAATAACGCATTGTTGACCACATTTCTACAGCATTATTTTTAAATTTAGATTCATAATCGCATAACTTATAAAGGCAGTCCCATGACTTACTCGATTTTCTCTCAAACGCCAAATAACGCCCTAAAAGAACCGATGTTTTTTGGTCAGCCGGTTAATATTGCCCGCTATGACCAACAAAAGCACCCTATCTTTGAGCAATTGATTGAGAAGCAGCTGTCATTTTTTTGGCGTCCAGAAGAAGTCGATGTATCCAAAGACCGTATCGACTTTGGCAATCTATCCTCGCATGAGCAGCACATTTTTTTAAGCAACCTGAAATATCAAACTCTCCTCGACTCGATTCAAGGTCGTAGCCCAAACGTCGTTTTGCTGCCACTGGTATCGATTCCAGAGCTTGAAACGTGGATTGAGACATGGTCGTTTTCTGAGACCATTCACTCGCGCAGTTATACTCATATTATCCGTAATATCGTCAATGACCCCAGTCTGATATTTGATGATATTATGACCAATGAGCACATCTTGGAGCGCGCCTCTGACATCGCGCAATATTACGATGAGCTGTATCATAGCTCGCAACTGTATAGCTCATACGGTGCGGGCACGCATAACATTAACGGTACAGAAGTGACCGTTGATTTAAAATCGCTCAAAAAGCAGCTGTATTTGTGCATTGTGGCGGTTAACGTGTTGGAAGCGATTCGTTTTTATGTGTCATTTGCTTGCTCGTTTGCCTTTGCTGAACGCAAGCTAATGGAAGGTAATGCCAAAATTATCAAGCTGATTGCCCGTGATGAGGCGCTGCATTTAACCGGCACGCAGCATATGATTAATCTCATGCGTAACGGTAAAGACGACCCAGAAATGGCGCAGATTGCCAATGAATGTTACGAGCAAAGTATTGAGATATTCAAAAAAGCTGCTGGACAAGAAAAAGAATGGGCAAGTTACTTATTTAAAGACGGTTCGATGATTGGGCTAAATAAAGACATTTTATGCCAATATATTGAGTACATTACCAACTTACGTATGGAAGCGGTTGGTTTGCCGTCCGCGTTCCCGAACTCTAAATCAAATCCAATTCCGTGGATTAATACGTGGCTATCATCTGATAATGTGCAAGTTGCCCCGCAAGAAACCGAAATCAGCTCGTATTTGGTTGGGCAAATTGATTCGGACTTATCAAACACTGATTTTGATGACTTCGAATTATAGGATTTTGAGTTATAGGATTTGAATTATGGCTTTCGGATTATAAGCTTTGAGTCATAGCATTTAATTTATAACATGTGATTATCACTAAAAATTTGATTCATATTTGAACGCGATAGCGTCTTGTAGGATGAATAATGACTTGGGTAATAACCCCTAAAATGCAGTTTTATTTGCATGATGATGAGAGTTTGCTCGATGGCTTATTGCGTACAGGGCATGAGGTCAATTATCAGTGCCGTGACGGCTATTGTGGCAGCTGCCGGATTCGTAAAATATCTAGCTCGCATGCGGTTGTCTATCCTATTTCACCTTTAGCAATGGTTGATGAAGATGAGATATTGCCCTGCTGTTGTCAGGTTCAAGGCGTGATTCATATCGATCATGAGTTAATAGTAGAATAATTGACTGTAAATTCATTATTTATATTAACCAAAAAAGCGCGCCATCTTAGTATAGATGGCGCGCTTTTTATTGATTTATAACTATTCTTTAACGTTTAGCTGCATCTTGTTCAAACAATTTCAGCAACTCTTCACGCATACGCAGGCGCTCTTCTTCAGACATTGGCGGGGCATCTTGATCTTGTCCATTGCCATGATAATTAGGCTGCCCAGTAAAGCCGTCGTCATAAATGACATTCGGCTCTTCCATTTTTTCTTGAGGCGGACGCTCCATTAGTACAATTTTAACCTGTTTATTTTTACCACCGCGCAGCACTTGGGCATGCAGCTCAGTATTAGGCGGTTTACGTGCCACATATTGAACTAACGTGTTGTCATCAGTCATCTCAACGCCATCAATCGATAAGATAATATCACCAACTTTTAGACCACTTTTCGCTGCTGAACCTTGCGGAATGACGTTTAATATCTCAACGCCTGTTGAGCTTTCTAGTCGCGTTGGGTCGCGCATCTGCGACTGTATTTCAATGCCTAGCCAGCCACGACTGACGCGTCCGTCTTTAATTAAGGCATTCATCACTTGTTCAACCAATGCGGTTGGAATGGCAAAGCCAATGCCCATCGAGCCACCTGAGCGCGAGAAAATTACTGTATTAATACCGACCAGCTCGCCCTTAGCATCGACCAAGGCACCGCCTGAATTACCCGGATTAATCGCGGCATCAGTTTGAATAAAGTCTTCAAACTTATTGACTCCAAGCCCCGTACGCCCTGTCGCTGAAATGATACCTTGCGTGACCGTTTGTCCAACCCCAAACGGATTACCAATCGCTAAGGCAATATCGCCCACGCGGCTTGGTGCTTCACGGAATGCCAATGGCGTTAATCCAGTCATCTCAACTTTAATCACTGCCAAATCGCTGTCAGGATCCGTACCAACAATTCTGGCACGGCTTTTACGCCCATCATTAAAGGCGACGGTAATCTCATCGGCTTTTTCAATCACGTGCGCATTGGTGACAATATAACCATCGGGTGAGACGATAACTCCTGAGCCTAAGTTGGTTGCGCCCTGACTGTCAGGGTTACCATGATATTCAAAGAAGCGACGTAAAACGGGATCATCCATATACGGATGTTCTTCCATGACTTGAGTCGTATAGATATTAACCACAGATTGCGATGCACGTGCCACAGCGTCATGATAAGAAGATATCGGTGCTGCACCGTCCGTAGTTGGTACTGCCAGTTGTTGCTCAGCGGCAGGGGTTACGGGTTTTTCCCATTTTGCCTCTGATGGTGCCCTCATACTCGTAAACAACCAGACAAACGCTGCAATGGCAATCAGCAATAAGATCCAAGGCAACCACTTGATAATGGCAGCCTTATCATTGGTGTTTGGGGATGACGACATATAAAAACCTCTATATTTATAATGTAGGGATAGAAAGTGTAGGGATAAAAGATGGTGCAATGAGCGAATCATTAGCTGATATGTAGCTAAATGCTAGCTAATCTAACCAATGTGGGTAGGCAAATTATAACTGCCAAACCGTTACAATAGTACGCTATCCTGTAGCCTTTCAGTTATGCCAGCTATCTACCTACTGGCACCGCTGTGCTACCATATAATGAATACCCATATGGTAGCTCAGAACCCTTATTAACACCAACTGTAACGCCGTACTTATCATCAAATAGTAGATTCCATAAGGACATATGATGACAATAATCAATCCAGCCGTACCCAAGCCACTCAGCGCCCAAGCGTTAACCCGATTCTGTGATAATTATCTATCCGCTGGACAATTTAAAGACTATGCTCCAAACGGTTTGCAAGTTGATGGCGGTCAGCCTATTGAACGCATTGTCACTGGGGTTACCGCTTGCGAAGCCTTGATTGATGCTGCGATAGCTGCCAATGCCGACGCCATTATGGTGCATCATGGCTACTTTTGGAAAGGTGAACCAGAACCGCTTATCGGCATGAAAGGTCGACGGATTCGTAAGCTATTACAGAATGGCATATCTCTTATCGCCTATCATTTACCGCTTGATGCCCACCCTATCATTGGTAATAATGCCACGCTTGCCCAATCACTAGGGCTAACGATTGTCGGTGGATTATATCCTAATGAGGCGCATCCAGTAGGCAATATTGCCACTTGTGCACCTCAAAGTGCAGCAACGTTTACTCATACCATTACTCAAGCATTAAACCGCGCCCCGCTTTATATTGCCAGTAATTACCAGAATACAGCTTACCTTAATGATAATAAGGCTAATAATAGTGAAAGTGATATTAATGACACGAAGTTGATTGAACGAGTGGGCATCTGCACAGGCGGCGCGCAAGATATGATTGAGCAAGCAGCAACAATGGGCTGTGATGCGTATATCTCTGGTGAAATATCAGAGCGGACAACGCATAGTGCGCGTGAGCTTGGTATTGATTACTTTGCTTGCGGACATCACGCCACGGAGCGTGGCGGCATTCAAGCATTAGGTGAGTTAGTAGCACAGCAATTCAATATTCCTGTTACCTTTATTGATATTGCCAATCCTGCTTAAAGGATTAATAATGTATTAATGGCTTAAACCCTAATATATCATCCAAAGTATGCCTTCTAGTCAAACGTTCGCTGAATCGATAGCTCAAAAGTGAGGGCATACTCTACACGCATCTGAATATCTGTGTAATCAGCAATGCTGGTTATCTGTCAATATTCCAGCTATCTTACTTCAGCACAACAATATTGTTAAGTTTTATCACATAGTCCTTAATCTATCTTGAATAGTCGTTACTTACTCCGCATATTATCATCTGGTAAATAACATACACGTTTTGTCATGAGACGTATCATCGCTTACTGCCTCCGATTATGATATGAGCGGTATAAATGCAGATAACCCTATTTGCGTTTATGCTGCCGCCCAGTACTCGCTAAGACAATTATTAATACTTTATTATCATGCACTTATGACCGTGCAATAATAATGCAACCGCTAGTACTCATTGACGGTTTGCCGCTTAGCACTTGGGTTGCCACTGTCATTCTTTATTCATGACCTTACCTCAGTTTAATGTTGTGCGCTTTTTATGATCCGACTTAATATTAGTTGCTTCATAACTGCGTGCTGATGTCAGCATGTCCTGACGATTTGAGGAAAGTAGGATGGCGACTATCAGGAGACATTCATGCCGCGTATGACTTATCGCGCCAACGTGACGCAAAGTACTAAACGCTGTATCTCTTATTTATTTCGTTCCAATAAACCGGCACTTAACCTTATTAGCGACTCTATCGACGCTAATAGTTCCCTCGCTGCGCCAATCTTTCTGCCAATGAAACGCTTTCGTAAAACCAAAAAATTGGCACAGGCATCAAGTATTGCCTTGCTATCGCTACCCGCGCAAAGCTTAACCACCATGAATATGGCTATGAGTGCACAGTTACCTGCTTATAATAAGGTCATGCTGCAACAAACCTTGACCATTGCTGCCGTACCCGGTGACAGTACTTATTTTGCGACAGATGGCTTTCAACATGGTTTTGGTTATGACTTGCTGCGCGGTTACGCTGATGAGCTTGGGGTATCTATTAATCTACAAGCTTATCCCAGTGATGAGGCAGCATTACGCGCGCTGCGATCCGGTGCAGCTGATATGGCACTGACGACAGCAAGCACGCAACTTAGAAATGAGCTGGCACTGCCGTCAATTAACGTGAGCTGTGGCTATGATAGCAGCTTGACCAAGAATGGGTTAAATCCTAAAGTCAGTTGGGCATTTAGACAAACGAATGATCCGTTGTCCCAAAAAGCCAGCTACTTTCTATGCGACAGCGTAAAGCTAAATAGTACTCAAAACTTGGCGGCATTTTATAATCAAAAGCTACTTCAAGATGATTATAGTCAGCAGCACTTTCAACAAACGCTAACGGAAAAGCTGCCTGTTTATCAAACATCCTTTATTGAACAGGCAAATAACTACAATCACGACTGGGAGTTACTGGTGGCAATGGGTTATCAAGAGTCGCATTTGGACGCTGATGCTATCTCGCCAACAGGGGTGCGCGGTTTGATGATGTTAACCAATAGTACGGCGAAAGCCATGGGCGTTGCTGACCGTGTTGACCCCATGCAAAGTATCGGTGGCGGTGCGCGCTATTTAGAGCAGATGAAAGACGACTTCGCTGATGTGCCAAAAACCGACCGTATTTGGTTTGCCCTTGCCGCTTATAATATGGGGCCAAACGCGATTAAAGGTATCCAGAAAAAGCTGGTCGCAAAGGGTATTGATGATAAAAACTGGGCGAATATCTATGCCTATTTGGCAAAAAATCAAGCTTCAAACAGTCGCTATACTCAAGCCATGCACTATGTTAGTAATATCAGAAGTTATCTTGAGGTTATAAAACTGCAGTCAGTTTAGAGCCTACATGCTGGATAATTAAAAAAGCTGCCTTTTAATAAGGGCAGCTTTTTATGAGAAAAATGTCAATTAAACACATTTAATAAGCATTACTGGCGATTGGGTACAGTCAGACGCTGTCCTAGCTGTAGCATCGCATCAGGGGCAATTTTATTCATATCTGCCAACTCCTGCGTTGAGACCCCATATTTACGGGCTAGCCCAATCAGACTATCGCCTGATTCTACCGTATAGCTTATGGTAGTCTTAGGAACTTTGATGGTCTGTCCAATTTGTAACGACTCATTGACAGTCATATTATTGGTCGCTGCTAAGTCTGCCACTGACACGCCAAAGCGCCGTGCTAACACAATCAAACCATCACCCGATTGCACTTTATAGTTTTCTATATTACTTAAATCTTTACCACTACTGGTGTTATTGCTCTCTGCAACTGGGCTACGACTGGCGCTAGGCTCGCTTTTGGCAGCTGGCGCACTCACCGAAGCGCTACTACCTGCAACCGGAATCGTAATGGTGCGACCCAACATTAAGTTTGAGGTTGCCGTCAATCCATTGGCAGCCGCTAAATCACTGATGCTGACATTGTAGCGTTTGGCAATCGCCGTTAAGCTGTCACCTGCTTGTACTTTGTAACTGGCTGGCTGATTCTTTAGTTGGCGATCTACTTGGATTTTAGAGACCGGTACTTTAATCACTTGCCCAGCTTGCAGACGTGCTTGAGCATCAAAGTTAGTGTTTACTGCCGCTACTTGTGCGGCACTTAGCCCAATACTATTGGCAATACCTATCAAGGTATCGCCTGATTTCACTGTATAATTACTGGTAGGCGCGCTGTTATTGGTATTGCTGCTACCGCTATTAGTACTAGCAGCGCTATTGCTGCTCGGGGTAGTTTTTGGCGGTATCACCTTTCCTGCAACCAACCACAGTTTTTGACCGATAAGTAAATCAGCACGGCTACTTAAATTATTATAGGTTGCCAGCTGAGTGACTGATAAACCAAAACGATTGGCAGTACCAATCAAACTATCACCTGACTGCACGACATAACTTTCAGGCTGTTTGACAGTGGGCGCAGAAGCAGCAGGCAGTGGCTCAACGGTCTTGGCGTTATATAAATATAACGTGCTGCCAGAGAATAGCTTTGCACTGGCGTCTATTTGATTCCATTCTGCAATATCTCGCCAGCTGACACCCGCACGGCTGGCGATATTCATTAAAGTATCACCAGGATTTACGGTATAAGTACTGCGAGCACCCTTAGGCTTTGGTTCGCTGGCAGGTGTCGTTGCAAAGCTCAGCTTTTTATCTTGACCACTGGCTTCCAAGATAGACAGCTGGGTCTGAATGGCTGACAGATTAATATTACCATCAGCATTGATTACTTCCTTAACTTCAGGAGTTTGGCGCATGATTTGCGCGGCAATATAGTCACGTTCTTGCTTGGTTAATGCAGGTTCTTGAACGATAGTATTGTTTTGAGTAATTTGCGCTGAGGTGGTCGGCAAGCTATTACTATTTTGTAATTCAGCATTAATCTTCTTCATCTCAGCGCTAGTGATTGCAGGCTCTTTGCTAATAGTCGCACTACTACTATACACAGAATTACTGGTCGGCGTAGACACAGGAGCGATATAACTAGTGGTCTGCTGCGGCACACGAGCACTTGCCGCATAATCTGCTAAGCCTTTACCTGTGGTGGGCAAAGATGAATTGTTATAAGGCTGACTATTATAGCCAGTTGGCGCACTGGTCGTGCTGCCACTATAGCTTGGTGCAGGCGTAAAGCTAGGACTTGGTTTATAGCTTGGCGTAGTTGTGGCGCTGGCTGCGACGACATTACTCGTACCATCACCTCTTAATAGACTAAGTTTTGCATCAAGATTCAGATTAACATCATTAGGTATGACGACCCGCTGCGGTCCTAACACGTCAATACGCGATGAAGTAAGCGCAGGATTTAACTTTTCCAACTCATCCTGACCCACACCCGTCATCTGTGCCACTTCCGCCAAACTCACCCCATAGTTGACTGGTACACTACGAAAATGCTGCCGATTGGCTATCGCGGGCAAATATACGCCATATTGTGAAGGCTTGGAGACAATGTCCGCAACCGCTAAAAAGCGCGGTACATAGTTCATGGTTTCAGTAGGCAGCCTAAGCGACCAATAGTCCGTTGGCAAACCTTGAGCTCTATTTGCATCAATGGCTCTTTGTACCCGACCGGGTCCTGCATTATAAGCCGCAAGCGCCAGCTCCCAACTGCCAAATTGGTTGTGCAAAGCGGTCAAGAAATCGTAAGCGGCGCGCGTGGATTCAATCACATCACGGCGACCATCATAACTACCGCTTTGATTCAGACCATAAATACGTCCAGTACTGGGGATAAACTGCCATAACCCTGCTGCCGCTGCACTACTTGTGCCAGTCGGATCATAAGAGCTTTCAATCACCGGCAGTAATGCCAGCTCGGTGGGAATATTACGGCGCTCCGCTTCTCGCACTGTATGGTATAAATAGCGGCTGGCTCGTGCCGTTAAACGATTGAGATAATCTTGACGACTGCTAAACCAGCTTTTTTGTGCTTCAATACGAGGGTCATACATGGGCTTGCCCGCGTTCATCCGGTAGCCTGCTCGCAACCTATTCCATAAATCACCATATTGCTGAATCGCAAGCTGACTGCTTTCCACCATCGTCATATCTGTCGCTTCCAACAGATCGGCTAATTCATCCAAACTGTCGGCATCTAGATAGGCAGTTGAATAGCCTGTCGTGCCGCTTGGTTTAGCAGTACCACTTTGATTAGCTGGACGCTTGACTACCCCAGAGGTAGGAACATTTACACCAGTATTTTTTGTAGATGGCGTGCTACTACAGGCGCTAATAAGCAAAGCTGACACTGCAAAGGTTAAGGGTAAGGCGATAAATGAGCGAGAAGATGAAGGCACAGTAGGCATAATTATAAAGCTTTCCTAACAAGTTATAGATGAGAGCGGAACGGTATTGAGCAATAAAATACGATTCAATAAAAATCAGCCGATAGGCTGTCATACATCTGTCTTATAATCGCTATCTACTGTGACACGACCCAAAAGCAGATGTCATAAAAACGCCTATCATTACCTATTGAATCAGCCAGTCGATTAATCAATCGTGACTTGCGAAACGGCACGTAACAATATGGCATTGCCCGTTGATAAGGTCAGCGTAACCCGAGAATTAGTAATAAAGGAGGCATTTCTACCCTCTTTTACCCAGCTTTCCATCGTCACTACGTTGGCTTTGGCTTGCGTACCGGTAATAACGATATTATCAACTTTAATATCGTACTTATAATCAGTCGCTTGATTCCAGCTTCTTTGAATCAGCTTTAAATAAGCCTCTTTATCCAGACTGGTGGATTTACCTTTACGAGACATTGAGATGAGCGCATCATCCGATACCAGCTGCGCCACTCTATTAACGTTTTGACTATTAGCAGCGGATTTCATTGCAGCCGCGTAGCTATTTACTAAGCTTTCGGTCATCACTGCAGCATTTGCGTTTACCGCAGCCGTACTGGCAATCGCCACTACGCTACTCATACTCACGCTTTTTATAAATAACGCCAGTAACCCTTTTGTCAAAATACGTTTCATGATATTCCTTAGCAATAAGTGTGCAGTCTATGAGCCATCATTGATTAACTGGCAGCCGACTGTCTTTATTTATATACCAGCAGATGCCCTATAAGGGTAGCACTCAATTCTCACACCCATGTAACGTCATGTGCAATTATTGATAGCATACCTCGCAATATATCTGCCAAATTTAGTATAGAAGTTATGTGTCGCCTTGCAGGTTGTAGCGTTGCAGGTACATTAAAGACTAACCTTATAATGATTATAGAGTCAGTCTTTAACAACATAAACCGCAAGCTAAACAGGCTGTCCCGCTTACAGTTATAACGACTTTATTTGGCGTATCAGGACGTTTATTAAAGCTTGGTGTTTATTCCTTCTTTATCGCCTTCTTTATCGCCTTCTTGTTCGTCATCGCTTAGCTTCATACCCAAGCGTTCAACGCGTCTGTCCATCATTTGTCGCGCCAGCGCTTGCATGTCTTCAACGCGGTCAATTTCATCGACAATCTCAAGCCCAAGCAAGGTTTCAAAGACATCCTCTAACGTGACCAATCCTTTGACTTCGCCATATTCACCAACGGTAATGGCAATATGAATGCGATTTTTTAGCATCAGCTCTAACAAATCAAACAGCTTCATTTTAGAAAAAACAAAGGTTATCTCACGTTGAAACTGAGTCAGTGGCTTGTGCATGGCATGGTTAACTTTTGCCAGCAGCATGTCTGTTTTTAGAACAAAGCCGGTAATATTATCAAGATCACCATCGTAAATGGGCAGTCGTGAAAAGGTAAGTTTTGGTCTATCTACCAGCAATTCAGCAACGGTTTTATTCTGCTCAAACGCTAGCATGACGGAGCGCGGCGTCATGATATCTTCAACTTTAATCGCGCCAAACGCCAATAAATTGCGAATAATGCGTGATTCTAGGGGATCAATATGACCGGATTCTTCACCAATAGTAGCTAAAGCGGAAAACTCACGGCGACTAAACGTCTCTTGCTCTTTACCACGTACCAAAAGTTTAGTCAGACGTTCTGAAATCCAAATAAGCGGATATAGCAATAAAATAATGCCCCGCACGAAATACGCCACCATACCACTGAGCTGACGCCAGTACACCGTGCCTAACGTCTTGGGAATGATTTCAGACAGAAAAAGAATAGCTAAAGTCATGATGGCAGAGAACAAACCAAACCATGCACTACCAAAGACAATGGTCGCTTGCGCACCCGCACCAATAGAACCCAAAGTATGTGCTACTGTATTCAAGGTCAAAATAGCTGCTAACGACTGATCGATATTGTCGATTTTTAGGCGTCTTAGCATATTTGCTTTTTTAGGGCTGTATTCTTGAACACCAGCAATATAAGAAGGCGTCATACTGAGTAATGCAGATTCTGCTAATGAGCAGACAAATGAAATTGCAATAGCAATCACCACAAACATGATGAGTAATAACACATTGGCAGCCGTTGGATCTGCCATAGCGTCAGCAGCGAGCGCTGGATACGGCACCAATACAAGCGCTAATAAAGGCAGTGCCGCTATAGAGGCGCGTTGCCAGTAATGACGTGTCGATGTCGGGGGAGGTTTAGCAGATGCCGCCTGACGACAGGCGCGCGGACGACTTGAACGAGGAACAGACATAAAGGTGGTGGACAAGGTAGGTAACCTAAACAAAGAAAAGAATGAAAGGAGGCAAACATTGACTCCTTATGACTATAACGATAGCCATTTGATAGTAGCATTGATAAGCGCATTTAACAATAAGTCACATCAATTAGTGCGGGCAGTATGCTTTGTCGTATAGCATTGGTGACCTACCGCTACCCTGATACTACCGGTTCCACGCTATAGTGAGGGTTAAAACGTAAAAATACCCGCAAGCCATGATTAACAGTTACCAAGTCTGGGAATTTTTGTTACTATGCGTCTAATTTTATTTTTGTTCACTTGTTATCGAGAGAAATTATGAGCTTTTTTATTCAGTCAGCCCATGCCGCTGAGACGGCAGCAGGCGGCGCTTCTATTTTTGGTCAAATTTTACTGCCAGTAGCCTTTTTTGCTATTTTTTACTTTTTGGTGATTCGTCCGCAGTCTAAGCGTACTAAAGAGCACCGTGCTATGGTTAACGCCTTAACAGTGGGCAGCGAAGTGATTTTTGCCGGCGGTCTGATGGGTCGTATTAAAAAACTTGAAGGCGACTACGCGGTTGTTAGCTTAAATAATAATACGGATATCAAGGTACAGCGCGCTTCTGTTATCTCTGTTTTACCAACAGGTACCATCGAAGGCGTATAGCCTGACATGATTATTCGGATCACTAATGGTTATCCGAATATCGTTAGTGACCCTAGAGGTAGAGCATGGCTGACCGTTAATGATTGACGGTCATTTGCCCCTATAATCTAGTAGTACTTTATCGATCATGCGTCCTAATTTTTTAAGTATTTTTGAATTATGTTTTAGAGTGCATGTAAAATTACAGTAGCTTTACTTACAGCGATACGCTTTATTATCGTCGCAGATAGATGCAATGATGTGTATAGAGGATGGGAATGGTAGTATTTAGTCGCCGCTCTTCTGCCTATTATTTATCGTGTTTATCTTGCGGCGCCAGTATCTTATCAACCTAAAGAAGTGATTATGCAATATCCTGCTTGGAAATACTTCGTTATCATCATCGTGCTGATTATAGCCGGTCTGTATGCTGCGCCCAATTTATATCCGGATGAACCGGCAGTACAGATCACCAGCTCTGCTGCGGGCACGCAGCTGTCTGAAGGTATCTTAACCGAGTCGCAAACTCTGCTTAAAGAAGCCGGCTTGAGCTATCATGATGGTACCTTTGAAGGCAATAGCGCCCTTGTCCGGCTTAATAATCCTGAAACGCAGCTTAAGGCGCAGGAAGTGTTACGCCAAAACTTAGGTGATGACTATGTGGTGGCATTAAACCTTGCCCAAACAACACCGCAATGGTTGCGCGATATCGGTGCTAAGCCGATGAAGCTGGGACTGGACTTACGTGGTGGGGTACGCTTCGTACTTGAAGTAGATATGAATAAGGCGCTTGAGCAGCGTCTCAACAGTGCCAGCCGTGACATACGTCGCGACTTGCGTGCTGAGCGTATCGCTATTAAAGGTATCAAGACAGAAGCGCAAGGTATTGTCCTGCATTTTGCCAATACCGATATTCGTAATCGCGCGCAAAATATTTTACAAAGCACTGTCGGCACCACCTTTAACTTGCAGTCATCGATTGATGGGCAAGGCGCGGCGTTGATTATGTCGTATAACGATGCGACGTTAGATGAAATCAATAGTTATGCAGTTAACCAGAATCTAACAACGTTACGTAATCGTATCAGCGAGC
Source organism: Psychrobacter sp. 16-MNA-CIBAN-0192 (assembly GCF_040309565.1). Classification (NCBI taxonomy): domain Bacteria; kingdom Pseudomonadati; phylum Pseudomonadota; class Gammaproteobacteria; order Moraxellales; family Moraxellaceae; genus Psychrobacter; species Psychrobacter sp. 16-MNA-CIBAN-0192. The sequence continues at coordinate 125,326 of NZ_JBEOOX010000004.1, forward strand.
TTGGCGTTGCCGAAGCCCTAGTGCAGTCGCAAGGTGCCAATCGTATTGTCGTTGAGCTACCGGGCGTACAAGATACCGCTGAAGCCAAGCGTGTGCTTGGTCGTACGGCGAATCTTGAGTTCCGTATGGTGGCAAAAGACAGTGAAACCTATATGGGCGGCATCCCACCTGCTGGCACTGAAGCCTTTCCGTTTAAGACGCTTGATGGTCAACCCGTATTGCTAGAGCGCCAAGCCATCGTCACCGGTGATAAAGTCACCAACGCTCAAACCAGCCTTGATGAGAGTGGTCGTCCTGAAGTTAATATTACCCTTGATAGTGCTGGCGGTAAGCTCATGCAAAATGCCACGCGCACAGCCGTTGGCGAGCAAATGGCAGTACTGTTCATCGAGAATAAGCAAAAAATCACTTATGAGGCAGACCCAGCGACTGGCGAGACGGTCGAAGTGCGTACGCCTTATGCTGAAACCAAAGTGATTAACCGTGCCAATATTCAAGCAGTGCTCGGCTCATCATTCCGTATCACCGGTCTTGATAGCAATGCTGAAGCGGCTGAATTGGCGTTATTATTACGCTCAGGGGCGCTTGCGGCTCCGATGTATTTTGTTGAAGAGCGCACGATTGGTCCATCACTGGGTCAAGAAAATATCGATAAAGGCCTGTTTTCTACCCAAGTGGGTTATTTACTAGTCTTTGTCTTTATGATTATCTTCTATCGCCTATTTGGTTTAATGGCGAATATTGCCCTTGCCATTAACGTGGTCATTATCATGGCAATCATGTCTATCTTAGGCTCATCACTCACATTGCCTGGTATCGCTGGTATCGTCTTAACCATTGGTATGGCGGTCGATGCTAACGTACTGATATTTGAGCGAATACGCGAGGAGCTGGCGAACGGCGTACGACCCAAATCCGCTATTGGTGCAGGATTTGATCGCGCCTTTAGCAGTGTATTTGATGCCAATATCACCACTTTACTGGTTGCATTTATTTTGTTTGCTATCGGCACCGGTCCAATCAAAGGCTTTGCGATTACCTTAGCGATTGGTATTATCAGCTCATTATTTACTGCCCTGTTGGTCACGCGAGCTTTAATACAAATTGCTTATGGTAAGCGTAAATCTATTAAACGTTTGAGCATCGGCTAGGAGAAAAACATGGCGATTGAACAGAATATTCCCCCAGAAAATCAGAATACGCCGACGTCTAGCAGCTCAGGTGGTGGCTCAGACGGCAATCCAAATAACCCAAACGATAAGTCACGTCGCCGCCGTAATAAGCCGCGCCGTGATGGTAAAGGTAGCAATAATAAAGGAAATAGCCCAGCGACATTAGGTAAAGGCAAAAAAAGAACAAATCGTGGCGGGACAAGCGACAATACCACTCTGACCACGCCAAATATAGACCCGATTACCGACATTCAAGATGAATTCGGGGACGCGGATGATCACGCGGCAGCGCACGCTGAAGGCGGTATCAAGTCTATTGGCACTCAGCGCATTATCCCGTTTATGAAGATAGAAAAGCCGATGGCGCTGTTATCTATTTTCTTAGTGATAGGCAGTATTATTGCAATTGCGGTGAATGGTCTTAATCTAGGACTGGATTTTACTGGTGGCGTGTCAGCAGATGTACGCTATGAGCAGCCTGCTGAACAAGTTGAAGTGGTCAAAGCCCTTGCTGATAATGGCTTTGATGATGCAGTTGTACAGTATTTAGGTACACGTCAAGAGTTACTGATTCGTCTACCACCGCAATCAGACAGTGTCGATGGTTTAAATGCCTCACTTGGACAAGCGCTAGACTTACCTAATAATAAAGCTGACATCAGCAATGTTAATATTATTGGTAGCCAAGTGGGTAACGAGGTTTATTTAAATTCAGTAATGGCGTTAGGTCTAGCCTTGCTGTGTATGCTTGGCTATGTGGCGCTGCGCTTCCAGTTTAAACTGGCACTTGGCGCAGTGGTCTCTTTGTTCCATGATGCTATTGTCACCATTGGTGTATTTGCATTGTTCGGTTTTCCATTTGATTTGACCGTTTTAGCCGCGATTTTGGCACTGATTGGTTATTCATTGAACGATACCATTGTGGTATATGACCGTATCCGTGAAAACTTCCGCCGCGTACGCGGTATCAATCCAACGCAAACTATTGATTTGTCATTGACAGAAACCTTACGCCGTACGATTATGACCATCTCTACGGTTTTGCTTGTGGTATTAGCCATGATGCTGCTTGGCGGTGATGGCTTGTACTGGTTCTCAGTGGCATTATTTATTGGTTTGATTGCAGGTACATATTCTTCAACTTATATTGCCAGCTCAATTCCATTGGCAATGGGGCTCTCACGCGACGACTTTGTCGTTAAAGTGAAACCTGAGTTTGAAGAAGAAATCGTGACCTTTAACGACCCAAAAATGTTTGAGCAAGACTAATCAGTAGCTGCAATAAAGATATTTATATCCACGGATTTATTATAAATAAGCATAAAAGCACCTAATTCTCTAGGTGCTTTTATCTTTACAGCATTTAATAATATTTTTAAATATAGCGGCTTTAGTCCTACACACTTCCAAACCAATTTTTCAAAGCAGTTTTTAAAATAATTTTTAAAGAAACTGCCTTATATACAATAACTATATAACCCTTTAGTGTTGCCCAATTATCACCTAATTTCGGTAAATTATTTACCCTTCGCATTCTTGTATAAGTGATTTTGTCATGCCCTCTATACCGCCGACTGGTGCGCTGCCGCCTATCGATACCCGTTACGCTCGCATTATTGCCATTGCAGTGCCAGTGCTGCTTGCTAATTTAGCTATGCCATTACAAAGCCTGATTGACACTGCGATTATAGGTCATATGAATGATGCTGCTAAGCTTGCGGGCATGGGACTTGCTATTCAGTTGTTGTCTTTACTACTGGTCAGCTTTAACTTTTTGCAATATGCCTCTTCTGGATTATCAGCTCAAGCGCTAGGGCAACTTGGTAGTAGTAAAGATATGCCTGTAACTAGTGAGTTGGCAGCATTACTCTTGTCCATTCTACAACGGGCACTGTTGCTGGCATTTATCATTGGTACACTACTATTACTTGCAAAGCCTTGGGTAATCGATTTTGGCTTGCATGCTTTATCTGCTAATCCGGCAAGTGGCGCTGCGGCAAAAAGCTACTTGGACGTGCGCTTTTGGGGTGTCATTGCTGAACTGATGAACTTTGCATTTATTGGCTGGTTTGCAGGTCAAGGCAAGACCCGTTATATGCTGTATCAGCAGGGTTTTATTGCGGTAATGAATATTATCTTAACTCTGTTTTTTGTCTTTGGCATGGATATGGGCATCGAGGGTGTGGCGCTTGGCACCACTATTGCTTTTTGGTCAGGGATATTACTAGCGCTCTCGTTGAGTAGACGCCATCTAAATCTGTCTTGGGCAGCACTATTTCGTGCAGATCCTCAGTATTTTACTAAGTATAGATTACTTAGGCTATTCTCGTTAAATAAAGATATCTTTATTCGTACGTTGATACTGACCTTAAGCTTTGCTTGGGTGACGCGTCTGTCCGCGCAAAGTGGCGATTTAGTATTGGCTGCCAACGCTATTTTATTGCAAGTATTGAGCATTTCAGCATTTGCGCTCGATGGGGTGGCAGTATCCGCCGAGGCGTTAAGTGGACAGGCAGCAGGACGACGAGATTGGCAACGTTTTAGCATTATTATCAAGCGTACAGGAATCGTCAGCTACGGGCTGGCGCTCTTATTAAGCATTATGTGGTGGTTCGCCATGCCGCATTATTTGCAAATGATGACTAATATTGAACCCGTATTTGAGCTGGCTAGCGCCTATCAGTCTTTTGCGATTTTATTGCCGCTGATTGGGGTCGGTGCGTATTGGCTTGATGGGATATTTTTTGGTTTAACGGCTGGACGTGCTATCCGTAATGCCGCATTGACATGGGCGACGATATTTTTTCCACTCAGCTGGATGCTGTATCAGCAATGGGATATGACGGGTATCTGGCTTAGCATTTGGAGTATTTTATTACTACGTACGCTGGTATTGGCTGGGTTTTTATATCATGCACGCCGCAAAGGTGGCTATGCAAGCTTGCAGCCACATTAATAGTATTGATATTATTACGACTTCTTATTATTTCCTTATTAATAACGTTAAAAATTTAGGATAGCCTGTGATTTCTTATTCTAAGCATGCCTCCTCGTCTACTCAGTGGACTGAAGGGTTTAAAAAAAGCTTGCCAGTTGCCATGGGTTATTTGCCCGCTGGCATCGCTTTTGGGGTACTGGCGCAAGTTGCAGGTGTGCCGATTTGGGCAACGATTATGCTTAGCATTGTGCTGTATGCTGGGGCGGCGCAATATGCCTGCCTACCGATGTTGAGCGCAGGCTTGCCAATTGGTAGTATCGCCACCAATATTGCAGCTATTAATCTGCGTCATGTATTTTATGGTGTGCCATTACTAAACTATCTGCCTACTCATAAACTTGCTAAAACTTACTGTTTATTTGCGCTCACTGACGAGACATTTTCAGTCATGACCAGCCTGCCAGCAGAATCAAGGCAAGCACTGATATTACCTATCAGCTTATTTAATCAAAGCTGGTGGGTACTGGCAACGGCGATTGGGGTCATGATAGGCAGCGCCCTTAATGATTTAGTGCCCCATTTAGATTTTGCCTTGGTGTGTTTATTTGCCATATTGGCGTATGAGCAGCTACAAACCATTAAGCGCTACTTTCCAATTGGCATTGCCATTATCGCGTTAGTTATCGCCTCGCTATTTACCAGTCAGTGGCTATTACTGGTGGCAATCGCTATTTGTATGCTGCTGATTCTAGGGCGCGCTTTTATGGTAAAAGATAAGCCAATGGGAGGCAGTGATGAGCAGTAGTTATCTGATTTTGGCAACCTTGGCGATGGCAGCAGTTACTTTTATCACCCGCGCCATTCCTGCCCTAATACCACAAAAAATGCTCGATAAACCATGGCTGCATCGCCTTAACGAAAGCCTACCTTTATCAGTATTGGTATTATTAATTCTTACCAGCCTTGCCTATCAGGAGTTGTCGTTCACTACGCACTTATCTGATGCCGCGCTGCATTTATTATTGGCGCAAATTGGGGCGTTGGCACTGGTGTTACTAGTGTATCACATCAGTCGTCAGCTGCTGATTAGTATGATTGTTGGCATTGCCGCCATTAATGGTTTGCTATGGGTATTTGAATGTTTTTTATAAGTTATTAAAATGGCTGCCCATAATTTGATGCTGATAAATTAGCACTAATAAACTAAAAACCATAAAAAGGCTAAACCCTCTATAGGATTTAGCCTTTTTTAAAGCAGCATGCTTACTAATATATTAAATTTTTAAAACTCTTCTACACCCATCATATCGACTGGGGTATCAGCAATCACTTCGACGCCATTTTTGGCAGAATCACTGCGCTGTTCTTGTAAGTGCTCAAGATAGGCTTCGTTGATTTGTCCCGTAATATAGCAACCATTGAATACCGCGCAATCAAAGCCTGCAACCTTGCTGTGCTTGGTGTCTTTTACCGCTTCAATCAAGTCATCTAAATCTTGGAAAATTAAGCGATCAGCACCGATAATCTTGCGTACTTCTTCTACGCTGTGACCCGATGCAATAAGCTCGCTGCGTACCGGCATATCAATACCATAAACATTGGGATATTTTACCGGTGGCGCTGCACTAGCAAAAAATACATTTTTTGCACCAGCATCACGTGCCATTTGGATGATTTCATAGCATGTAGTACCACGAACAATAGAGTCATCGACCAGCAATACGTTTTTACCTTTAAACTCTAGCGGAACTGGGCTTAATTTTTGACGTACCGACTTTTTGCGTTGCTGCTGACCCGGCATGATAAAGGTGCGCCCGATATAGCGATTCTTCATAAAGCCTTCACGGTATTTAATATTCATCTTTAGCGCCAGCTCCATTGCTGACGTACGCGAGGTATCAGGAATCGGAATCACCACATCGATATCATGGTCTTCGCCCCATTCACGCAGGATTTTTTGTCCCAGCTTCTCACCCATGCGCAAGCGAGATTTATAAACGGAAATATTATCCATAATTGAATCAGGACGGGCAAAATAAACATACTCAAAAATACACGGCGTATATTCTTTTGGCTCAACACACTGCTTACTATGTAACTGATGTTTTAAATCAATAAAAATAGCTTCGCCTGGACGTACATCACGAATAATCGTAAATCCTGAACCGGTAAGCGCCACCGACTCCGATGCCACCATATATTCAGTGCCACCATTATCAGCAAGACGTTGACCGAAGATTAGCGGACGAATACCGTTTGGATCACGGAACGCAAGCAAGCCATGTCCAGTAATGAGTGCTACTACGCCATACGCGCCTTCGATACGCTCGTAAACCGCACTTACTGCCTCAAAAATATCGGCAGGCTTCGGATGGGTCTTATCCAAATTTTGCATTTCATGAGCAAGTACATTCAGCAACACTTCAGAGTCTGAATCGGTATTTAAATGGCGACGGTCTTCTTGATAAAGCTCTTTTGCCAAGCCCTCAGCATTGGTCAAATTGCCATTGTGCGCAAGGGTAATGCCATACGGAGAGTTAACATAAAAAGGTTGCGCCTCTGCACTACTCGATGTGCCAGCAGTGGGATAACGGACGTGACCGATGCCAAACTTACCCACCAGTTTAAGCATATGACTGTTTAAAAAGACATCACGTACCATGCCGTTTTCTTTACGCAAATATAAGCGCCCATCTTGCAACGTTACAATACCCGCTGCATCCTGCCCGCGGTGCTGTAACATGGTTAAGGCATCATAAAGAATTTGATTGACTGGCTCATGAGCTGCAACCCCGACGACTCCACACATAGTTATGTCCTATTTTAGATCATACATTAGTAACGTGATGACGGTATCGGACGGCTAAAATAAACTGTCCTTACCGCTTAAACTGATGGTACTGCTTGCTAATATTTACGGATAAATAACTTTATGAATAAATAGCTTAATACTGACTTTCATTAGATATTTTTACATTTGACACATTTAAATCGACGGCTGATTGACCTGATCCCATGCCACGCCCAACATATCTGCTGCTAAGGTTTTTGCCATGGGTGCATAAGGTAATAATTCAGGCGCAAGGATTGATGTCTCCCATTGCGGTAATTGCATCAATAATGGCGCACTAACGCTGAGCAATACCAACACGACAAGCACATTCTTTGCCGCACCCAGCACACCGCCTGCCATTTTATCGAGCACCCCAAGCCGTAATGTCTTTAGTACCCCTGAAAATACAAAGGCGACCAAATGCATCACTGCTAAAATAACAATGACCACCAATAAAAAAGCCGCTGCCATCTGTAATACTGAGTTTTCTACTATGCCAGACAATTGCGGCGCGATAATACCTGCCAGCCGCGTTGCTGCAATTAAAGCAATAAACCAGCCGACCAAGCCGACTGCTGTTTTAATCAAGCCCACTTGAAACCCGCGCCATAAGCCAATTAAAACAACCACGGCAATGATAATATCCAAACCACTCATATCTTTCGCCTTGCTCTATAATTTACCTAAATGTTTATGACTATATTTGGTGTTAGTAAACGCTATTATCAACCTTTAGATAAAATAAATCATTTAGCTTTCCATCGCATCATAATAGCCGCCAATGGCTTGGATACACGATTGCACTAGCCCCGGACCTTGATAAATAAGCCCCGTATATACTTGCACCAAATCTGCACCGGCTTTGATTTTTTTAACTGCTTTTTCACCGCTATCAATCCCACCAACCCCAATTAACGCCACTTGATCGCCCAGTTGATCTGAGAATTGTTGCAGTATTTGGGTACTAATATGACTAACCGGACGACCGGATAAACCGCCTGTTTGGTCACCATCGGTCAAGTCTTCAACGCCAACACGGCTTAACGTAGTATTGGTGGCAATCAGTCCATCAATTTCAAAATCCAGCAGCTGCTGCGAGATATAATCCACTTGTGCTGGCTCTAAATCAGGCGCAACTTTAAGCACCAACGGCACATAAAATCCATACTCCGTTGCCAGCTGATCATGACGATTTTTAATGGTATATAATAGATAGGTAAGCGCTTCACCACTTTGTAAGTCACGCAAATTCGAGGTATTCGGTGATGAGATGTTAATCGTAATGTAGGAGGCATGAGGATAAACACGCTCCAAACAATAGACGTAATCGTCAGCGGCATTTTCAACCGGTGTACTGGCATTTTTACCAATATTAATACCGATATTACCTTTATATTTACTGCGCTTAACATTGTCAATCAGATACTCAACGCCCTGATTGTTAAAGCCCATCCGGTTAATAATGGCATCGGCTTGTTTAATTCTAAACAAACGCGGCTTATCATTGCCTACTTGCGGTTTTGGCGTGACCGTACCCACTTCAATAAAGCCAAAGCCTAATTCGGCAAGCGCATCAATATAGTCGCCATTTTTATCCAAGCCTGCTGCCAGCCCAACTGGGTTAGCAAACTGCAAACCCATACAGTCTATAGGCTGCATATGCTGACCATATACCAAACCTAATGCACGCGCTTTGTGTGCTTTTGCCAACAAAGACAAGGTCATGTCGTGGGCGTGCTCAGGGTCCATCTTAAATAAAAACGGTCGAAGTAAGGCGTAGGACATAATGACGATGAACCCTGAATAAGAAATAGATGAATGAAATAAAATGCGATGAGTAAAGCGCAGCGATTATATCAGCTTAACAGAAAGAAGAGCAAAGTTTCATAAGGGTCTGTGGTTAAGCAAATACAACCTTAGATATTATTTTAATATTGTATTTAATAATAAAATAGATGAGATTAAGGCACAGGGCGACTGTCAGTAAGCGCAATCCAGCCGCGCACAATACGATATAGGTGCCATATAAAGGTAAACGCGATAATCATTAGCCCAAGACCAGTTAATAAGATTGAGACAAGTGCCACGTTGCCGCTATCCGATAGCACGCTGATACCAATGCCGCCAAAAGCGACGACCAGCAATAACCCGCCGATAACAAAAAATACAATGCTGTACCAAAAGGTCTTAATTTGCCAATCAAAATGGGTGGCAAGCCAAGTGCCATCTGCTGCATGGCGTTTGGTGTAGTTCATGACAATAGGCACAATCCAAAGTAACCCTGCGGTAAAATAGCTCAATACATACAGTAAATAAGTCACATGATTATAAGTCACTAACGAGCGTTGTTTGTCATCAATCATTTGACTGCCTTATTGCTTAAAATGCGTTGGATATATTTTTATATGGCTAGTTGTTATGCTGCCGAATATTATTATCATTGTGGCGTTGCGTGCGGTTTTCAAGAAAGCGAAATAATAGACACCAAGTGATAGGTTTTATTAAGTGCTAAAGGTCGCTTGTACTTGCAACTGCTTAGTGATGGCATCTTGCAGAATAGATAATTGGGTCAATTGCCAGCCTTGCTGTTCAAGCTGAGCTAATGTGGTACTGACTACCGCTTGGCTAGGATGACTAAAGCTTAACTGGACTGTATCACCCATCGCTACCACTTGTGCATCATTAATGCCGGCACCATTTAGGGCTGTACTAATACGACTTGCCGGCGGCGTGGCAGTCTCGTTTTGGTCAACCTCATTACTAGCGCGGGTATCAATATTACCCGCTTGCGCCCGCAACCAAAAATAATCTGCCACTTGATTTTGATAGCCTTCTTTACTTTGTTTAGCCGCTTGCTGCAAGCTATAGCCACCATAACCACCGATAAATAACAGTAAAAATAGCGTTAGCACCGCCAACGCCATCTGGTCGCGCGCAGACAATAACTGCCAGCGTGTCCATGCCATATCATGGTACTTCGTGATACGCGCAGATAATGCACTGCCTGCCGGAGCACTCCGTTTAACACGGCGCTGTAATATGTTCATGCCCTAACCTTATTTGAATGCCGTTAATTAAGTTTCCGCCTCAGCCGTTACTATTTTCGAAACTGCTGAGCTATCAGGCTGTATATTGACAGTAATTTGACCGCTAAATTGTCCTTGCTCATTACTATTTACTTGTTGCAAATTAGCAATTAACCCTTGCGCAGTCAGCGTATTGGCAAACTCATCAAGGCTTTGACGATTAGGTGCAATTAGGGTAAAACTCAAAGCGTTTGGCGCTATAACCAACGCTTGCGCTTGTAAAGAGGATTGCTTAATAAGAGGAGCAATACGCGATAAGATAGCCGTATGCGATGCTGGCGCTTGATTATCATTGACTAATTTTGGCTGCAACTGTGCTTGTAATTTGGTACGCGTGCTGAGCGCCTCATTCGGAAACCAGGACTGATACTGAGCAGCAATCTCGGCTTGAGTGACGGTTGCGGCATTATTATAGCGATACCACTGCACTCCATCGGTTGCCATCTGTAACACCAATGCCGAAAGCGCAACCATCATGGCTACCCGCAGATAAGGCGATAGCTGGGAGCTGGATGCTTTTGTAAAAAAATTCAAGACATGGCGTTCAGGATTGTCAATGGGCACAGGTACAAGTGGCAATATACTCATTAACAACTGGCGCTCAGACAATAGCGCTACCGTTTCTGATGATATCGAGCTTGCTACAGCTATATCGGTTTGTACCGCTAGCTCGTTATCTATACTAGCCGTTAAAGCCTCAACCGCTGAATTAGCTGACAAATCAAGACTAGGTATAATGCAAACTTCGCTTAACTGCGGTAAATGCTCAAACAGCACCGGTAAATAGCTGCCAGCCAGACCTTGATGAGCAGATTGACGCAACAAAGTGGTATAAGCATCTTGATACAGCGTAACCTGTTGTCCTGCTGCCTCTTCTGGAATAGGTAACAATAAAAAATCGGGCACTAAAGCCTGAATATTTAACCCTGCCAGCTGCGCGCCTTGCTGCCAGGCTTCTATATCACTTGACGCAAGCGCGTATAAATAATGACTATTGGCATAACCAAGCTGACGTATGGCTAATTGCTCAGCAGGCGCAAGCGACACTTCTTCAAACAAATACTGTTTACCAGTGATACCCAGCTGCTTAAGCTGTGCTCCGCTTAGCGGTGTTTCTATCTGCAATATATGCTGCGACGGGAAATATAAACACAGTGATTTATGACCATGAATACTATAAATATCATGTAGCTGTTGCCAATTATCGACCGCATGCCACTGTTTGGTAGCGCCATGCCACACTGCCAGCGGACTGTGCTGTGCTCTTAACCATACGTGTAACACTAAGCGTGTCCTTACTTGTCAAACCCCTTAGCTTATTTATCCACTGATAACTCATTAAGGGGTTAATAAAAGAGGTTGAGACCCAGCACTGTGAATAAATGCCACTACTCATATCATAGTGTGTCATATCAAAGTCTAGTCGTTAGGACTGATAATTAAGACTAATAGTTATTAATATGGCTGGGTGGGAACAAAGCGGTCAATTTCATGTGCCATTCCTGCCATGATAAATTCCATCTCAAAAACGCGTGCTTCTGCTAAGGCATAGGATTCCGGAGTCTCGCCAGTCAATAAGCTGGCAAGATAAGCAATAATGGACATATGGCACACCACCACTATGCATTCAGCGTCAACAGTTGCAAGTTCTGCAAGCGCAGTGCGTGCGTCATCTGAGGGCGTGATATTATCTTGGACTTTAACGAGGACATTAGGCGCCTGTACTTGTAGTTGTGCTAACGTTTGTTGTGCGCGCACATAGGGACTCACCACAAAAAGGTCCGGCATATAATGACTGATAATATAGGCTGCTGTTTGCACCGCTTGTTGCTGTCCAAAGTCTGTCAGTTGGCGCGCGCTATCTGGGCGCGTCTCATCTTCTGCCTGCCCGTGGCGCATCAAGATAATTTTCATATGACTCTAACTCCTTAAATATCTGCCTGTATAAACCATGTGTTGCTTTAGCTAATGTATGAATGATTATTAGCCATTATTTGGCTGATATTTTGCCATTGCTATCATTATGGTTATTGTCATTAACATTGCTATCGCTATCTAAAACTACAGTCGCTTTTGTGGCATTACTTAAAGCTGTCTTGTCGCTAGACACGTCATCTTTTTTATCGTCATCCATTTTAGATGTATCGGCAGGAAAATCTTGAGTCGCCGCCTGTAGCTGAGCCGTCAGTGACGCATTACTGTGGTCATGCGCCATCACAAACTCAACATCACTTCGGAATCCAGCTTCCATTAACTGTAGTGCAACCCCTAATGCAGCCTTGTCTTCATAAATGACCGCATAAAGCGCATGGGTAATGGGCATATAAATGCCTTCTTTCGTTGCCTTTTCATGTACTTGCTGAATGGTATTGACCCCTTCCGCCGTTTGACCCAGCTTTTTAACTGCCGCATCAATACTCATGCCACGCCCAAGCATATTGCCAATACGATAGTTACGACTCAGCTCAGAGCTGCACGTGGCATATAAGTCGCCTACGCCTGCTAAGCCTAAAAAGGTCAATGGATTGGCACCCGTTTCAACCCCAAAACGGCTCATTTCAGCTAAAGCGCGGGTTAGTAGCATTGCTTTAGTATTTTCGCCTACCTCATACGCTGCTGCCATTCCCATAGCAATGGCATAGATATTTTTTAGCGCGCCGCCCAGCTCTACGCCGCGAACGTCATCACTGGCAAAGACCCGAAAAAATGCACTGTGTAGCGCCGCTTGTACCGCATGGCGTAACGGCTCTGAATCACTGGCAATCACCGTAGCTGACGGCATATTTTTCATGATTTCGATGGCAAGGTTGGGACCCGACATCACCCCAAAATTCACCTCTGGAAGCTCATCTTTAATGATATCGCTCATTAATGCAAAGGTATCTTTTTCCATGCCCTTGGTTAAAGAAACAAGCGATTGCCCTGTTAAAAACGGAGCAATATTCTTTAGCGTTTCCCGAAACGCTAGGCTTGGCACCGCAAGAAAAATAATGTCTTTATCTTTAACGGTCGCCTCTAAATCATTGCTGTATTTTAGGCGCTCATCAAGCTTATAACCGGGGAGGTATTTTTTATTCATCCGCAGCTTTGCCATCGACTTTACTGTACGTTTATCACGTACCCAAAGTGTGGCATCACAGCCATTACGCGCCGCTAAATTTGCCATAGCAGTGCCAAAGCTACCGCCACCCAAAAATGCCAAACGTAACTTGGCAGGATTTTTGGAGATTTTTTCCATATTATTGGTCACGTCAGCTTCAACCGTGCTTGGATCCAGTTTTTTACGCCCAAGCCCTGTTTTGGCGGCACGTTCAATAATACCAGCGAGTAACCCACTTGGCTTATCCTGACCGCTCTCTATATTCGCAACTGGCTTGTCAGTTTTTGCTGTATCCGTTTTGGCTTTTTTAGTTTTAATTGGACTTGTCATATCTTATTATCCATATTGAGGCGCTTGTCATTATCTCTGCAGCTTATACACTTGCAACTCACAGGTATAGTGCGATTATATTGCTCGTAGCTGCTAAGCGTGTTGCGAAATTATGATGTAATAAAAGCCATTGGGTAAAAAACCATGACTTAAAAACGTATGATTTAAGGACTATAATTTAAAACCCATTATTTAAAACTTATGCCTTAAAACCTATTATTTAAAAACCTAGGACTCAAAACGCAGTAGTGGCTCAATATCTATCGGCTTGCGCGCAGGCTCATTGCAAGGGCTACTGCCTGTATAAACAAAAGCGGTCACATAATCCTCTGCACTCACATTAAAATAAGCTTTAACCGCAGGCTCATTACATAGTAATCCAGTACGCCAAAGGGTACTAAATCCTTGTGCTTTTAAGGCTAAAATTAGATTTTGCACTGCAGCGCCTGCACTCAGCATTTGCTCAAATTCTGGCACCTTTTTATGAACTTCCATCTGTGTGACAACGGTAATAATTACGGGCGCACGTAGCGGTAACGTTGCCATTTTTTGTCGATCTTTATCTGACAAGGTCTCACCATCTCTCACGGCTTTTGCGTCTGCTGCTGCCAGCAAAGCGCGCCCTAATTCTTGACGGGCATCGCCTTCGGTGACAATAAAACGCCACGGTTGTAACTTTTTATGGTCAGGAGCGGTTGCCGCACAATATACAGCAGCTTCAATTTGCTCATGCGTGGGTGCAGGCAGCTCTAAATTACCGATACTGCGTCTAGAATTAATCCACTGAATCAATTGCTCGTCTGTCACTTGCGCATTTTTTGGCGCAGTTGCGGTCACTTCTAATAAGTGGTCATTATTGATTTTTACTGATTTCTCTTTAGACTTGCTCATTACTTATCCTTATCGTTATTGTCGTTCTAATTATTTAACGTCATTATTAGTTTTATATTTCAATTTTTTATTTGATGAAGAAGCCCATAATAGAGGCACTCTTAAGACAGACACTCTTAATACAGTCATTATGCGGCATCATCAAGGCGATGCTTCATTTTAAGATAATCTTCTGACTGCATTTCTAGCAAGCGTGACCGTGTTCGCTCAATCTCAAATGCTAATTTTTCACCTTGATATAAATCAAGAATCGACTGCTCAGCGCGAATCAGTAACTTCACACGACGATCATAAAACTCATCGACCATATAGATAAAACGTCGGGTTGGGTCGCGTAAATCATCATTTAAGGCAGGCACCGCATTGACCAAGACCGTACTATAACGGTTGGCAATTTCGATAAAGTCAGCAGCTGAACGTGGTTCCATACATAAATGCCGAAAGTCGCAAAATAAAATAGTTTCTGTACGCGCATTTATTCTAATTTCGCGACCGTTAATCACAATCGGTTCATTACTGATTTTTACATTGTTAGAAAGACTGGCAAAGCGATTCGCCAGCCAATGGTGATTGCTTTTGGTCATCGGCGATTTATAAAGCTCCGCCTGTTGCAATACCCGCAGCCGATAATCGATACCCGAGTCAATATTCATCACGGTCGTATGCTTTTCTACTTCGGCAATGGCAGGCAGCAAGCGATCACGGTGCAGACCATCTTTATACAATCCTGAAGGCGCGATATTGGAGGTTGCCACTAAGGTAATACCGCGATCAAATAACATGGTAAATAAATCACCTAAAATCATCGCATCAGAGACGTTAGAGACAAAAAATTCATCAAAGCAAATCACCACCGCTTCGGCATAAATGATATCCGCCACTTTTTCCAGTGGATTACACTCGCCATGAATCAAATTAAGCTCATGATGCACACGCTGCATAAAGTGATGAAAGTGCTGACGCATTTTACGCTCAATCGTCAGCGAATCGTAGAACATGTCCATCATCCACGTTTTACCACGCCCCACTCCGCCCCACATATATAGACCCTTTGGCGCGGCAGGTTTGGCTTTTAAAAAGCTAAAAAAACCCTTTTTGCGCTGAGCACTGGCATTCAGCTGATGATAAAGATCATCGAGGTAACTCATGGCCTGATACTGCTGGTCATCTCGGGTAAAGTCATCATTCTTGATGACTTGCTCGTAACGCTGCAATGGAGATAATCTCATAAGACGACTCGTCATTCGACAAAATAAACAATAAAACAATGTGTTGAAACCGTCCATTGCTACCCACTTATGTCTTTTACACTGAGAAAGTAGCAACCGAGATGTCAGAGTGGCTTATCAACACCACTCTTTAGGTTAGCACGGCTTAAGGGATAACAATAATCAATTTAATTTATCGAAATACAGTAAAATCAATCGCTGCCTATTCAGCAGTTATTAATTCATTTCCAACCGTTTATTTCAGTAATATTGTATATTTCAGTACTATGGTATTCTATCGCTGCGTGATTTCTTACATCACGGTTACTATATCACTGCCACTACATTATTAAATATCAGCACCGCTAAGCATTAAAATTACTGCGTATCCGCATCAAAGCTCTGCTGTTGTAATAGCTTTTTCAATTCCGTTAAGCGACCATGAAAAAAGTGCCCAGCGCCTTCAACGATACTGACTCTAATGCCCAAACGATCAGCAAAATCCTGCATATTTTCAGGCGCTATCACCTCATCTGCATCGCCATAAATCTCAAAGGTTTTTGCAATGGGCAAAGTTAAATCACTGCCGTCATTTTTTTCTATAGAAGGGGAAATCAGCGCAACATTGACAATATCAAAGTCGCTTAGACCCCAAACATGCGCTG
The DNA here is from genome assembly GCF_040309565.1 of Psychrobacter sp. 16-MNA-CIBAN-0192. NCBI lineage: Bacteria > Pseudomonadati > Pseudomonadota > Gammaproteobacteria > Moraxellales > Moraxellaceae > Psychrobacter > Psychrobacter sp. 16-MNA-CIBAN-0192. Next base: position 141,549 of record NZ_JBEOOX010000004.1, read on the forward strand.
ACGTCAACACTTGCTCTGCCACGCGCGCCGTCACATAACCACCAAATGAGAAGCCACCTAGCCACAGTTTTCGCGCACTGGTTTGACCTGCCAGCCATTGTAGCACGGTCATTGCGTCCGTCACTTCACCATTCGCATAATCGTGTTCGCCAGTCGATTGTCCAACGCCGCGAAAGTTAAACCGTACCACATGCATGCCACTATCACGCGCAAATCGGTACATGGTGGTCACCACTTTATTATTCATCGTACCGTCAAATAGCGGATTGGGATGACACAATAAGGCGACGGTATCGGTATTTGGATCATTAGGATTGTCTTGCTGCCATAGTGCGTCAACTTCAAGAACACCGGCAGGAGCAGGAATTAAAGGCATAATAGGTATGTTTCATTAAAAAAAGATAGGCTAATTATCCTAGATATGAGTTATATTTCAAGTGATTTGCTGTGTATCTGCCGTGTTTGTGCTCTTTAATGCCTAATAATATTACACAAAGTAGAAATAATGGCTAAACCATACCTAAATAACGCTTTATAAATGGTTATTACCATACTCATGCGCTTGTTATAACGCCACATTAAAAGGCAGTTTATTCGTATAAATATGATGATTTGCTAGCAGGCAACATGGCGGTAACACCCTACACATTAACCATCTAGACGGTAAGGTTAGAAATAGGTTAAATTCACCAAGTATAGCTCCAGACTTTTGCCTTATTTTGCTTTTCTGTTTTTTTTCTCTGTTATTGATAGGATTATATTATGATGACCTTTAATAAAACTGTGACTTTCACTGCCGCATTAGCCGCAGCGCTGACCTTGAGCGCTTGTCAATCAACCTCTACCACCTCGCCTGTTATTCAACGTGCCAACTCCACTTATGAGACCACAGGTGTAAGCTCCACTAAAATCAAAGCGCAACAAAATGCCTTAGACAGCGCTAAAAAGACGTGCGGCTCTCGCCAAGTGATAGTGGTAAATGATACAACCAAATATAATGGTATTTTAGGTGAACGTACGGGTCGAGTGATTGGACAAATTGGCGGTATATTTGGCAAAACGCCAACAGATACCTCACGCAATGATGACTATGAATATACAATTAATTTCCGTTGCCAGTAATCGGCTTTGATACATATTTAAAGTTTTTACAAATCGAAAACCTGCTTTTAATAAGTAACTGCTAGCCAATAAATATGCGATTAAGATATTTTTCTTATCGCATATTTATTGGCTTTTTTGTTATGAATAATGGGAACAAGTTGTTTATCAGGTGGATTTTACGCTAAGCTACCCTTCTTATCGCTTTCTTTTTTCCACGCTAGCTATCCTCTTGGTCTATTATTATGCGCAAACCCAATCTTGCCAATGTCGCTCACCTGAATGCTAAAAAATCAGAAAAGGATAAAGGGAAGGATAAAGTACTAATGCCTGCCAAAGATTTGGCGACCCTTGAAGCTGAGCTTGCTGAAATTGAGGACAGTCTGGCAGAAAACCTTGAAGATACAGTGCTGCGCCTGAGTGATTATTTAGCCGCTGTTGATATGGTGATCAAACAAACCTTTGACCATAGAGTATGGGTAAAGGCTGAAATTCGTAACCTCTCAAGTAAAGGCGGGCATTATTACTTTGAGTTGGCGGAAAAAGACGATGACGGTAAGGTTGTCGCAAGCTGCCGTGGCAACCTGTGGCGCTTTAAAGCCACGCGCGTCTTGGCAAAATTTGAGCGCGCAACCGGCATGGCACTTGACCGCGACTTGACGGTATTATTAAAAGTATCGGCAGGCTTTCATGCGCAGTATGGTTTTTCGCTGACCATCGAAGATATTGATCCCAGTTATACATTAGGTGACCTCGCCCGCCAGTACGCTGAAATGGTTGATCGCCTGACCGGTGAAGGGCTATTACATCTGAATCAGCAATTACCTAGCCCGTTTGATATAGAGCATGTGCTGGTCATTGCCCCTGAAAAGGCAGCGGGCTTGGGCGATTTTCAAGCGGATGCCGATAGGCTAGCAAAAACTGGCGCTTGTCATTTTCATTATCATCATGCGACCTTTCAGGGTAATCATGCGCCTATGGAGATACGCCAAGCCATTGTCAGTGCACAGCAGGATTTTTATGCGACTTATCAGCGTTTACCAGATTTACTAGTGATTATTCGTGGTGGCGGCGCGGTTGGGGATTTGGCATACTTGAATGATTATGAGCTTGCCGCGTTGGTTGCCGAACAGTCGGTGCCGGTGTGGGTTGGCATTGGGCATGAGCGCGATAAAGTGATTTTGGATGAAGTAGCGCATAGCAGCTTTGATACCCCATCGAAAGTAATTGCGGCTATCAGCACTCATTTAGCGCAATTAGTCACGCAAGTGTTAAATTATCAGAGCCAAATACAGCAAGCTGCCAATCGTCAATTACAAGCGGCTACTGAGCAAAGCACACGGCAGCTTAATCGCATCCAGTCGCAGACCATTGGTCAGCTGACTGCCCTACAAAAAGACAGCCACTTTGCATGGCGTAGTATTGAGCAAAGTGCCCAACGTCAAATCGGTCAAGCCGCACGAGTGGCAAAAGAGTCTCTTGAACAAACACAATCAGCTGCTTATCAACAGATTAATAGCGCGCGCAATAACAGCCAAGACTATCAACACACCATTATAAAAAGCGCCCAACAACAAGTAATGCAAGCACAGCGAGATACCCAGTATTTACGCGATGTTATCGTTTTGCATCAGCCAGCGCGCGTGCTCAAACAAGGTTATGCATTCATTAGAGATGGGAAAACCAACCAAAGGCTAACTAGTAGTGAGCAGCTTTCTCCTGACCAAACCATCAAAATTATATTAAAAGATGGTCAAGCAACCGCTCATATTAGCTATGTTGAAAATGACAATATCGCAACTATAACGACTGATTATTCACCAAATTAAGCACACATTATTATCTGATTATTATTATGCTAAACCTTTCCTTTTAATAACATATCAAAGCCTTAGGATTTTTTATGACTACTTCTACCAACGCCCCAACACGCAAACGCAAAAAAGCCGCCCCAAAAACCTTTAAGGCAGCGTACGATATTTTAAAAACCAATGCTGCGGAACTTCAGCAGCAAGATGAGCCGGATATTGATAATTTAATGACCACAGTTGAAGAGTCTATTGCCGCTTATCGTGTGTGCGAAACTCGTATTAATGCCATTCAGCAAGCGCTAGATGCTGCCTTTGCCGATAAAGAATCTACTGACCGTAACCTTTAAGAAAAGCTTATTATTCCGGTGCATCTACTTCAAATACTTGACGTAAATAAGCCAAATAGGTGTCATTATTAATCATGGTTTTACCGGGGCTATCAGACAATTTAGCTACCGGTTGCCCATTACATTCTACCAATTTTAAGACAATATTTAATGGTGTTAAGCCCATATCGTTGGTCAAATTGGTGCCAATACCAAAACTGGTTTTGATACGGTCATTAAAATACTGATGCAACGCCCACGCTTTTTGCAAATCCAAACCATCACTAAAGGTAAGCAATTTAGTTTTGGGGTCTATTTTTAATTTTTGATAATGCGCAACGGCTTTATCACCCCAAATATAGGGGTCGCCACTGTCATGACGCAATCCATCAAATAACTTGGCAAAATATAAATCAAAATCGCGTAAAAACGCATCCATGCCCACCACATCGGTCAATGCAATACCCAAGTCACCGCGATACTCATGTACCCAAGATTCTAACGCCGCTTTTTGTGAATCACGCAAACGCACATCTAACGCCTGAAATGCCTGCATAAACTCATGTGCCATGGTGCCAATAGGCGTCATATTAAGTTTTTTCGCTAAATACACATTGGATGTACCGCTCACTATTTTTGGCACCGCTTTATGCAGTGTTTCTACCACATGCGCCTGCCACGCCTTGCTAAAACGCCTGCGCGTCCCAAAATCAGCCACTATAAATGGCGGCTTATCCACTATCTGTTGCTGAGAAGCTTGTTGCTCAGCGTAGTCATGTAATAAGGCTACCTTTTCATCAAGTCTGCGCTGACCTTCTGCAATGACAGTAGGATTCGATAAGGCATTAAAATACAACTCATTTACAATCGCTAAAACAAAGATTTCAAAGAACATTGCCTGAATCATTGGTCCTTCGATGTCGACAAATAACCGACCTTTCTCGTCCGTACTCACGGTAATAAAACGACGTTTTAGCTTAAATAATTCAAGATAATCAACGAAATCTGAACGCATAAAACGCAGACTACGTAAGTAATCGAGTTCATCTTGCAAGAAGCGCAATTCACATAAGCTGTCCAATTGCTGCTCTAAAGCGTCTTTAATATCAGCTAATGGATAAGCCGCATCTTGATTATTGCGACAGCGAAACCGATAAACGCCATGCGTCTGCGGAAATTGATGGAGCATCGCTTGTAACATGGTGAATTTATACAAATCGTTATCAAGTAATGATGTGATAATGGGGGCAACGCTAGTAGGAATATGGGTAACGGTCATGTTACAGCCTTAAACGCGAAAATAAAAAGTGAGCATCATTCAATCCGTAAAGTTGCGCTGTAAGTCAATCTTGAGTAGCACATATTTATGACGGAGCAATGATAGTAGTCGATAAATAGAGGTCTGAGTATAACGAAGTTTATTATTTTTTGCATAATTGACCGGTATTAACAGCAAAACTACTACGTTTTTAGCATCGTTTTAATACCAATTTATCGGTTAATTTCAAGAATTGAACCACGAAAAAGACGCTAAAAATTAATTCTAGCGCCTTTTTTATTGTTAAATAAGAGTGAATACATTAAATCATTTGATGGAAAAATAAGCTAATGTATTCATAATAACAGGGACTTATTTAACCAGCTTGACTAATGGCGCATAGCCGGATTGTGGCATCGCACTGACAGGGATAAACTGTAACGCCCCGCCATTGATACAGTAGCGCAAACCGCCGCGATCCTTAGGACCATCGGGGAATACATGACCCAAGTGCGAATCGGCAACCCGTGAACGAATCTCAGTGCGCACCATATTAAATGCCATATCTTTATGTTGGGTAATCACTTGCATATCAATCGGTTTGGTAAAGCTTGGCCAACCGCAACCTGAGGCGTATTTATCCGTTGATAAAAATAACGGCTCACCACTTGCAACATCAACATAAATACCGGGCGCAAAGAGCTCATCATATTCGTGACTAAAGGCGCGCTCTGTACCAGCATCTTGAGTAATATTATACTGCTCTTTGGTCAAAGTGTTTTTGAGCGCATTTTTATCAAAACCCGCGTAACGCTTAGCGGATAAAGTTTCAGCAACCGTGGTTACCGGTGCAAGCTTGGTACGCGCTACGCCTTCTGGTTTATCATCAGCCAGACTTAAATCCACATGACAATAACCATTTGGATTTTTAGCTAAATAATCTTGATGATACATTTCAGCGAGGTAGAAATTATCTAATGACTTATTTTCAACCACGACTTTTTGTTGGTATTTGCTTTGAACCTCTTTTACGGCAGCATCAATAACGGCTTTATCTTTGCTATCCGTATAATAAACGCCAGAGCGGTATTGTACGCCGCGATCGTTGCCTTGTTTATTGAGGCTGGTTGGGTCAATCACGCGGAAGTAGTATTTTAAGATGGTATCCAAATCAGTCTTATCGGCATCATAAGTTACTTTGACCGCTTCTGCATGTCCAGAGCCAGCAATAACCTGCTCATAGCTTGGATTTGGCTTATTAGCAGCACCATTAGCATAGCCAGATACTGCATCGATAACGCCATCGACCCGTTCCATATAGGCTTCAACGCCCCAAAAACAGCCACCTGCTAAGTAAATCGTACGAGTATTAATCGGCTTACCTTGGGCGTTGTAATAAACCTCACCTTTTTTGTTAATAGACTCAATTTTGCTATTATCTGCTGCCGATGTTGCGTCAGGCTTGGCACTTCCCGCTTTTAGCTCAGCAAAATCGTTACCGGCATTCTCCGCCAACGCATAGGCTTGCTGTTCGGTCATATTGCCTTTAACCAGATGCACCAGATTGCCTTTTTTATCAAGTATTGCCCAACTTGGATACACTTGCACACCAAGCTTATTGATTAGCTCGCCTGATACGTCAACCAATACCGGTAACCTTGGATAATCAGACTGCACTCCTGCATACCATTTTTCAAACTCGCCTGACGCTTTTTCATTCAGATGCCCTGGACTTGCGACAGTAACGACGTTTAAGCCTGCAAATTTAGGATCAGTGCGCCAGCTTTCAGTTTCCTCCAATGTACCCAAACATAACGGACACCAGCTCGCCCAAAATTTCACTAGCGTCGGCTTATTAGGGTCAATAACAGCTGCCCCATTTTTACCCAGCCCTTTGGTTAACTGCGGTAAGGCTTGCATTTGCTTAAGCATATCGGATGGCAGCATGTCACGTGAGCTTGTGATACCACTATTTTTACTGCCTGATTTGGCGCTACTCTTGGCGTTATTTTCGGCACCGCTCATTTGCCCACAAGCTAGTAATAGCCCGGCACTTAACACACTGGTGACCCCAACTGCGCTGATGTTTTTTAACCAACGCGATGGTTGACGCTGTGATTCTGGCGTTGAGTCGTTGTCATTAGCGTCATTTTGAGAATTTTTATATGACATGATATATCCTTGTTATGAAGCCTTACGACTATTTATGAGGTAGCAGCTATTATTTCTCTGAAATTTTTTATACGCATGAAAAAGGATTAAATATAATGAGATTATTTTAGAAAAATATACCTTATCTCATACAATATAAATAATAAATAGAAGCGAAAATTTAGATGAGTAATTTGGTTATATGTAAATGATACGAGGGTTAAATAATAATTACAATTAGATAATTTTAATAGTATACATTTATAATTTAGTTTAAATTAACAGTAAAATACAAGCAGATACATTTATTTTACAGCCGCGTAAGACTGTAGATAAAAATAGTGGCTTATACATTTTAAATGATAAGCTAATTGAATTTTTGCTTAGGAATCGTCTAACGAAAACAGATTGTTTAGAAAGGAGGGGTAGAAATGGAGAATAGCTTTTAAAATATTTAAGACGTTATAATTACTTAGGCTATTTGATATTTATTACTATATCTTGATATCATTTTATAGACTATTTTTTAAGAAATAATGGTTTGATATTTACTTTCTTGCTTGCATAAATTGCGCAACATAATCATCAACTGGGTTATTTCGTAATTCGCTGGACGTACCCGTCTGTACCAAACGTCCGCCATTTAAAATACTAATACGTTGACCCACTTTGACCGCTTCATCAATATCATGAGTAATAAATACAATTGTTTTATTCAACCGTGCTTGCAATTCTAGCAGCTGGTCTTGTAATTGCGCACGAATTAAAGGATCAAGGGCAGAAAATGCTTCATCCATCAGCAAAATAGGATTATCAGTGGCTAATGCACGTGCCAGCCCGACACGCTGCTGCATACCACCAGATAATTCATCAGGATAGCTATTTTCTAAATTTGGCAGCCCCACCTCATTGAGCCAGTGCCGTGCAATATCATGACACTCTTTTACGCTCATTTTACGCACACGCAGACCGTAGGCAACGTTTTGTAGCACGGTCATATGTGGCGTTAAGCCAAAATGCTGAAATACCATGCTGACGTTTTGTTGTCGATACTGCTGTAGACCTTTATCATCCAAATCTAAAATATTAATAACGGTTGAAGGCGCAGACTGACAAGCGCTGTCTGCTATAGCATCATTTTCTATAATGTCGGTTTGGGCATTAATGGCAGTATCGACCCAAATTTTGCCACTGGTCGGATCAATAAGACGATTAATATGACGTATTAATGTGGATTTTCCTGAACCTGACAGCCCCATAATACAATGTAACTCACCAGCTTTAATAGTCAGATTAATATCATAGAGTCCTACCGAATAGCCTGTTTTTTCTTTTACCTCAATGCTATTCATACCTTCAGCCAGTAGTGTCAGCGCGGACTGTGCTTGCGCATTGGTCGCATTATAAATTTTACTGATATTTTCTAGCCGAATATGATTCATTATTATTCTCGTTTTTTTATTAATTTCTGCGGTCATTGTTTTATTAAGTTATCAAATCAACAAATATGTTCTCTACTCGCTTTAATCGTCTGTTGTCGAGCGCGGCGACCTTGACCAAATGCTTGAGTAATACGGTCGATGATAATCGCTACAATGACAATCGCTGCGCCTGCTTGTAACCCTTGACCAATATTGAGCGTTTGAATAGATTGTAAAACATCTTCACCAAGTCCCGGTGCGCCGATCATAGACGCGAGCACCACCATTGCCAGCGACATCATCACCGCCTGATTGATACCTGCCATAATACTGGGTAATGCTTGCGGCAGTTTAATCCAAATTAATAATTGCCAATGAGTGCTACCAAATGAGCGCCCTGCTTCCACCATTTCATGATTAACTTGGGTAATACCTAAAGTGGTTAGTCGAATCAATGGTGGCAAAGCATAAATGACGGTAGCAAATAAGGCTGGCACTTTACCAATACCGAATAGCATCAGTACCGGTATTAAATACACAAAGCTTGGCATGGTCTGCATCACATCAAGTATGGGCGTAATAATTTTGCGCAGTACTTTACTTGCCGACATGGCAATACCAATAGGAATTCCGATAACTACGGTGATTAATACAGATACGATTAATAACGCCAACGTATCAATCAATGCGCCCCACAACCCAAAAGCACCAATTAAAAACAACCCGACTCCGCACGCCAGCGCAAACCATATCTTGCGTACGCCAAACCATGCCAATATTGTCACCAGCGCAATGATTAACCACGGTGGAATAATCGTTAGTAGGCGCTCAAGAGGCAATAATAAATACGTTAAAGCCAGATGGCTGATACTACGAAAGATATCACCATAATTTTTGACAAGACTTGCGAGAGAATTATTCAGTGGCGTTTCAAGCGACCACGAAGGAAAGCTCGATGATAATCCTAATATAGTATCAGTTCGTGATTTTGATGCTGAGGTATTTAAAGGAGCAATACTATTAGTATTATCTGCGCTATCCGCTTTTAAGTTAATTCCTAAAGCAGTCGCAAGATTATTGGCTGCGGTGTCAGATATCCATGCTTGCCAGACTGTTGGGTTGTCACGTAGAAATTCTAATGCCTGTTCATCGCCACTACGCTTACTTTCACTCATTGCCAAAATAGCACCATTGAGCTCATTAGGTGTAAACTGCACTTTCTTGAAAAACTCAGAGACTTCTGGATTGGTGGTTATAAATGGCGTTGATACGGCTATACCTAATGGCGATACCGGAAAACCAGAAACACAATCAGCCGTACCATCTGCTCGTAACAAGTCTTGCCAGCACGCATCATCATGCGCAGGAAATGCCAACGGTGCAAAGTCATATTTGGCAATCAAACCTGTCGGCTGCCAATAGTAAAACAATAACGGCTTTCGCTGCTCAAATGCCGATGCAATCTCAGCATCTAAAGCCGCGCCTGTACCAGGATGGACATTATTAAAGGTATTACCAAGACCCGTATTCTTCAGCAAGCGCGTGTTAAACACCTCACACGCCCAGCCAGAAGGACAATTCATAAAACGTGATTTTTTTGGATCTTCAGGATCTTTAAATAGATGCGCATATTTTGGCAAATCTTGATAACGACGTAACCCAGGATTGTCTTCTATCACATATTTGGGCACATACCAGCCTTGGGTTGCGCCACCTTTGAGCGTATCACCAATCACCGCCACCTTCTTATCTTTGATGGCTTGCTCCATAATAGGCGAACGCCCTACCCACTGCTCGCCAATGACTTGAATATCGTTTTGTGATAGCGCGGTTTCAAGCGCTGGACCTGCGCCTGGCACTTCTTCAATCTGACAATCATAGCCATTTTCAGCAATATATTTGAGCACGCCAGTGGTAAATTGACCACTCTCCCAAGTCAATGCGCCAAATTTAATCGGCGTATCACACGCTGCCGATGCAGATACCGGCAGTAACCACGAACTTAATAGCAGTAAACTTAACGCAATCCATTGGCGCATGACATATCCTATTTATCGTTATTTTAATAAAAAACAGTAACAATAATGTGAAATAAAACGGCAAATACACAATCATCTTAACTATCGTTTAACCTTACTAAGAAATATAGTAATTTATAGTTCTAATAACAAAAGTTTACTCATAAAAAATAGCGCCTATTATCATAAGCGCTATTTGAATAAGCTGTTTAGATGAAAAGTGATACCTAGCTAATCTGCTATTTTAATAGTTCAATTATTTTAACAACAATGCCATGCCCTTTTTAAATAAGTCACCATAAGGTGGTAGTAGCAAATTCATACCATTCAGCTTAGATTGCACAAACACAGGTTTAAGATGGCTTAAACGCTCAAAGCCAGCTTTACCGTGATACGCACCCATGCCTGAATGCCCAACCCCGCCAAAAGGCAAATCATGCTGCGCCACATGGACGATGACTTCATTGATACAGACGCCACCCGATACCGTCCGTGCCAGCACTTGTTCTATCTGCTGGTCATTATTACCAAACACATATAACGCCAACGGACGCGGACGCTCATTGACAAACTCAATGGCATCATCAACTACCTCATAGTGGATCAGCGGTAAAATCGGGGCAAAAATTTCATTCTGCATGAGTTTGCTATCGGCATCAGGCTCAGTAACAATTACTGGGGTGAGCAATCGCGTCTCAGCATTGGCAGCAATATCAGTCAGCGGATAGATACTGTCTGCTGGCAACTCCTCTAGATAACCTTGCACGCGCTCAAATTGCTGATTATTAATAATATGGCTATAGTCTGGATTATTGGCAATATTAGGATAATGCTGTTGTAGCCACGCTTTCGCTAAGGTAATAAAACGCGGATGGTGCTGACGCGGAATAAGGACGTAATCCGGCGCAATACAAGTTTGTCCAGCATTTAAAGTCTTGCCCATCATAATCCGATTGACCGCACTTTCTAAATGGGCGTCCTCTAAAACAATTACCGGCGACTTGCCACCCAGCTCAAGGGTCACAGGCGTTAAGTTGGGCGCCGCTGCTGCCATTACTTTTTTGCCAACCTCGGTTGAGCCAGTATAAAGCAGGTGATCAAAAGGCAGCTTGCTAAAGGCTTCTGCCATATCAACCTCACCAAGTACCACGCAAACCATATCTGCTGAAAAATAATGAGCGATAGCTTTAGCAAAAGCCTGCGCAAATTGCGGTGCTGCCTCGCTCATCTTAATCATCACCCGATTGCCTGCGGTTAACGCATCAATCATCGGTCCAATCGCTAAATATAATGGATAGTTCCACGGTACCATAATGCCCACCACACCTAAGGGCTGCGGCTGAATTTCATTATGAGCAGGTAAATAAAGCGCGGAGATAGACGCACGGCGGGTTTTCATCCACGCTTTACCATGCTTTTTGGCATGAGTAATACCCGTAAAGCTCGGGAATAATTCGGCAAACTGCGTCTCTGACACACTGCGGTGCCCGAAGTCCGCGCTAATGGCTTTTGCAAACGCGTCTTGATTGTCACTCAGCATCGCCTCTAAATTATCAAGCTGGGTCTCACGAACTCTCCATTCTAAAATAGGCTTGGTACGGCTTAACGTTTGCAAACGTAAAAATTGCGCGTGTAGTTGCGCCTTATCCGTCACTATTGTTATTGCCATATCAGTAACATTCATCGCTGCTGATGCATTATGATTGCTTTGCTGGTTGTCGTGTTGTTGATTATCCATCTGCGGGCTACCTATCATGAGTCATATTATTTTTAGTATCAGGGTTCGTTATCATGCTGTACTAGATTCGATCAGAACTATATCTCTGCTTTATCTGTCAATGTAGCCTATTGATTCATAAATGAAAAGCGCGTTTAATAGACCAATCGGTGTGTAAAACGTTAAGTAAGTGACAAAATAGACAGTACTGTCAAAAATTTTAGCCATTTTTTTGGGCACGTTAACTCCATGACGTTTCTGAATACTGCTATTAAAAACTGCTACACTTATTCATTGTCAGCTTTTTTTCATCATGAAACTTTAAGTTTAATAATTTTAAATCGCCTGCACCATCATCTTTCTATTTCTACATCCTACTTTCTACACAATAAGAAGACACCTTCCTCATGACACTTCATAGTAATGATACGCTGATAAGCGACACCCTTCTAAGCAAATCGCTAATAGCTGCCGATTATAATCCAACTCATGATGCCATGCTACAGCGCACGCTTAAGCGCATTGCCCTTAAAAAAGAGCAAGGATTGCGCACGCCTGACGAGCTATGGATTGTCGATCATAATGACGTCTATACGCTTGGGCAAGCAGGCAAAGAAGAGCATATCTTGCAGCATACCACGACGCCGATTATTAAGACCGATCGCGGTGGGCAAGTCACTTGGCATGGACATGGGCAACTGGTTATTTATTGGCTGTTTGATTTGCATAGCTTGGGCTGGAGTGTGCGGCATCTAGTCTCTCATGCTGAGCAAGCCATTGAAGATGTAGTCAATGACTGCTTAAAAAATCATCCTTTAGCCACTACGACCAATATCAGCGCCCATGCACGCCGTGATGCGCCCGGTGTTTATTTATATGCCAATCACGCTGACACTATTTCCAATAACGACATTGATAAAAACGATACTAATAAAAGCAATAACGAGCTAAATGATAACGCCATCATGATTGGTAAAATTGCCTCACTCGGTTTTAAGATTAAGCACGGTTTTAGCTATCATGGCATCGCGCTTAATGTCGATTGTGATTTAGCCGCCTTTAATGCCATCAACCCGTGTGGCTATGCTGGTATGCAAATGCTACGATTGTCCGACTTTTCAGCAATGGACACCCAGCTTGCTGATGCCTTAAATTATGAGCAAGTGACGCAAAAACTCATTGATAATATCGCCCAACGTCATGCTGGATTAATTGAGCTACGTGCTATTGCACCAAAATCATAGCCGTAGTTTAAGTTGAAATTTGCCTGAAAGCTGACTGACAATTAAATTGTCACCTACAATCGTTTGTCTAATTGTGCATAATATCGTGCGCGCTTAGACTTAAGGATTGCGAGAAAAAAACATTTAAACTTGCTATACTCGCACTCGGCACAAATTAGGCGCCGCAATTATCCTAGCGCGCCAACATATTCCCTTTATCGTTGAAGTATTCATAACAAAATTACATTGGAGCACTTTATGGCAGATTTTAATAAAATTCTAGACGCAGGCGATGTTGATGGCGGCATTATTAACGTGGTTGTTGAAATCCCAGCCGGTAGCAGCCATAAAATCGAATGGAATCGCGAGTTGGCCGTATTTGAGCTTGACCGTATTGACCCACAGATTTTTGCTAAGCCTTGCAACTATGGTTTTATTCCACAAACCCTTGATGAAGATGGCGATGAGCTTGATGCGCTAATCATCACAGAACAGCCTTTGCCAACGGGTATCTTCTTAAAAGCAAAAGTAATCGGCGTCATGAAATTCGTTGATGATGGCGAAATCGATGACAAAATCGTTGTCGTACCTGCTGACGATCGTGATACCGGCAATGCTTACAATAGCCTAGAAGACTTGCCAAAACAGCTTATCAACCAATTACAGTTCCACTTTAGCCACTATAAAGACTTGAAAAAAGCAGGCACGACTGTGGTTGAATCATGGGGCGATGTAAACGAGGCTAAAGAAGTGATTAAAGAATCTATCCAACGCTGGAAAGATAAATAGTTTTTATTATTTTTAATAATACCTAGTTTAATAAAAAATGCCGCATTCATGACGATTGCGGTATTTTTTTGGCTGTCATTTATGACTATCTGCCTACAGAACACGGATACAAAGTTGCTATACTAACTTTATTATAATGGTTATAACGCGCTTATTGCGTTTACTACCACCAAACTAACCCTCAAAAAACAAGCCCTTCTAAAAATAAGAATTATCATTAAGGATAGCCATGTTTAACTCTGATCCCAGCTCAAAGCCTGTCAATATTAAATTGTCAAAAACGGTCATCATGATGATTGAAAAAGGCAATATCGTGATGGCTATCAACACCTTAGTGGCAGAAGAAAGTATTAGTATGGATGCCGCTAAAGAACGTATCGACGTCTATGAAACCGAATTTAAGGCTAAGCAGCAACAAAAACTTAACGCCATTGCCAATAAGCAAGGCATTCCCACAGAAGCGCTAACGTTTGATGGAGAACAGGCTCGCGAAGAGATACCCGTCTTAATCAAAGACCGCGTAAAATCAACCCCAGACCAGCAAAGCTTTAAAAGCTTACAACGTGGACTTGATAGCAAGCTTAACGAATTGGGATACAACAAACCGCTTATTCCTTATTGGGTGAAGCGAATTTTCGTGATTATTATTGTTATGGCAGGACTATTTTGGATATTGCGGCGGGTATTTGGCTAAACTATAGCTAGCTGAAATTCGTTATCATGACCAATATTAAGGATAAATATTTTGATAGAATATTTAGCGCATTATATTGATATTATTGCTAAAACTATTGAATTTCTTGGCGTGCTCATTATGGTGGCAGGGCTACTATTTGCCGTCTACTTAGCCATTAAATCCATTCATAATTTCACTCATCAGACCTATCTTGAGATTAGACAAGCAGTTGGTAAGTCTATTTTGTTAGGACTTGAGGTACTGATTGCCGCTGATATTATGGCAACGGTGGTCACCACTCCCACTCTGCGTAGTGTGATGGTATTGGGCTTTATCGTTCTTATTCGCACCTTTTTAAGTTTGTCATTACAAGTAGAGTTAGAAGGTCGCTTTCCTTGGCAAAATAAAAATAACCTTACTAAGCAAGAAACACCCGCGACCCCTATTAACGATTCTTAAACGGTTTTTATGTTAAGAAAAACCGTTCTTGATTGACTAATTTAATAAACGTCTAATGCAATTCACCAGGAATAATTTTAGCAAAAGCACGCTGCGCTAAGTTTGGTTTAGAATCCGTGGTTTGTGCTGCCGTTGAGCTCGGGAAAATACGATAACCAATAGACTGCACACTGACGTTAAACGCCGGCACTAGGGCGTAACTTGCCGATGCAAATTTGCCCATATTACTGGCAATACTGTTCGGTTGTTTGACGATGGCTTTTGCAACCATCAATGCAGCTTCATCTGGCATGAGCGCTGGCATATAACGATACAATTTGGTTGGTGCAATCATTGGTGTACGCACTAGCGGCATAAAAATATTGGTCACTGTAATGTTATCGCCTTTTACCTCAGCAGCCAAACAACGGCTAAACGCGTCCAATGCTGATTTTGAGGCCACATAAGCGGCAAAACGGGGACTATTTGCTAGCACACCAATAGATGAGATATTAATAATTTGTCCGGATTTTCTAGCAATCATGGTCGGTAAAAAGCCAAGGATAATTTTGACGGCACCAAAATAATTGATATCCATGGTACGCTCAAAATCATGAAAGCGGTTAACAGACTCATGAACTGAGCGGCGAATCGAGCGACCAGCATTATTGACTAATACATCAATATGGTCGAAATCAGCAATGATTTGCGCGGTTACTTTCTCAATATGATCCATATCGGTAAGGTCACAAGGATAGTAGCTTGCTTTACCACCTTTCGCCTCAATGGCTTCTTGAACGCCTTTTAATTTTTCTTCGGTGCGTGCCAATAAGATGACGTGAGCGCCACATTCACTGAGTAAGTATGCTGTCCGCTCGCCGATGCCGCTTGAAGCTCCTGTAATCAGGATATTTTTGCCATTAACCACTTTAGTAATTGCTGCTCTTGAAGGATTAGCCATAAAACGCCCTTATTAGTTATTGTCCGTCCATTAACTTTAGCACAATTGTTCGATATTTCTTCTCGGTTCAATATAACAAAAATGTAGGGTCGGTACGTAGTTAAATGACGGATAATCATAAAAGCCCTGCTATATCAACCGTATCAGGGACAGATTAACTATTTGTAGGTCTATGCATTTGCCTTATTCATGAGCAGTTAAAAAAGTATCAACCACACGGAATTGACCAGCGGTGCTTTCTTCGCCATACATGGCTTGGCGAAAGGCGTTAGAGTTGGGAATGCCTGTGGTGTACCATGCGATATGCTTACGGGCGATACGGCAGCCAGAATATTCGCCATAAAAACCGTATAACTCTTGTAGATGCGCTAAAACGATGTCTTTAATTTCACTGACTGTTGGCGCTGGTAAAGTTTCACCCGTTTGTAAAAAATGTCTGATATCTCGAAATAACCATGGCTGCCCTTGTGCCGCACGCCCGATCATTACTGCATCACAGCCCGTCAACTCATAAATACGTTGGGCTTTTTGGGCGCTATCAATATCACCATTGGCAATCACAGGAATGTTAACGCTTTCCTTAACTTCTCGAATTAAGTCGTATCGAGCATCGCCCGTATACATATCTTCGCGAGTACGCCCATGAATGGCAATGGCAGCAATACCAGCTTGCTCGGCTCGCTTTGCCACACGCAAAATGTTTTCACGACCATTTTCATAACCCAACCGCGTTTTGAGTGTCACTGGCGCATTGACAGCATTAACCGTTGCATCTAACAGCCGCGCGACCAAATCTTCATCTTGTAATAATGCTGAACCTGCCAGCTTACGGCAGACTTTTTTAACTGGACAGCCCATATTAATATCAATAATTTGCGCGCCGTTATCAATCTGATATTGTGCCGCTTGCGCCAGTTTATCTGGTTCAGCGCCAGCGATTTGCGCGGAAATGGGCGCAATTTCATTATCAAAATTGGCGCGATATAAAGACTTTTTGCGGGCATACAAGGCAGTATCAGCGATTATCATCTCACTGACGGCATGACCGGCACCAAAGGATTTGCATAACCTGCGAAAAGGATTGTCTGTCACCCCTGCCATTGGCGCAACGATAAGACGGTTTTCAATCTTTAAACCGCCAATCATTAATGGCTTTAATAATGGATGAGTATTTTCTGACAAGGCTGCTGGTGCAGAAGCTGGAATATAATGAGTGTGCTGAGAAGAATTATTAGGCATAAATAACGGCTTGATTTATCATAAAAACAAGCCGTTATTCTAAGCGTTCAGGCACATATTGCAAGTGATTACGTCATCACTCAGGCAACTAATAAGATTTATTAACATTAAAATTCCTATGTAATATACTTACTTATCAAACACGCTGCCCTGCTCCAAAGTAATATCTTCATCATGCTCCTGCATACGCCATGGCAAGGTATTAGGCGCTTCGTCTACAAAGTAGAGATACTTCTCAAACTGGTCGATAATGTCGTTAATAACTGATTCAGACTGATAACCGTACAAATCATAAGTTTGCCCGCCCCGACGCAAATAAACTTGGGCGCGGTAAGAGTGATCTTGTACAGTATTACTCACCACGCCTTTCTTATAATACTCAGGCGTATCTCGATGCGTTAAGCGTACCTCATACCAAAATTCCACATCATCGCCACGTTGTAGCTCCAATACCGCTCGATTATTATTGTCATCATAGTTCACTTCAGGCAGCCAACCAGTCTCTTTAAATTTTTCGGCAACTTCAGTCATCGATGACATAACCGTGCCTTTAATATAACCTAAAACATCCTCGCGGCTTGGTTGCTCAGTGATGTAATCAATCCGATCACGCCAAGCATCGAGCTTGAGCAGATGCGGCGGCAAATGGTTGTCATTGGCTAAACTCTGAGTACGATGACCCTCAATGCGTAATGCTTTCCACATACCATACATCGCTATTAAAATAATAATGGTAAACGGCAAGGCGCTGACAATAGCGGCGGTTTGCAGCGCTTGTAACCCTCCTGCAATCAAAAGCACAGAGGCAACAACGCCTAGTGTCACGACCCAAAACGTTCGTTGCCACGCGGGCGTATCACTGCGTCCACCTGCTGCCAATGAGTCAATCACCAGCGACCCTGAATCAGATGAAGTAATAAAAAAGGTAATAATAAGCACGACTGCCAGTGAAGACACGACTTGTGTAAACGGTAGATTCTCAAGTAGTTTAAATAACGCAATGGCTTGATTGTTCTGTACTTCGCTAATCAATGACTTATAGCCTTGTACCATAATCATGTTGAGCGCCGTATCACCAAACACGGCAAACCAAAAGAAAGTAAAAATGGTTGGTACCAGCATAACACCTGCAATAAACTCACGAATGGTACGACCACGGCTAATCTTGGCAATGAACATGCCAACGAACGGTGACCATGAAATCGTCCATGCAAAGATAAATAGCGTCCAGCTGGTAATCCAATCCCCTTGCTGATAAGCCTGTAAGCTAAAGGTACGCTCAACAATATTACCTAAATAGCTGCCCGTATTTTCCATAAAGGCATTTAAGATAAATACTGAAGGTCCAACCATAAACACAAACAACATCAACGCTGTAGCCAATATCATATTCAATATAGACAGTCTTTTTACCCCTTTGTCCATACCTGCCAATACTGATATCAATGCCAAACCGGTAATCAAAGCAATCGCAATGACCTGCACGGTATTATTAACGGGAATACTAGGAACCAAATAGTTTAAACCGGTATTGATTTGCGAGACTGAAATACCCAAACTGGTTGCCAGTCCAAATAAAGTACCCAATATGGCGAACACATCAACCGCGTGACCAATGGGACCATATATTTTGTCACCAATAATAGGATAAAGCGTTGAGCGCATCGATAACGGCAAACCTTGACGATACGCAAAATAAGCCAATGTTAAGGCAACAACACCGTTAATCGCCCAAATATGAAATCCCCAATGAAAATAAGCAATCTGCATCGCTTCTTTGGCTGCAGCAATGGTTTGCGGCTCTGACAGTGGTGGCGTTGCAAAATGCAGTACCGGCTCTGCGACGCCATAAAATAGCAAGGCAATGCCATACCCTGCCGAAAACAACATCGCAAACCATTCAATAAAGTTGTATTGTGCATCGGCATGATCAGGCCCAAGCTTGATATTGCCATAAGAAGAAAACGCCAGCACCACGATAAATATCAAAAACAGCGCCGTTGCCAGCATATAAAACCAGCCGAAAGTCTCCGTGGTAAAACTCAGCACCTGCTCAAACAGTCCACTAGCCAGTTGTGGATTGACTGAAGTGCCGATAACCAGCAATATCATGACAATCGCTGTGGGAATAAATACGGGCATTAAAATAGTAGAGCGCGGTAACTTATTATTCATAAAATCAGTCTCTTAAGCATCTAACAAGGATATCCTGAAAGCGATCCCTGATAAGAGACCTCCTCAAAAAGTGGGCGTAATGGTTTAACTACTTTAATAAACATTTTGTTCAAATTTATGCAAATATAAAATGAAATCTCAGCTTAAACCCTTAAAAATGCGTTACTTTTAGCATAAAGTCGCTTTAAACCCCAGAATAACTACGTTTTTGTAACATTACTTTAATTTTCATTACATGATTATGACCAAGCCATAAAACAATCCATAAAAAAGGCAACTAGAAAGTCGCCTTTTTTATCGTTGAAGAAATACCGATTAGTAGTGCTACTGATTAGTAGTGCTTAGGATAAATTGCTTAATACAAATTACGCGTTAATGACTGCTGCCAGCTGCTTTGCTGTAGCCGCAAGCTGGTCATGATCAACTTCAATCGCCGCATGACGTCCAAGCTCTTGAATACTGGAGGGAATCAGATGCAGATGGTAATGGAACACGGTTTGACCTGCCTGCGCGCCATTTAATTGCATTTGTACAATGCCTTCACGTGCAAACACCTGACGCTGTGCTTGCATTATTTTCTGCGCGGTCATCAGCACTGCTGCTGCATATTCTGGCGCTAAATCACCCAAATCCACTGCCTTTTGCGTCGGAATCACCAATACGTGCCCTTCTGCTTGCGGCATGATGTCCATAAAAGCGAGGGTTTTATCATCTTCATAGACTTTATGGCAAGGAATATCACCGTTTAGCATTTTGGCAAAGATATTATTATTATCATAAATCGTTTGCTGAGTATCATTTACTTGGGTCATTATTCTTTCCTTATTTTTTCGTTAAATATTTATTCGTAAGTCTTACTATTTGCTATACCTGCCCCATAGTGAATGAAATATAGCTATAGCACAAGCCACTACTACTTTGTCATTTACGGAAACTTCTGTAAGATTAATCCAGCAAACACGCTAATTTATTGGCGGGTGAGGGCTATAAAATGGTATATTACAACTCTACTTTATTGGCTTATGCTTATGGATTTGACTGCCTTGCCTACTCAATCGTTAGAACGTACTGACCTTTATGGTGACACTTCTCATAACAATGTAGAGGCTAATTCTGCTAACCATGATGACCATCAAGCGCATGCATCGGAATCTAGTGATAGCCAAGCCGCCACGCTGCCGCCCAATAGCATCCTATTGGCACAAGCATTGGTTGACCCTGCTATCAGCTGGCGTATTCACAATTGCAAGCTAAGTGAAAAAACGGTCACCCAATCTTTGCCGATGCTATTTTTATACCATTATGATAGTTTAGATGACAGCGTAAAACAGGCATATCCGCTTACGCCAGCATTGCTTACTCACTTTAATACCCCAATGAGCGCGGTTGAGGCAGCAAAATTAATCGGTATCGAAAGCGAATTGCTAGCAACCCCTTGGCAGGTCAAAGTGATAGGCTCATTAGTAGTATTTAGCGAAGCGCTGCAATTAGCAGTGCGTTTGCATTGGACCAATACTGGTAAAAGTACGCAGCAGATTTATACCAAAAAAGCAGATGAA
This sequence comes from Psychrobacter sp. 16-MNA-CIBAN-0192, assembly GCF_040309565.1. Lineage (NCBI taxonomy): Bacteria > Pseudomonadati > Pseudomonadota > Gammaproteobacteria > Moraxellales > Moraxellaceae > Psychrobacter > Psychrobacter sp. 16-MNA-CIBAN-0192. Next base: position 162,412 of record NZ_JBEOOX010000004.1, read on the forward strand.
GCCCTCATTACTGCTTTTAAAGAGTGGCAGTTTTTTGGTCGTATTGATGTGCTCTATAAAAACGATAAGCAAAGGCTGGTTAGTATTGATGAGCACGCTGTGGCTAGTGAGCAGATACTTACGATTGACGCCAGCACGGATTATCAGTACTTGCCTGCAACGCATGCGCTGGAAGTTATTGCTCAATTAGAGACGCATAAGTCTGAGTTGCCTTGGTTTGAGACAGCGATTTTGGCACGGCTCGAATAGCGCTGCTTTTTTTAAGACTGTTTATTTATAATAAACGCTTATAAAAAAGAATCCTGATTACTATTGAACCTTTACTACTAAACCCTATTTTTATTTAGAAAAGCATCGTCGCGTATTTTTTATATGACCGCTACTTTAATCTGTTTACTAATTTAATATTCATATCACATTTGCAGGTGCGTCTATTTAAACACTTATTAGACACCTCGCTCCATTAAAAGGAAGGAATACCACATGGATTATAATTCAAAAACTTCTACCGGCGGTCGTAATATGGCTGGTGCCCGTGCCCTTTGGCGCGCAACAGGCATGACCGATGACGACTTTGGCAAACCAATTATCGCCATTTCTAACTCATTTACTCAGTTTGTACCCGGTCATGTGCATCTCAAAGATTTGGGACAATTGGTTGCGCGCGAGATTGAAAAAGCGGGCGGTGTGGCAAAAGAGTTTAATACTATTGCCGTTGATGACGGTATTGCCATGGGTCACAGCGGTATGCTGTATTCTCTGCCGAGCCGTGATTTGATTGCCGATTCTGTTGAATATATGGTGAATGCGCATTGTGCGGATGCGCTAGTATGTATCTCTAACTGCGATAAAATCACTCCGGGTATGTTAATGGCAGCCATGCGCCTTAATATTCCAGTGGTCTTTATTTCAGGTGGACCCATGGAAGCGGGTAAAATTATCGCCAGTACCGTGGCACACAGTCATAATAATGACGGTGGTAGCGACGTCCATAGCACGGACAGTAAAGGCAATGCCATTCGTAAGCTTGACCTCGTCGATGCGATGATGGATGCGGCTGATGATAATATTAGTGATGAAGATGTATTGGCGATTGAAAGCTCAGCTTGTCCAACTTGTGGTTCGTGCTCAGGTATGTTTACCGCCAACTCGATGAACTGCTTGACCGAGGCATTAGGCTTGGCATTGCCAGGTAATGGTTCGCTATTGGCAACTCATTCACTGCGCCGCGAGCTGTTCTTAGAAGCAGGTCGTACGATTGTAGCTCTCGCTAAGCGTCGCTATGAGCAAGATGATGATTCAGTATTACCGCGCTCTATCGCGACTAAAGCGGCGTTTGAAAACGCCATGACTTTAGACATCGCCATGGGCGGTTCTACTAATACGATTTTACATTTATTGGCAGCCGCTAATGAAGCTGAAGTCGATTTTAAAATGCATGATATTGACCGTCTAAGTCGCGGTGTGCCTTGTTTGGCTAAAGTCGCCCCTGCTTCACAAAAATATCATATGGAAGATGTGCATCGTGCTGGCGGTGTCTTTGCACTATTGGCTGAGCTTGACCGTGCAGGGTTGCTCCATACTGATTTGCCAACCATTCATAGCGCGACCATGAAAGAAGCGATTGATAAATGGGACATCATGAATCCCGATAATCTTGAGGCACGCGCACGATATCTTGCAGCACCGGGCGGCGTACGTACCACACAAGCTTTTTCACAGTCAAAAGAGTGGTCAAACCTGGATGTAAACCGTGAGTCCGGCTGTATCCGTAGCGCTAAGCATGCCTATTCAACCGATGGCGGACTTGCCGTTTTGTACGGTAATATTGCTGAGCGTGGCTGTGTGGTCAAAACAGCGGGCGTTGATGACAGCATTTTGGTATTCACCGGACGTGCGCGCATTTTTGAATCGCAAGATGACGCTGTTGCTGCGGTACTTGATGATAAAATCATCGCAGGTGACGTGGTTATCATTCGCTATGAAGGTCCAAAAGGTGGACCCGGTATGCAAGAGATGCTTTATCCGACGACTTATCTAAAATCAAAAGGCTTAGGTAAAGAGTGTGCGCTTCTAACTGATGGTCGTTTTTCTGGCGGAACATCTGGCTTATCAATTGGTCATGCCAGCCCAGAAGCCGCTGAAGGCGGTGCTATCGGTTTAGTCCAAGAGGGCGATACCATTCATATCGATATCCCAAATCGCACCATTAATATGATGGTTAGCGATGCAGAACTGGCGGCACGCCGTGAGGAAATGGAAAGCCGTGGTAGTAAAGCATGGAAGCCGGTCAATCGTGAGCGTCATGTAACCCCTGCTCTACGTGCTTATGCTGCAATGACCACCAGCGCTGATACGGGTGCCGTACGTGATGTCAGTCAAGTTGAGCGCTAGGTAATAACGATTCGTTACAGCAGCAATTAATAGCTCCATAAAAATCAAATCAAAAAAAGTCTGCCGCGTGCAGGCTTTTTTTCACCAAAAAACAACGTAGCTGCCGTTTTGATAACGTTTATTTGCGGAAATTAAATTTTTTTAGCGTCATGATAAGCACATTAATTTAACGTGATTGACGCGCTTCTTTTTAATTCAACCTACCCGTGTGCGCAAACCTTATGCTCGAAAATTACAATTTATTCTTATTGATCTGCGGTATTGCGTTTTTATTTGGTGCGCTATTTCCATTGATGTTTAAACGCTTGCCTATCTCCTTGCCCATGCTGCAAGTCAGCTTTGGCATGATAATGGGTTATTGGTGGACAACGTTGTCCTTTTTAGACCCGATTAATAATGGTTTTCTCATTGAAAAACTGACTGAAATTGTCGTTTTAGTGTCGTTAGTTGGCGCTGGAATTAAAATTGATACGCCACTGACTTGGCAATTATGGCGACCGACCGCGCGCTTGCTCCTAATTACCATGCCTATTGGCATTTTTGCAATGGCAGTTTTGGGCTATTATGCCTTTGGCTTAAGTCTGGGCGCAGCGCTATTATTAGGCGCGGTACTGGCACCCACTGACCCGGTACTTGCTTCTAGTATTCAGGTTGGTCCGCCTAATACCGGTGGCGAAGATGCGCCTCGTTTTACTTTAACGTCAGAAGCCGGACTTAATGATGGCTTAGCTTTCCCTTTCGTTTATTTGGCAATAAAAATCGCTGAAGCTTATAGTGAGGGACAGCGCTTTACCGGTGAGATGCTGTGGTCATGGTTTACCCATGATGTGTTGTGGAAAATCGGTGCAGGCTTAATAGTTGGTGTGGCAGTCGGTAAGCTTTTGGCAAAGTTAATACTATCGAAAAATACCAATGGCACCACTATATCTCAAGGATATACGGTTATTGCTTTAACCTTATTGGCATATGGATTGGCTGAGTTTGTGCACAGTTATGGCTTTATTGCTGTATTTATTGCCGCCTTTACCTTTCGCCGTTCCGAAAGTAAGCATAGTTATCATGAAAAACTTCACGATTTTGCAGAGCAATCAGAAGGCTTATTTATGTCATTGGTGCTCGTCACCTTTGGGATGTTCATTGGGCAAGGTTTACAGTCCGGAGTTGAGCTGACATGGCGCGTTTATATTGTTAGCTTTACTTTTTTATTACTGATACGTCCACTTGGCGGCATGATTGCGCTGTCCGGACTTAACATGCATCGTACTGAAAAGTATGCCATTTCATCACTTGGCATCCGCGGTATTGGCACGCTTTATTATTTATCCTACGCTATTAATCAAGGTTTTTTTGCGGACGACGATGCCATTAAGTTATGGGTGGTCTGCTCTATTGTAATTTTAATCTCTATTTTCATTCATGGTTTGAGTGCACAGAAATTGCTGCAAATGACGCCTAATAAGGCACATGAATAATGATAAAGTGATAATAATACAATAATAGCGACTCGTTATAATCTTACGGACATTAAAAAAACCTACGATACAATGAATTGAATGAATCGTAGGTTTTTTTCGTAATAACAGAATAAAGCGCGTTGTTAATTAACGCCCTAATACAGAGCGCGGATCAACAGGATTGCCATTCAAACGTACTTGGAAATCAAGCCCAACTTGATTGGTCTGACCGCTATTGCCCATACTGGCAATACGTTGACCACGTTGTACTGAATCGCCTTCTTTTACCAATAGCTCACTGTTGTGCGCATAGGCAGTAATATAATTGTCACTATGGCGAATCATAATCAGATTGCCATATTCTTGTAGTCCATTACCAGCATACATCACACTGCCCCCTTGACTTGCCATTACAGGGTCACCGATGTTGCCAGCAAATAACATACCTAAAGCACCTTTTGACTCATCAAAGTTGCGAACAACTTGATTGCGGCTCGGCAGTTCATACCCTAAAGGCGCATTATTAATCACATCATAGACAGGATTGGCTGAGGGTGTACTGGTTGTAGACTGATTGTTGTTACTGGTGGCATTAGTGCTATTACTTCTATAGTTATTCTCATCACCTTGCCACAATTTCAGATACTGACCACTATAAATAGTGTACTGATTATCAAGCCCATTTAACGCGCCAATTTGACGATAGTTGAGACGGTAACGGGAAGCAACTTGGCTGACCGTGTCACCACGCGCGACCACATGATAATTTGGCACCCCTTGAGCATTAGTAATAATCTTGGGACCAGAGGATGGCTGCTGATAGCTGGGCTTAGTCGCACAGCCTGTCATAATAAGTGCACCAATGAGTGCCACCGTGACAAATGGCGCTTTAATAATAAATTTTTTCATAAAAGAATTCCTATATATTACTTTATATCATTGATAAGCAAAATTGATTAGAGATAGCAGTTAATAACGGCGTGTCCATAAAAGCGCAAAAGACTGTCGTTATTTTTTAATCATAATTTAATCGTAAGACGACATCAAAGTAGACAACCGATTTAATACGTCCGTCGGTGTATGATGTACCCGAACCGGCGATATACTAATATAACCCGCCGCCACCGCTTGGACATCCGTCACGCCTAACATCTGGTTCGATACCTCGATGTCTGCTAACCTATTGGCATCAGGCTCCGATATCATATCCGCATTGTTAGGCTTGACGACTGGCGTACCAAGGGGTATTTTACGCAAGCTTAACCAATAAGCATCACGTCCTCGCGGGTCTACCACTGGATGTACAGGGCAGGCGATATCACTATGACCCAAACGTGTAATCTTGCGCCCTTTAACCGCTGTAGCACAGTTTACCTCAGGGATATTAACGTTTAACACGTGATAGGGCAAACGCTTAAGCTCTGCAAGCAACGGTGTCTCTATTAAAATCTTGACAATCTCTGCCGCTGCCAGTTGATAACCATCCATCTGATCTTGTCCATCGCCCTTAATTGCACCACCGACCAAGGACGTTGCGATGGCAGGCAAACCAAACAGTTGCGCGGTTAGTGCCGCGCCAAAGGTTCCGGAAAATAACACATCTTGACCTAAGTTTGCCCCAGAATTGATACCAGTAATCACGCAATCAAACTTAACATCACGATATAAATGATGTAGCGCCAAATATACACAATCTGCGGGCGACCCTGTCACTGCTATAAACCCTGATGATAGCTGATGGGTATATAAAGGCTGAGAGATATTTAATGCACTGGCACATCCGCTTTGTTCGCTCACAGGGGCAACCACTTTTACCTCACCCAAGACCGATAACGCCTTATACAATGCCAATAGACCTGGGGCATGGACACCATCATCATTACTTATCAAAATATTCATCATGACTCACCATATTTATTATTAACCACCTGCCCAGCTGCTTTATTTAGTGAAAATTGTTATACTAAAAATCAGACTAATCCGTTTAAAATTAAACATTTGTTTTTAATTTTTATGTTGAAACCGTTATATACTATTACGATATATCTTCAACTAGAAGCATACTGCTATAAATGAGCTAAAAATAGCTACATTTTGCTAAAAGTCGTGAAGTGGTAGCTATATGCTAGCAGCCAATTGACGCCAATTTATCGTATTTTTAATATTACTATTGAGGTAAAAATGTGCCCTAAACAAACACCTTTTATAAAAATACACACTTATAAAAGGTTGTTAAAGCGATAGCGTCTTAGATGATAGTGGATATAAATGTTACAAAGTATCACAAGATATCGCGCTATATTAAGGTTGGCGTAACTTGCCTCTCAATGCTGCGCATATGTTGCTATATCAGGCGTTTAGCTCACAATACCCCTACACATAAAGCGATATTTTATGTGACTTTTGTTTTTTTTCCCATTACCATAATACCATTCAATCATGCAAAGCGAGTGTCCTACCGAATGAAAAAGCAATCGATGTTATCTATCATTTCTATGGCGTCAAAAACAGTATCAAAGATTGGGGTTGCTGGGTTAATCACTTCGGTTGCTATGGTGTCCCAAACCACCAATGCGGCGAATAAAGCAGCCACCACGATTCCCCTCGATATGTCAGGTATGAATATTACCAAACATGAAATTGCCGTCATGCAAGTGTTGTCAGAGATTTGTCCGCCGATGTTAAAGGGCAATCAAAAGCAGCGCTTTTATAAATCTTACAATACTCAGCTTCGTGAGCTAATGCCGTCATTAGAAGACCCAAAAGCTGCGATTCAATATTTATCTACCCAGCAAGATTATCGCCAGATTCTTCAAGGAATGCGCAGCTGGACTATGAGCTTCCCAAAACAGGACAATAAAGAGCTGTGCCAAGATATGGCAGATGCTCAATTTTAATAGCTTAGTGGACCACGCAGCGCTGTTGCCTAAAACAATAAAAAGACACTCATGTTCATATCGGTGAGTGTCTTTTTGTCGTTCGCTTAAGATGATTTTTAATAAATATAGTTTAAGATAGTAGAATAGAGCAATACTGCTACTGCAAGCTTAACCACTTTTTAAAAAGCGCCACCAACTCACTTCTATCCCGAGTGGCCAGATGGCAAAAATCAACACCTAACGCCTGTAAGCCATACTCAATACTGACTAAACTATGCAGTGGATACCAGTATATGAGGAGTGCTCGATGCGCATCTTCTTGCTCACGGATATCACGGGCTAACTGGGCAACTGCCTCTGGCAACACATCTTCAGCTATCATGATCATATCAACTGGCGTCATAATTAACTGCTCTATTGCTACCACTCCATACTGTTGACAGCTTACTGAAGCGCCAAACATCTCTAGCTCTTTTACCATAAAATCGACGTTTTGATGATAAATATAAATAATTTTTTTGTCTCTTAATAAATTCTGATGCTGCCCTTGATACGTGTTGCGTAGCGGTAAAGTCAAGATAAACTCTGCGCCCATATCAGGATTACTTTTCACCTCTATCGAAGCATCAATAAGTTGGGCGAATTGTTTTACCAGAGATAAGCCAAGTCCTAACCCTGCATATTCACGCGTATGACTGGGATCAACTTGAAAAAACGGGGTGAAGATATCTTCTAGATATTTGGTGTCGATGCCGATACCTGTGTCAGTGACTTTAATTTGCCAGCGGATACTGTCCGTAAAATAGTCAAGCTGTGACTCGATAATGACGTGACCAGTTAAGGTAAATTTGATTGCATTATCAATCAGAGCTGAGAGAATCTGCTTAATCTTGTCAACATCGCCTTTGAGGATAGAGTCAACATGCTGAACCCGACTGATTAATTCTAAGCCTTTTTGGCGCGCGCTGGGCTCAAAATCAGCAATGACATCGGACAACAACTGTAGTGGGTTAAACTCATTAACGCTAATGCCAATCTGACCTTTTTCAATCTTGTTTAGCTGAATAATTTGCTCAAGGGTATTATCTAAGTGCTCACTACCTTGTCTAATAATAGCTAAAATGTCCTGTTGCTCTTCATTCAAAGTCTGCGTATTTAACAGTTGCAGCCCACCTGCAATAGCATTTAATGAGGTTTTTAACTCATGGCTAATCATGCTCTGAAAATTAGAGCGCTGAATATCAAGTGATAGGCTTTTACTATGTAACTGCTCTTCAAGACCAGTAAGCTCGCTGTGCTTACTCTCAGCAGCATGTAAGCGATTAAACAAGGTAATGAGCGCCGACCGCACGCTTCTAAGTTCTGACAATTGAAATTGTCGCGGCATAAAGGGCAACTGTTTTAACTCAAGATTATTAGCAACCGTGTCACATACAGTGGCTAGGGCTACCATCTCTTTGGCAGGAGAGATTATTTTACGCAGAGCAAGCCATGCACAAATCAGACCCAGCCCCAAATTGATAAGCCATAATAATGCATGGTTTTTGAGCCATGTTAAGCGCAGTTTTTGCGCATCTAAGGTAATGTTAATATAGCCTATCAAAGTATTATTAGACGAAGTTGGTGCGATGGCACCTCCTCTCGCACTCTTTTGTCTGTTATCGGTTTTGGTCACTGCATAATTAAAGCTAACGGTACTCGCAAATAGTGCATTTTGCCAATCGTTTACAATACTCTCTGTATTTGCCTGATTGCTATCAGATAACAGATAGGTGGTCGAATAAAATAATATACCTTGGATATTTGGGTCTTCATCCAACAAACTACTAATTTGCTGCTCGATAATGTTTGGAGCGTTTGTTGTGGAGGCACTATCCGATAATAATGTGGCTAACTGATGGATATCTCGTCGCTTATTTTGATAGCTATGCACCAATTCAGAAGCGCAGGTAAGTAAATAAATAAACAATACTGTCGAGATGGCTACTTGAAAGACATAGCAGCGAATAAGATTTGGGAAAGATAGGCGCGAAAAACTATTCATGTCACTCAACTAGATTAGGGCGACTGTTACGAATCGTATGGGTATGAGTTAGGTATCATGATGAATAAATCCCAGTACCGGTCATAAAGCAACATAGAGTGTGATGAGAGTGAGCAATACGTCGCACTCTACAGATAATAGCAACACGGAAGGCTACTATTATCTGTAAAAGCGCCTCACCAACTGAAAGCACAGCTGTGACGTGAGGATAGAAAAATATATGAAAAGCCGTTGACTTAACGAGGCTTTTTACCTTTGGGTGTGACCTTCTTATCTTTAGTAGTAAATTTCTGCGCGCGATTACGTTCACGCTGGCGTAGCTGCTGCTCTTTTGCTTTGGTTGGGGTGTCGCTCTTGTTAGCGTAAGGGTTTTCATTCAATTTAAAGACCACGTTGAGTGGTGTGCCTTCTAACTTAAAGACCTGACGGAATTGATTTTCAAGATAGCGCTGATAGCTCTTAGGTAACGAGCCCGTCTGATTGCCATGAATGACAATAACGGGTGGATTGTGTCCACCGATATGCGCATAACGCAGCTTAATGCGGCGACCACCAACCGTTGGCGGCGGACTTGCTGCAACTGCATCTTGCAAAATTTGGGTCAAGCGATTGGTCGAAACTTCAAACATGGAAGACTGATAAGCGCGTAGAATTGATGGGTATAAGTTACCCACATTGGTGCCGTGCAGTGCCGATATTTGATGCACTTTCACATAAGGAATAAAGTTAAAACGGCGATCCATTTCTATTTTAATATAGTTCTTTTGATCAGCAGTTAGACCATCCCACTTATTAATTGCGACTACTAACGCACGACCGGCATCAAGCGCATAGCCAATCATATGTAAATCCTGATCAACAATACCTTCTTGCGCATCAATAACAATGACGGTTACATTTGAATCTTCAATCGCTTGCAATGTCTTGATCACTGAGAATTTTTCAACCTTGTCATCAATCTTGCCGCGGCGACGGACACCCGCAGTATCAATTAAAACATAGTCTTTACCATCACGCTTATAGGGAATATAAATACTGTCACGTGTGGTACCCGGCATATCGAATACGACCACGCGGTCTTCACCTAATAGACGGTTAACAAGCGTGGATTTACCAACGTTTGGACGACCGATAATAGCCAGTTTTAAGCCTCTTGGCTCTACTATATTTTCTTGATCAGGCATGTCAGCCGTTAGAATCTCAAGCAGATTACCAACACCGCGACCATGGCTTGCTGCCATTGGATATGGCTCGCCCAAACCTAACGCATAAAACTCAGCCGGCGCTGAATCATGAGCACCATCGACTTTATTAGCAACGACATAAACTGGCTTGCCAAGCGCGTGCAAAAACTTACCAATTTCGGCATCCGCACCAACCATACCCGCCCGCGCATCAACTACGAATACAATGATGTCGGCTTCATGAATGGCAGTATACGACTGCTCAGACATATAATCATCAATCGCGCCTTTGCCATCATCCGCTTCGCCGATACCACCAGTGTCGACCACAATAAATGCCTTGCCTTCATATTCGGCATCACCATATTGGCGATCACGGGTCAGACCTGACAAGTCAGCAACCAATGCTAGGCGACTTTTGGTGAATTGATTAAATAAGGTGGATTTACCAACGTTTGGGCGACCAATTAAGGCGACCACAGGCTTGATACTCATGCGTTACTCTCAGTGACGGACAATAATGACAGCAAATAGACTGCAATTGACCGCAAACTTAAATGAATGATAAAAATAATAAAATAGTTAATAATTATGATGCAACCTTGTTATAGCTGCTTATCAGCGTCGATGTCAAACACCGATAACCGTTAAGGCGCATAGATTACGCGAAACCAGCAGTCTAAACAAGCAATTTACACAAGGCATTAAACGCTGACTGAGCAGCGTTTAACAAAACAAGAAAGATCAATAGCTCAATACTTAATAATAAGTATACGTATCATTAGCGAGCTACTTGCCACATAGCCACTTGCCCTGACGTGCTTTGGGTCAGCAAACGATTATTTTTCACTTGTAGAGTCGTTAGCGCCCCTTTAGTTTGCACACGACTCACGATAGTACCTGTTGCTGGGTCGAATAAATGCACCACCCCTTCAAGGTCACCAACAGCAATATGGTTGCCAATCATGACAGGATTGGTCAATTTACGATAAGCTAACGCGTCATTTTCCCACAGCTTTTGACCAGTACGGCGATCATAAGCAACGACTTTGCCATCTAAGCTGCTGGCAATCACTTGCTTATTATTCACCGCCAACGCCTTGAGACTGGCAAGCTCTTGGACAAACATCACTTGCCGCGATGCTAAATCAATGGCTATTAGCTGACCACTATAGCTAATAGCAAATAACTGATTGCTATCTACAATGGGCATGCCATCTACATCACTCATGCGCTCAATTTCACTACTGCCCATACCCACGCCAATACGGCGTGACCACTGCGGCAAACCATTATCTGCAGTTATAGCGTGCAGGCGACCATCAGCCGTAGCCAGCAATGCCGTTTTAGCATCTAATAATACAGGCGCTGCAGTACCGCGAATACTGATTGCAGGGACTTGAGTGGCAAACTGCCAAACAGATTGTCCTGTTTGCAGTGATAGACCATGTAAAAAACCGTCATTAGCCGATAAGATGACACGGTTGTTAGTAATCAAGGCAGGCGTTAATACTGAGCCTGATAACTGCTGTTCCCAACGCTTAGCACCGGTTGTGGTATCAAATGCCAGTACCTGTCCATCACGCGTACTGACGATTGCCGTTTGACTAAACGCATCAACGGTCACACCGCCTGTGATTGGTTTGCCAATATTAATCGACCATAAGCGCTTGCCAGTATTATCAAAACCGATTATGTCGCCACCACGCGACGCAACGACCAGCTGTTCATTGTCATAACCGACTTGCAAGCTTAACGGGTCTTGTTTAATAGCCTTTTTGTTATCAACACTCACATTAAATACGGGTTGCAACAGACTAATTGGCTGCGCTATTTGTACTAATTTAACTGGTTCATTAACGACAGGCTTGATACCACGGTTACAACCGACAACGGCTGTGGTCATCAGCGCCAATACTGCCACGTGCATGACAGTCGCTTTTATCGTTTTACGAGAGCGCATAGATGGGGTCATGATAAATTCTCACTACAAATAAATTAATAATCAATAAAAGCAAATAACATTATAAGATTGCAACCCTATCATAGCAAAATATAGGTTACAGTCTTTAATATTTAAAAAATTAGCCTACGCTATACGATGATACTTAAGTACAATAATTGCAGATTTGACGGTTATGATAGCCAGTTACAACCTTACTGCACGATTTGTTCAGCAGTATCAGAGTTTGGAGAATTTGCTGTATTTAATACTGACTCAGGTGCAGCAGCCGCTTGAATGAGCGCAGCTTGCTCATTGATAGGCTCAGGAACCACCCCTAAACTTTCCATTTTTAATGCCAATACAGCGCGTGTCTCATTGCGACTGCGCAATAATTCCCATGCATTATTATACGCTTTAACAGCGGCTTCTTTATCGCCCTGAGTGACGTAAATATCCCCCAACAATTCTTGTTGACTCGGTTCAAACGAGCTTGGCATCTCATTATTCGCCTCAGCCAATGCCGCCGTAGTATCACCTGAAGCAAGCAAGACATTCGCATAACGCAAACGGGTAATCGCCTGTAAGCCTGCATCGCCCAGATCAATGGTTAACGCCTGTTTTAAAGTTGCCGCAGCGCCTTTAAAATCATCACTATCCACCTGCCCACGCGCTTTAATCATGAGCGCTTGCCACGCATAAACCGAATCGCCATGACTTTTCACTAGCGCGTCAATATCCTTATTCATCTGCGTACGGCTGGCTGATAAAGCAGCTTGTGCATCCGCGCCTAAATCAGGATTTTGGGCGGCTAAACTGAATTCTGCATTTACGCGTTGGATATCTGCATAATGATCCGCAGCAACGGTATCAACACGCGCATGATTATTTTGCCAATACGTCCACCCAAAATAGCCAGCCAATGCCAATAAAATAGCGGTAATGATATAACTACCATACTGCTTCAGTGCTTGCATTGAGTTGTCTGCATTGGGCGAATTCGGGGTCAGAGCCATGTTTATTTACCTGATAAGAACGAGTGACTTAAATATAAAGTGCTTAAATATAAGGCAGAATTAATAATGAGTACAAGTAGCATTAAACAACTACTATCAACTATTTAACGTGAAAAATTGGCATACTGTGATAACCAATCTTGGGCAACCGTTGTCTGCTCACCTGTCTGCATATTTTTAATACTAATGGTCTGATCTTCCAGCTCTTGTTGCGCTAAAATAACGGTCAATGCAGCGCCTGACTTATCTGCCTTTTTCATCTGCGCTTTTAAGCTAGTAGCACTTGCCATTTTGATACGCAAATCTGGACGCGCGTAACGCAAATTCTGCGCATAGCGAATACCGGCACTATAAACTTCTGGATGGGTCACCACAAACACATCACAAGCGGGCGTGTCAGCAAACGGTGCAACGGCTTCAATTAACAGCAGCAAGCGCTCAAGACCCATGGCAAAACCAACGGCAGGTTCAGATTTAACCGGTTTATTGTCCGGCGCGTCAGCACGATTATCTATCGATTTTAGCTGTCCAAGCAAGCCATCATAACGACCACCGGCACATACGGTTGCTTGACTGCCAAGCTTATCCGTCACCCACTCAAAAACCGTTTTGTTATAATAATCAAGCCCGCGTACCAGATGTGGATTAATCTCGTACACGATACCCAGCTCATCCAAATACGCTTGTACTTGCGCAAAATGCTGCTGGCTTTCTGTACCTAAAAAATCAGCTAGCTTTGGCGCATCTGCCAATAAAGCTTGAGTAGAAGTCTCTTTACTGTCTAAGATACGCAGTGGATTGGTCGTCAAGCGGCGCTTACTGTCTTCGTCTAACTGCTCTTGCTTGTCCGTTAAATAGGCAACCAAAGCATCACGATAGGCATGGCGCTCGTCACTCTCGCCCAAGCTATTAAGCTGCAAGCGCATCTCATCTTTTAAACCCAACTCTTGCCACATCAAATGAGTCATGGCAATAAGTTCAGCATCAGCATCGGGTAAGGCACTGCCAAAGCTCTCGACACCCAACTGATGAAACTGACGATAACGTCCTTTTTGCGGACGCTCATAGCGGAACATTGGACCGATATACCATAATTTTGGCGTATCACCACGCAATAAATTATGTTCAATAACAGCGCGTACTGCCCCTGCCGTGCCTTCAGGACGAAGGGTTAACGGCGTTGGCGGCTCTGATTTATCAGCAAAGCTATACATCTCTTTTTCAACAATATCGGTCGCACCGCCAATTGCTCGCGCAAACAAATCCGTCTGCTCAACAATGGGTAGACGAATATGCTCATAGCCGTATCTGCCCAGCACATTTGCCAAAATAGACTCTAAATATAGCCATTTTGCGGATTGGTCTGGCAAAATATCGTTGAAGCCCTTAATTGCTTTAATCATGACGCGGTCATATCCTTAAAATTTTTAACGGTTAATGCCATTATTATCTTTATTTTTTAAAATCAATATTAAAAGTTAAGCAAGCTAACATCATATTCATATAACGTTTGATAAAAACTATTTATTAATAGCAGTTATCTTTTATCTAACTCGAATAATCTCATTTTCGCGTAATTTGGCTAGCGTATCTGCATGAGCGCGCACCATACTTTCTATCTCATCAACTAAGTTATTGGTGTCTATTAAATGACTTTTTTCACCCATGCGGTAAACCAGCGACTTACGCGCCGCACCAACAATACCAATATCCGCCTCTTTCGCTTCACCCGGTCCATTCACCTTGCAACCAATAACGGATAGATTCATCGGTTCACGAATGTCTTCTAGGCGCGATTCTAGCGCGGTCATCACTCTAATCACGTCGAACTCTTGGCGTGAACAGCTTGGGCAGGCGATAAAGTTTACCCCATTTGAGCGGATATTCAGCGATTTTAGGATATCAAATCCGATTTTAATTTCTTCTTCAGGTTCTGCTGCTAATGAGATACGAATAGTATCGCCAATACCATCGAGCAATAAGCCACCCAGCGCAATCGCAGATTTAACAGCACCAGTACGATACACACCCGCTTCGGTCACGCCTAGATGCAGCGGATTATCAATTTGTGCAGAGATTAAACGATAGGCATCTAAAGTTAAGAACACATTACTGGCTTTAACCGAGATTTTATATTGGTCAAAGTTTAGACGCTCTAATATATCAATATGACGCATTGCCGACTCTAGCATCGCCGCGCCAGTTGGTTCACTGTATTTACGTTGAATTTCTTTTTCTAACGAGCCTGCATTAACACCAATACGAATAGGGATGTTATGATACTTAGCACATGCCACTACTTCTCGTACTTTAGCATCGCTACCGATATTACCAGGATTGATACGCAAACAATCCGCACCTGCTTCAGCAACAGCAAGCGCGATTTTATGGTCAAAATGCACATCAGCAACCAGCGGCACACTGACCAATTTTCGGATTTCGCCAAAGGCTTTTACCGTATCCATTGTCGGTGTTGAGACACGCATAAAATCTGCGCCCGCCTCGACGCAACGCTCGATTTGGGCAACGGTTGCCGCCACATCGCAGGTATCCGTATTGGTCATACTCTGCACGCTAATGGGTGCATCACCGCCTATCGCGACATCACCAACATAGATTTTTTTGGTAAGGCGACGGTTAATGGGTGCTGACGTTGACATAAAGTAATCCTTCGATCAGAGCAAAACGGATAAAATCGGATATTCAGTTATTTCATTTATTTCGGTTACTTACTAGAAGCATAATAATTTTTTTAAAAGTATAAACGTCTATGTATTAAAGTGTCAGCTCAAACCTGACTTGCTTTTCAGCGCCAGCTTCACTTTCAATCGCATAATCACTTAATGACACAGGCTCTTGATTGAGTAACAAGCTGACGTTATCGATATTATCAATATCTATTTTAAACGGTGACGTACCAACCAGTTTATAGTTACCACGCGTTTGGCTGCCCGATATTAAGCTACTGCCAGTGGCATCGGTAATATTAACCGCCGTCGTATCAGTCAGTATAATCTCTAACGCGGTACTGCCCACAGTATTGCCAACTGTCGAGCCAGAAGTGCTGAGAGCATTAACATCCCTATTTACAGCGGCGCCTTGTTCTTGCGCTTGCATCGTCAAATCTTCAGCCAGTGGACGCACTGCTTCTGGTTCTTGGCGCGCATTACTTATCATACGTGATAAAAAAATCACTAAGATAATTAACGCAGCAACCGCAATAATTAATAACGGATTCAAGCGCATGCGACTGTCTATATGAGTTGATAATGTACCCATAGACTGCAAAGCTGCAGTAATATTCATAGCAGGCTGTTGTTGAAGGTCTTTAGGACATGCAGCATCAAAAAGGCTTGCCACTTGGGCTGCGTCTAAACCCAAAAACTTAGCATAATTAATCGCAAAACCACGTGCAAATGCTGCTTGTGGCAAAGCCTCAAATTGCTCTTCTTCTAACGCTTGCAGATGACGCGGCAAAATAAACAGCTCAGCAGATGCATCGTCCAAGCTAAGCTGCTGATTCAAGCGTGCTTGCTGTAACATAGCACCAAATGAAGGTTGCACTTTATTGTATTGTTCATTTTCGCTCTGAACATCAGTCTCTGTAATAGCAGGCTCTTTAATAACAATCTGTTGAGATGCTCCTGATTGCACCGTTTTTTCTTCAACCACAACTTGTTGAACAGTTGCATCATGGCTAGAACGCGACTGCCCTTTTACACGCTTCGTCTTATTTTTAGACTTATTGGTCGCTGGTAAATCACTCATTGCCAAGTCGCCTTTGGATTATTCAGCCACACTTTCAGCTGTTTTGCTTCTGCGCTTAAAGGGTACGCCGATAGCAACTGCTGCGCTAACTGCTGACGCGTGGTGATGTCTTTTTGGGCAGCGGCAAGTTTAATCCCTTGTAATAATAAGCGAGGACTTATGCCCTGACCTTGCACCAACACCAATGTTTCTTCATAAAGCATTTTTGCTTGGCTAACACGCTGCTGTTCAAGCAATAAATCCACCAGCTCAATATGGGCAATAATACTATTACGATTGCCTTCTAGAGCTCGTAAAAAAGCTTTGGCGGCGGCTGGACGGTCATTTAATTGCAAATAAGTACGACCAAGGTTCTCTAGCGCCCCAATACGACCATCATAACCCAATGCGGCTCCTGCAATCTCAAACTGCGCGGCGGCTTCGCTATAGCGTTTCATCTGCGATAAATATACGCCATAATTATTACGCGCTTGCTCAAAATCTTTATCAAAGGCAATGGCTTTTTTAAAATATTGATCAGCTTTTGCAAGATTTATCGGGCTGCCTTCTTGCTGTAACAGCACGCCCATCATATCATAGGCGGGCGCATATCGGCTATCCGCTGCAAAAGCTTTTTCAAGTTGTTGCTGGGCGGCATCAAGTTCATTTTTACGAATATATTGGGCAGCAAGCGACGTACGTACGCGTGCTACTTCCTGCTTGTCTATGTGGCGTTTACCTTTTGACTGCGCTGAAGTTTGATAACCGGCACTGCCTAATAACTCATTGTCGGGCACCGTTTGACAGCCTGTTACTAGCATTGTCATTAGTACGGTAACGGTGACCACGCATTTAGTATTCTGCAAATATTTCCGCGTATATAGATTAGATAAAGTAGAGCTCATAATAGCCGCCATCATAACACTGTAAGTCCATATCAGTACGTACAAAGGGTTTCAATGAGCCACAGTTTAATAGATTTTGCGAACATAAGTAAAATTTAGTTACCTTTGCTACATATCTATTACCATTACGACATATAAACCGAAGTAAATCGTTCAAATTCTTTTGATTCTGACTAATTATTTTTGCGCGGCTTCACGGTTTTTAATACTTTGTTGCCAAGCTGCCGAACGGCGTGTTCTGTCGGCTACTTGCCCGACCAATTGCCCACATGCCGCATCAATATCATCACCGCGTGTTTGACGAATGGTACAAACAAAACCGGCTTCACTTAAAATATTGCTAAAGGCATGAATACGATTATTACTAGATTTATCATAGCCGGCATGCGGGAATGGGTTAAATGGGATAAGATTGATTTTACTTGGCAGACCTTCTAGTAGGGCGACCATTTGATGAGCATGCTCATCCTTATCATTGACCCCATCGAGCATCACATATTCAATGGTGACATGCTTTTTATGGCGCGGATTAACGTCATGGACGTAGTTTTTTGCTGCCGCAATTAGCTCATGTAACGGATATTTTTTATTAATAGGCACCAACTCATTACGCAATTCATCATTGGGCGCATGCAGCGATATCGCTAATGCCACATCGATTTCTTTTGCCAAGTCATACATTTTAGGAACAACGCCAGAAGTCGACAAGGTCACGCGACGTTTTGACAGCCCATAGGCATGATCGCTCAGCATCAGCTCCATTGCGCTAACAACGGGGCGATAGTTTAGCAGCGGCTCACCCATGCCCATCATCACTACATTGGTGACATTATTTTCCCAGACGCTGTGATCAACATGCTCCAAACTGTCCTCAGCATCCGTCATATATGAGGCATTGGCTACCCACAACTGCCCTAAAATCTCAGCAGCGGTCAAATCTCGCTCAAAGCCCTGTTTGCCGGTACTACAAAAACTACAGTCTAAAGCGCAGCCCACTTGCGAAGAGATACATAAGGTTTTGCGACCATTGACTTTACCATCTTCAGCAGGGATTAATACCGTCTCAACCAACGAGCCGCCGGTAACTTCAAATATCCATTTGCGTGTACCATCATCGCTGTATTGACGATGAATCACCTTTGGCGGAATAACACAGGCATGAGTGGATAGTTTTTCACGCAAACCTTTACTTAAATTGGTCATTTTTTCAAAGTCAGTCACGCCTTGCTGATAAATCCATTTGATAACTTGGGTCGCTCGAAACGGCTTTTCACCAATACTCTTAAAATAATCGCCAAGCTGTGCTGGCGTCATCCCTAATAAATTGGTTTTCGCTTGCGCCTCATCTACCAGTTGAATGGGATTATAACGGCGTACTGGTTTAGGCATTGGCTGAGATGCTGATTCAGATGTTGAATCAGAAGATGACGCAGTGGGCGTGGCAGAAGTTGGGGCTACAGTTGACATAATCGGTTACCTATTGGTCGTACTGGTTTGCATCGTGTAAAAGGTGCAATAAAATAAAAATTAGCAATCCTTTATAAGCGAACTGTCGATAATGCTATCTGCATTAAGCGCTTTTATTGTGCCAAGCTGATTAACGTAAATAACTTTGAGACAGAATGGATGCTAATAAAGGATTGATAATGTTAAGAATGCTAACAAGAATATCAGTATTTTATATTAATAATAAGCAATTCTTGATAAAACATAATGACATTAGCCATTTATCATGAGGCAGAAAGCTGATGTTTTCAACAAATGCACTATAATTAAATTAGTTTTTGTTAAGCAAACACTATAAATAACTATCGAATAATAAGAAGATAAACGGCTTATACCCTAGTGGATATAAGCCGTTTAACGACACGCTAGATAAATAGTTCATACGATTCATAGTTAGCTATCAATCGTTTTTAACACGACTATTTACAGTTATCATGCGTGTTCTTGGTATAAACGCAATTAGCGCGTACGGGCACAAACTTCGCCATCACTGAAGAAGTAGCTGATTTCACGCTGGGCTGATTCTGCTGAATCTGAACCATGAACCGCATTTTCATCGATGCTGCTGGCAAAATCGGCACGGATAGTACCTTCAGCGGCTTCTTTAGGGTTGGTTGCGCCCATGATATCGCGATGCTTAGCGATAGCATTTTCGCCTTCTAATACAGATACTAATACTGGACCTGAAGTCATGAATGATACTAGATCATTATAAAATGGACGCTCAGCATGTTCAGCGTAAAAACCGCCAGCTTTTTCGTCATCAAGTTGTTGCATTTTAGCGGCAACGATTTTTAGACCGGCTTGTTCAAAACGGTCATAAATAGCACCGATATGGTTGCCACCAACGGCGTCAGGTTTGATGATAGATAGCGTGCGTTCGATAGCCATGAGAAGCTCCTAATGAGGTAACAGTGAAAAGGGTAAGTTTATATTATAATTGACCACAGCACTTGGCATAACACTACTTAATAAAAACAGCACTTAGTAAAACAGTATCTAGCCTACCAAATATGTGATTGTTGTCTATTATAATGATTAAGGCTATAAATGATAGGGGCAATTACGCTAACTGCTCAGAAAAGGAAGGTTTAAAAAAGCTTTGAAATTACCATGTTTTGAAATGGATAATTTTAAAGCTTAGCTATATAAAGGCAATATCAGTCATATCTCAATGGCTTTTTCATGCTTATGATTGAGTAATTACTCTCCTAGACGGCTGTCGCGGCAGCTGCCAGCGCTACATTCACGTACCCGATCATTTAAGAAATTAACGCGACTGGTAGTCGTACGGGTCGCACAGTTCATATTTACAAAGAAACCTTCGTCATTATGATAGCTACAACGCTCATCGCGGTCACGTATCCAAGCCAATTGCCCACGTTTAAGTTTAGATTTTTGCGTACTATTTAAGACTTTATTTAGCTTAGTATAAGAGTTATTCAGCTCTTTATCGGCTTCCAAATATACCTTGGTTAAACAGTATAATCCGTCAAAGTCATTGATCGGTTTATCACAATTCTGTGCGCCCCAAGAGATCATAGGAAACATAAAAGCTGCTGACGCCAACATCGTTAAAGACGTTTTACTAATAGTACGATTAATGCTATTCATTTTCATAATAGATCCCTCTTGTTATTTAACGGTTAGCAAAATCCTTTTTACCATATTATTTTTACAATGTTACCTCTTCAATTGTTAAATGTTATTTAATAAAAATAGTAATTTCACTACACCTTATTACTATAAGCCTACCCCTTTTTAAAAGGGGTTATACTAACTTTATGTAATTAAGAAGTAGCATTTTTTTATGAGTGTTTAAAAAAATGCTGTAAAAAAACCTCCATTGCATTTAAACAATAGAGGTTATTATTAAGTGTTACTAAGTAGCCTTTTTACCACTTAACTTTATTACTAGTTAAGCATCATACGGATCACGTAGTACGATAGTCTCTTCGCGGTCAGGACCGGTTGAGATAATATCAATTGGGCAATCAATTAATGCTTCGATACGCTTGATATAAATTTTAGCATTTTCAGGCAGGTCATCATAGTTAGTGATACCAACCGTAGATTCGCTCCAGCCTTGTAGCGTCTCGTAGATTGGCGTTACTGACTCATAGAATTCAGCATCATGCGCGCCAGCACATTCAGTTTCTGGCAACTCATAGCCAACGCCGATAAGTAGCTCTTCTAGACCGTCTAATACGTCAAGTTTGGTTAAGCAAATACCCGTTAGTGAGTTTAATACCACAACACGGCGTAAACCGGCGGCATCAAACCAACCACAGCGACGCGCACGACCAGTCGTTGCCCCAAATTCATGACCAACTTTGGCTAAATGTGCACCCACATCATCGAACAATTCAGTTGGGAATGGACCACTGCCTACGCGCGTAGTATAGGCTTTAGTAATACCCAATACGTAGTCTAAGTATAATGGACCAATACCTGTACCAGTTGATACGCCACCAGCAGTCACACTTGAGCTAGTCACAAACGGATACGTACCGTGGTCGATATCAAGTAACGTGCCCTGAGCACCTTCAAACATTAGATTTTTACCAGCACGACGCAATTGATCAAGCTCTTCAGTGACGTCTGTAACCATGCCTTTGATGGCTTCTTTCCACTCTTTACAAAGCTTAAGCGTCTCATCAAAATCAATAGCTTCAACTTTATAATACTGCGTCAGTTGAAAGTTATGATATTCAATCAAGTTGCGTAATTTTTCTTCTAAATCTTCACGGAACAAGTCCGCAAGCTTAATGGCACGGCGCGCTACTTTGTCTTCATACGCAGGACCGATACCACGACCTGTCGTACCGATTTTACCACTACCGCGTTTGGCTTCACGCGCTTGGTCAAGAGCCACGTGATACGGCATGATAAGCGGACAGTTTGGCGAGATACGTAGGCGTTCGCGAACGGGTACACCGTTATCTTCTAAGCCTTTCATCTCTTTTAGTAAGGCATCAGGCGCTAGTACAACCCCATTACCAATAAAGCAAGTCACGCCTTCACGCAAAATACCAGATGGGATTAAATGTAAGATGGTGGTTTTGCCATCGACAACCAATGTGTGACCCGCGTTATGTCCGCCTTGAAAGCGTGCAACCGCTGAGGCTTTTTCGGTAAGCAAGTCGACGATTTTACCTTTACCTTCGTCGCCCCATTGGCTACCTAAAACTACGACATTCTTACCCATGATCAATCCTTACAATGATGTATTGAGGTGTGTACGATAACGATTTTAACAATAACCCTAGTGGGCTGTAACGTAAAAACTTCTTGAAAATATTCATTTAAAACTTATGCAGTTAACTTATCAAACGGCTAATAACTGCCATTGACTGTCAATTAAACTTAAACGATGAGTGCTGTTTTTAGGACAATCTTGCGCATCTAACGGCATGGTTACGCGATAACCTTGCTCACGCAGACTGACCAACTGTTGCTCTAGCACATTTAACTGGGTCTCATCAGCATTATTCAAAGCAGCATAATCAACGATAACCACCGTTGGCGCCTCAAGTTGCGTATGTGCCAATAAACGACTAACATCCATACTAAAACCGGTTGCTGCACGTGGCTGCTGGGTATGACTTTGTAAGCCATCAAAACGTCCACCGCGCACCAAAGGCTGAGTTTCACTATTGATATAACCATTAAAAACAATACCGGTATGATAGTGATACCCTGACAATTCCGTGATATCAATACTCACTTGGCACTTCCAACGATCTTGCAAATGGTGAGTCAAGCGCTGCAACTCATCGATTGCTTCTGCAATTTGCGTATCCTGCTGCGCGGTATCTGATAACTTAGATAACAGATGCGTTATATCATGCCCAAAACGCGCTAAGGCATAAAAGTCATCGCCCATCGGCAGAGACTGACAAACGCGCTTTAGCTCTGGCAAGTTTTTGTTGGCATAAAGATGCATTAAATGCTCAGTATCGCTATCCTGCAACTGCGCCAATACAGCTAAGCGTTTGAATATCGCCACATGCCCTAAGTCAATATGCAACGCTGCATCCATATTCAGGCTATTAATTAAGGTAAAAAGTACGTCAATCAACTCAATATCCGCCGTCAATGACGCACAACCAAAAATCTCTGCACCGAGCTGTAGCGGAATACGCGAGCCAAACAATCCTGAAGGCAAGGTATGAACCACGTGACCTGCATAACAATAACGAGCAATACCCTCGCCTCCTTGATGCGCATCAATACGTAAAATCTGCGGGGTAATATCCGCACGCACGCCCATCAAGCGACCAGAGAGCTGGTCGATAATCTTAAAGGTTTGGCGTTTTAGATCCTCTGACGCCTCACTCAATAATGATTCGGTAAACTCAATCATCGGCGGGCAGACCAGCTGATAGCCATAGGTAATTAGCTGCTGAGTAAGCTCGTGACGCAGCACTTCTTGTTTTTGTGCCTCTTCAAACAACACATCTGCCACGCCATCAGGCAATAGCCAACTGTTCGCCACATCGCTGGCAAAGTCACTTAGATAAGGAAGACTATTAGCGACTACTTGACTAGGCGCGCTTGATGAGACGAGGGTAGTAGAATCAGAACTGACAGACACAATAAATCCTTGTTTGGTATAGCGCTTACCAAAAAACGCGGCATTATAATTATAAGGGTGAGATATCATTAACTTAACAGTTATGACAGCCACTTTGTATTTTTAACGCACAACTTCATCAGCCCAATTATTATAAAAAACTAGGTAAGCTCAGATGAGTGAATAATAAATATTGGTAAAGCAGGTAAAACGACAGCATTAATATGCTAAATATTTAAGGCGCTTTACGCTTAAGTTTAGCATAAACGCTAAGTCTCGCCTAGTCACAATTCGCGCTAATATTTACTCGTACTATGATTAATTGTTATTTAATAAATGACTATAAACAAAGATTTTTTATAATAGAGAACCTCTATTTTGGAAGTTAGGTTATCTATAGTAGTGAAGTTAGACCTTACAAAATCTATCGTTCAACTGACATTCTGCGCACGATTTGAATGATAACTTTGGGTTAGAGTCATGTTACACTAGCCGCACTTTTTATTGGTGATGGCTATTGTGTTAACTGTCGTCCTGACCCCTATACTGACATAGTCAATCATACTTTATACCACTCTTTTATTATTCCTCTCGGAGACCTTATGTCATCTGATTACCACCCAAATCCTGCTATTAATGGCATTAATGTATTAGGCGGCGAGCTTGCCAGCTGCTGTTTTGACCCCATCACCGGTTATTATCGTAATGGATTTTGTCATACGGGCAATCATGATGTTGGTCAACACACCGTTTGCGTAAAAATGACCAGTGAATTTTTAAACTTTTCGTCAAGCCGTGGTAATGACCTAATTACGCCGTTGCCTGAATATAACTTTCCGGGTTTAAAGCCAGGCGATTTTTGGTGCATTTGTGCTTTGCGTTGGGTTGAAGCATTGGATTATGACGTTGCACCACCGATTAAGCTGACCGCTTGTCATGAAAGCCTATTAACGCTGGTTGATATGGATACTTTAAAGCGTTATGCCATCTAACAGCTGACTGAACTTTACAGCTAACTAAACCTTATAATTACTTAGGCTAATAAGTGCATAACGTTTACTTGTTATAAACTGCTTATGACTGACTGCTTATTAACAGTCGCTTATTTTATTATGGTTCTTATTTATATTTTTTTATTAAGGAGGGGTGAATGAGCCGCGATGATGTCCAGCCACTAAAAGTAACGACTCGTCTCACACCTGAATCCAATCTTGACCATATGTATGTGGATATGGAAGACGACCGCTCCTATCTTGATTATGACAGTTATATCTACGGCGATGCCGATGCCACGCTCGCAGATACGCTTGAGACCATGACGGTATATGATCCAGACTCGGAGCGTTATGAAGATATCGATATCTCTAACGCGGATGAGGTCGTTAATTGTTATGCCTATTCACGTAAGACGGGTGAGCAACTAGATCAGCTGCCGCTTAGCGATGTCAATAAAGCCTTAACGAACAGTGGTCAGTTTATCTGGCTCGGTCTGTATGAACCCAGCTTAAAAACCATTGCCAAAGTGCAAAATGCCTTTGATTTGCATGAGCTGGCGATTGAAGATGCGTTCGCCGACCATCAGCGCGCTAAGGTTGAGAATTATGACAACGATACGATATTCGTAGTTATACGTACTGCCAAGCTTGAAGATAATGTAATCCGCTACGGCACAACAGCGATATTTATGGGTAAAAATTATCTAATCACCATTCGTACCGGTCCGTCAAATCCTTATACGCCAGTGCGTGATCATTGCAATCGTCGTCCTGAAAAATTGCGTATGGGACCTATTTTTGTCTTGCACGCGATTTTGGATTTTATTGTTGATAACTATATGCCGGTGACGGATCGCTTAGGCAGCTATTTGCGCGAACAAGAACGCAATATTTTTACATATGAATTTAATAAAGAAACGCTCAAGAATTTGTATGAATTAAAGTCGCAACTAGTGCACATGCGCGCGGTTATTTTGCCGGTGCAAGACATCTGTAGCTTTTTTATCAACCATAAAAAGAGTGATTTGGTCTCCTCTTTTTCGCAAGCAGCAAAGCCTTATTTTCGTGATGTGAATGACCATCTATTACATTCACTTGATGCCATAAACGGTCTTAATGAGATGCTAAGCGTGGTAATGAATACTTATCTCGCCATGGTTAATATGGGACAGAATGAGGTGGTACGTAAGCTTGCTGCATGGGCAGGTATTTTAGCTGTGCCGACCGCCATTGCTGGAATTTACGGGATGAACTTTGACTTTATGCCTGAATTACACTGGAAATATTCGTACTTAATTATTATGTTATTTATTGGCTCATTATGTAGTTATTTATACTATAACTTTAAAAGGTTGGGCTGGTTATAGAGTCTCTACTTTTATTTTAATAATCTTTAAAACATAATTTTAGACAATTTTTATATCATCCAAATCCACTTTTAAACAGCATGTTTCTACACATCAATAGCGAGACGAAAAGGTACTTTGTGACCCGATCGTCTCGCTATTTTTTATTTGCGTTATTGATAATAATTATTATTTGTAATAGTATTCGCAGCTTTTATGCGCGTTACGCGACTATTTTTGCTCCATCTTGCTAATTTATTGAGGTTTTTATGCGTTTATCCCGTCTGTCTCAGGCATTAATTTTTACCAGTGCAGCCTTGATGCTGTCTGCCTGTGGCAATGATGCTGACTCGAATACGACGGTTCACGATGTAACGCCACCGTTGGTGACAACTGACAGCAACTTTGCCAACGGCTATAGTGCGGTAGCCGCCTTATTTTTATCAGGTACAGTACAAGATAATGGTGGGATCAAATCCATGACTTATCAGCTGAACCAAGCACTTGCGCAGCCATTAAACCTTAATAAAGACGGTGCTTTTTACGACAGCATTTTATTGGCAGCAGGCAGTAACGCGGTCACGCTAACGGCCACGGATAATGCGGGCAACGTTATGCGCATGACCAAAACGTTGTATGTCGGTAATACCGTTGCGGCTGGTAATTCCCATACGGGCGCGCTGCAAAGTAGCAAATTATATGGCTTTGGCGGTAATAATTTTGGGCAAACGGGTCTAGGGATGACCTCCAAAATCGCAGATAGTATCGGACACCCAGACACGCCGATGCTGATGCACAGTGCGCCGCGCAATTTGGTTGCCATTGATTTTAATCAAAATCATTCGTTAGCCATTGCGCAAGATGGACGTGTCTACAGCTGGGGTGAAGACAAATTTGGTCAGTTAGGGCGCGGTGATACTGGGCGTAATGATTGTACTAATAGTAAAAACGACTGCCGCTTAGACATCAGTGCCATTGCGGGTATCGACCATGCGGTTATGTTGGCAGCAGGATACAGTCACAATTTAGTACTAACTGCAGACGGTAGCGTTTGGGCATTTGGCGCTAATGGACAAGGTCAATTAGGCAATGCCAATCTCACGAATGCTAAAAGTAGTACGCCGGTCAAAGTCGACTTTTCAGCGGCACAAGGCATCGGTCGTATTATCCAAGTGGTCGCTAGCGCCAATAGCTCGTATGCGCTCGATGATAAAGGGCAAGTATGGGGTTGGGGCAGCGATGCGTATGCCAATCTTGGGCGCGGTCAAGCGTGTAATAAAGTAAATAATTGCGCCAATTTTAATGCTGTGCCCGTTCTTATTAATGTCATCCCTGCTACCACTAGCAATAACGACAGCTCAAATACAGCAACTAATAAAACGGTAGATAATCCTAACAACATTGAACAAATTACACAGCTTGCTGCTGGACGAGACCATATTTTGGCACTGACCAATAAAGAAACGGTGTATGGTTGGGGTTAAATAGCAACAGCCAAATTGGCTATAACGGTATTGGTTATAAAAATACAGAAAAATCATGGGGCGACGTGATTAGCACACCTACCAAATTGCCATGGTTTAACGATAAAGCCGTACGTCATGTCTATGCTAATGGCAATGCCAGTTACGTACTGCTAGATAATGGCAAGGTCTATCCATGGGGCATGTTTGGCGAGACTGACGGTACAGGTAAAACTGTTTATAACAATTTGAATGAGCCGACCGATACCCTGCCTAGCCTAACCAATATCGATACGATGGCAATGGGCATTATGCATCTGATTGCGCATGAAAAAGGAAGTGAAGCAAATAAAAATGGCAGCTTATTTACATGGGGCTGGAGCTTTGAGGGTTCGTTAGGCAATAAAGACACTACCCATGTTTGGATGTATAACAATCCTATTCCGACCATTTTGCCAAACCAACTATAAAATAAAGAATAGTTATATCTCAAACCACAGAAAAGCGATTCAAAGTAATTTATAGCAACAAGCTACAGAAAGGGGGCATGTCGTATGTCGCCCTTTTTGCTTTATATCATGGTTATTGATAGCTCTTGTCTTACATGTATCAGTCAGTATTTTTAATCACTGTTTTAAACCAATTTTTTTAGGTAGCCCCATGTTTTTACCCGTAAAACTTTTATCTTTTGCACCAATTCGTCCAACGCCTACCTTTTTACTCACCATCATACGTGCCAGCTTACTGAGCTTGACAGTGGTGCTCAGCGCTTGTGGTGGCTCAGATAACAATAACGTATCAGATATACCGAATAACCCTGCCCCACCAGTTATCCCTGACGACAATAACAATAGCAATGATAATAACCAAGCTGAAGCGGATACCAATTGGCTACCTGCAGGCGGTTCAGCCACGATATCGGCGGATATTACTCGTCCATTTTTACAAATCATGCCCAATTTACCCAGCAGCGCGCTAGGCGGTGTGTCGCCAGGGCGCGAGCTATTTATCACGCATTGGACACCTGCTGGTGAAGGGCGCGTTCTATTCGACGGGGTCGGTCCGCTTCTTAATGCCAATGCCTGTACGCAATGCCATAGCGCTGAAGGGCGCAAACCTATTTATCGGGAGAATAATGAGTTAAGTGATGCCATTTTATTTCGGCTTGGCAATAAACAAGGTCAAGCGCACGCGTATTATGGCGAGCAAATGCAGCATCAGAGTATCAATCCCAGCGTCGCGACTGAAGGTCGTATGCAATATATTGCCACAGCAGCAAGTGATAAGTCGCCAGCTGGAATACGCTTTAACTTTACGCCAACTGACCCCAATCAGCCGTTAGGTGATATGGTGATGAGCGGACGTATCTCACCACAACTGGTCGGTATGGGATTAATTGATTTGATTCCTGAAGCCAGCATCATCGCTGCCGCTGACCCAAATGATCGTAATAAAGACGGTATCAGCGGTCGTGCACACTGGGTCGATGTTAATGGTAGCCAGCGTATTGGGCGCTTCGGTTGGAAAGCTATCAATGCCAGCTTACGTATCCAAAACGCCAATGCCATGTCGCAAGATATGGGGCTAACGACGTCCTTATTTATGGAGCCTAATTGCACTGTGAATCAGCCAATTTGCTGGACAGCAATCAATGGCGGTAGCCCTGAAGTAACCGATAGCAGCTTGGATGCAGTGACGGACTTTATGACTGCGTTGGCAGTTCCTGAGCGTCGCATCACAGATTTGCAAAACTTTAATAAAGGTGCAAATTTATTTGCTCAAGTTGGTTGTGCCAGCTGTCATACGCCGAAGCAAAAAACCGGTGATAGCATGCGCTTCCCGCTGTTATCGCAGCAAACCATTTACCCTTACACTGATTTATTGCTTCATGACATGGGCGCTGGACTCGATGATGGGGTTAAGGAAAAAAATGCTGAGAGCGCTGAATGGCGCACGCCACCACTTTGGGGCATTGGCATTGTGGCTCGTGACCCTGCAGCGCGTTTTTTACATGATGGACGCGCCAGCAGCTTAACTGAGGCAATACTGTGGCATGGCGGCGAAGCAGAAGCGACTAAAATGCGCTTTAAGCAATTGCCTATCGCTCAACAAGAAACCTTGTTAAACTTTTTACGTGGTATTTAAAATGCGTTTTAAAATCGTACATAAAAAGTATTATTAAGGAAAATCCAAATCTTAACGTACAAAAAAGGGCTGCCAATTGGAGCCCTTTTTTATACGTTGATAGTTATGACTTGTAACCGTATTAATTAACTATTTAGCTATTTGCATTAACCGTAATTCCCGCTGATTTTTCAGCTGCCATAACCGTTTGACGGATTAAAGTATTGATGGTCATTGGACCGACACCGCCTGGAACTGGCGTATAAGCGCCGGCAACTTCTTCCATACCAAGACGCTGGATATCACCCACACCGCCATTATCAGTAGGATGGAAGCCGGCATCAACCACCACCGCGCCCTTTTTAATCCATTCCGTGCGTATCAACTCAGGCACCCCGACTGCCCCGACCACAATATCAGCGCGCTTAACAGTCTCTGCCAAATCTTGAGTACGTGAATGACACATCGTTACCGTACAGTTGGCATTTAACAGCATCATTGCCATCGGTTTACCTAGAATAGGACTACGACCGACCACCACTGCCTCTTTACCAGACAGTTCAATATTATAATGCTGTAGCAAATGCATAATGCCTTGCGGGGTACAAGACCCAAATGCCGACTCGCCCATACTCATGCGCCCAAAGCCCAAACAAGTCACACCATCCACATCTTTTTCTAGGTCAATTTGCTCAAAGCAAGCACGTTCATCGATGTGACTGGGCACAGGATGCTGAAGCAAAATACCATGCACATCTTGATTGTCATTTAATTCTTGAATTTTGGCTTTAAGCTGTTCAGTCGTCGTTTCGTGCGGCATATCAACACGAATAGAGTCCATACCAACACGTTTGCAAGCATTACCCTTCATACGCACATAGGTTGCTGATGCCGGATCAGCACCAACCAAAATCGTCGCCAAAATCGGCGTACGACCGGTCTTTTCTTTAATCACATCGACACGCACGCGCAAGTCTTGTTCAATCTGCTTGGCAAGCGCTTTTCCATCGAGCACTATCATTGACTGATGTTGCAACGACGTCTGTTTCTCATACGTTGTGGTCTCAGTTGACATGGCTGGTGACTCAGTACTTGATACGGCTGTTGACGATTCAGCTTGTGACATAGTAACTCCATAGATAATGCGATAAAAAAGTAGGATTAGCGCAGATTTGAGCTTGGTATTGTACCTATCTTAGTGCCAAAAACCTACCCGTTAGCCCTTATCTGCTCAAAATTCTTCCTGACGTAATAAACACTATTGTTTTTTTAAAGCCATTCAAACTCAGCCACCAGCCAGCATAAAATGCTGTTTCTGCTCTTTCTTAGTGTTCTAAGTGCTGTAAAAAATCTTTTTTATTAAAAAATATACAATTGAGTAAAAAATAGCTTGTAATTTAAAATATTCTTGCTAATATAGGCGACCTTGATTGGCTGGATAGCAAAGTGGTAATGCACTGGACTGCAACTCCTTGATCGCCGGTTCGATTCCGGCTCCAGCCTCCAATTATTTAGGTTAAATTATTTGAAAGTTTTTATTAATTTTATCTTGCATTAATAATAAAAACCCTTATAATAGCGACCACTTATCTAAGAAGATAATTGCTGTTTAGCAAACTTCACATTAGATAAATACAAGTTTTGCCCGGGTGGTGAAATGGTAGACACAAGGGATTTAAAATCCCTCGCTAGCAATAGCGTGCCGGTTCAAGTCCGGCTCCGGGTACCATTATAGTAGTAAAGAAAATACCGTTAATAATTTTATTATTAACGGTATTTTTTTGTCTTAATTTTAGGCTTAATAAGCCAGTTATCGATATTTAACTTATTCTATTAGATAGAAAATGAAAACGCTTAATGAGTAATCTAAGCTCATAGCCACGAGTCAGATTCTTTTTTGCCATTGAAAATATTGCTCATCAGCTATTTTAAGTAATGCTTCGTCCTCCTTAGTATCGCCATAAGCATATATTTTTTGATATTCATCAAGGTTGACTAGTGATTTCACTCGCTTCGCTTTTTCCTCACCTGAGCAATCGGCATTAGCATATTTACCAGTAAGCGACTCTCTATTCACTTGAAGTTGACTACAAATCAACTCTACGCCTAGTGCATCGCACCAAGGCTTAAGATATACCTCTAGCGAAGCTGACACGACAATTACCCTATCTCCCACTTCAAGATGCCACTTGATTCTCTCTAGTGCATTTGCCCTAATAACTGTTGTCAAAAACTCTCTAGCATGCGTTTCACCAAGTGCCTTGAATTGCGTGGTAGAAAAACCCTTTAAACATACATAAACTATTTGCTGCCGCAGTGTAGAGGCAGAGCAGACACCGATACGGTAACCTATAATTGAGGGTAAAAGCAGCAAACCTCCCCAGTACATTCTTGAGGACGGCACTGCTTTTTTTATGAAAGGTGTGAAGGTATCGCAATGGGTAATGGTGCCATCAAAATCAAATAATGCTAAATTCATAAATTTGCTCTACTCTATCAAAACTGTGGCACGCCATAATAAAAATGTGGCTATGATAAAAACCTACCCTTGCCATAACCCCTGAACATTAATATCACGTCTATTTATGGTCGGATAATCAGCAAAACTTAATTGGTAACCGCCATTTGTATTTGGCACAATTTGGCACCGTGCACCGAGCGGAAAGCTGTGTTTATGCTCAATATGTCCAAAGCGCATACCACTATAAACAGGCAATCCAGTCAGTTTATGCAATTGCTGAATTACAGTTGCCACATCATATCGGGCATCATAGCTGTCTGCCCCTATCCCCGAAAATGCCCCAAGGACAATGGCTTGTTGATGTTTAAAACCACCTGCCAGATACAAATCATACAGCATGCGCTCAATACGATACGGCTGCTCACCGACGTCCTCTAAAAATACGATACCGCCATCAATACGTGGCAAATAATCACTACCTGCCAGCGCTGATACCACACTTAAATTACCGCCCCAGATTGTGCCTGTTATCGGGTTACTAGTATTGCTTGCCAAAATAAGTGGTAATTGCTTACTGGTTAAGTCAGCACTGTTAACATCAATTGTTAGCTTAGGATTGCTGAGCGCTTCTACAAACTGCCGAGAGCTGACTTCATCTGGAATGGTTTTACCAAACTCACTATAAAGCATGGGTGCGGCAAGCGAGCTCATGCCACCTTTTGCCAACAGCGCGCACTGAATCGCAGTCACATCACTAAAGCCTGCCAATATCGTGCCGCGCTCTTGCATAATGCGCCCAAGCGTTTGCCAATCAATCTTTGGCAGCAGACGCACCGCGCCATAACCGCCACGCACTCCAAGCAGTAGTTTGGGCGCGGCAATAGCGCCGGTGGCAATATTCTGTAAGTCACTGACCCGCTGACCATCGGTGCCGGCAAAGCGCAAATATTGGCGACTAACAACCTCAGGATTACTGACTTTAAAACCGGCACACGCCAGCCGTGCTAACCCCAACTGATTACGAGCATTATTGCCGCCAACATTGGAGCTGGCAAACAGTCGCGTCTCAATGCTTGGCACCATACAATTCGTTTGCGCTGCCAACGGCTCAGATATCGACCTTGCATCCAGCTCTGTCAGTGGCAATTCATCCTTGGTAAACAAACTGGTGCTGTCTTTAAAATCATTGCTTTGAAAGCTATGCGCTTGAGAATTACCAACTCCTGCCAAAGTCTGGCTGATGCTTTGCGTCGCTACTAATCCTGCACTAGCCCCTAGCCCTATGTGCCGCAAAAACTGGCGGCGATTTAGCCTTATTACTTTTTTAACGTCAACGTTTTTAACGTTAGCGCTTTCCACTTTATCAGTAAACGTTATTTTTAGGGCTGAGCTTTTGTTAGACATAGGGTTCACCAGTTTTATAAGATTATTATATTTATTGTTATAAAGATTTTCTTAAAGAGTCATATTCTAAGACTGCTTAACACTTTTTATAATTATCTTGATAACATGCCATTGTAGACTATCTTATTATTTAGCCAATAGACGAGCGATTCGATATAGGCTAGATGCTATTAAAATCAACAATAGTTACATTACCCTACTGCTATAGAGCATAGCGTTGTGCAACAAAATGATAACCAAGCGATTTGGTACTTAACGCTCGGCTTGCTATAGTATAGACGTGCAAAATTATGAAGAATATTGATTTTTATCACGGACAATAATTTTAAAAACATTATACAAGGAATAATCATAATGACCGATAAGAGCCAAAGCGACACCAACCTTAGTAAAAATATGCTATATAACGATAAGATAAACCAGAAGAAAGCAGAAATTGCTCATAGCGAAACCAATGAAAAACTGTTAGATGCGGATCTCGAATATATCTTAAATGAGGAAGAAAAACTTAAAGAGAAGCTGAAACAAAGCAGCCATCTTGAACGTTTTGCGACCGATGTGGGCTTATTTATCAGCCTAGTCAAAGACTATTCTCAAGGCAATTACCGCACAGTTCCGTACAAATCTATCGCGGCAGTGGTAGCAGGATTGGTTTATATCTTGAATCCGCTTGATATTATCCCAGACTTTATCCCTGTGCTTGGCTATGTTGATGATGCGATTATTATTGCGTTCTGCTTAAAAATGGTCGAAAAAGATTTGCTCACCTATCAAGTATGGAAAGAAGCGCAAACCGCAAAAGATAGCAATGTCGACACTAAAGCGGATAAAGAAGCTGATACTGATAATGTTACTAATACAGACACGGATGCAGAAACTAGCACAGATACGCCAAGCGCTTAATTTTAATCCATATTAATATTTGATTAAGCCAAGTAAAAAAACGGTAATAAAAATTGTCATACCGTAAAAAAGCAGCGACCTATGAGGGAATCATGAGTCGCTGCTTTTATTTTTATTAACGCTAATTATTAACGACAGTTTTTATGCTATCTAAATAAATATGTTTCGTATATTTTTAGTACGCTTCACACTTAGTCTGGCACATCATAACGCACTTTTTCTGGATTAAGCCCAAACGAATAGACAAAGGTGGCAACCAAACTATTGATGATAATAAAGGGCAAATCAATCGTAGTATGGCCAAGCAAGTAACGCCCCAATAACCAAGAGACAATCAGCATAATAATAAAAAATCCGCCCATGTATCCTAAGATAACGGGATGCTTTAGGTTATAAGACTGCTCAGGTGCTGGCTGTTTGTCTAATATATAAGTACGTATCGCCCAACCTGCGGCATAAGAGAAGCCGCCCAACACCACATAACTAAAAAAATTCATATTATTTGACCGCTTTATCCAAAGGTTTAGAGAGTGATGAGGTTTAGAGAATAATAACGTTATAACTCTGTCGTAGCATTCTTTTTATGCTGCATATTAGCATGCGGATTGGCTAAAACATCTGTCTTGACCTCGTCGCACTCAACGCGATAAATAGTGTTAGCACCTTTATAAATATAAGACAGATATTCGCTATCGAGCAGTGGGTCTAGATTGGCATAAACCGGCTTCACATGCGCCATCACCAATACTCTATCAGGACGCCCGATAATCGCATCGACATTGTTAGGGTCGATAGAAAAATATTTGGGTACATCTTTCGTCGCCATGACCTCTAACGGCTCTGGCACATCCCAAACACGCTTAGCACCGGCAGGCTCCTTCATTTGCATCACCCATTTGCCGTCTTGCTCGCTGACTTTAATTTGTGCAGGCTCGTCATGACTGACGGTATAGCAGCCTGCAAATATGGACAAATCCGGCTGAGCCGCTGTCGCCTTGGTACTTGCTGTATCCGTTGACTCTGCTTGTTGACTATTATCGCAGCCAACCAATAATAACGCACTACAAGCCGCGATACTAACCGCTAGCAGGGAGAATTTTTTAGACATTGTATCTGCGCATAAGCTCAACATAAGGGTATCCTGCATAAGGAATAAAGGCATGAAAAATTAGTTTTTTGAGAGATTAATAATCATAGCCATTTTAACAGAAAAAGACGCACTGGCGATTTTGATATAGGGTTTTATAGCGAGCTTGATACGATAATCTAGGGATTGGTTAATTGCTTGATTTATATTTTGTTTTCGCCACTGGGAGTGTCGCTATCTACAGCAGATTTGTTATAATCAGTCAGCTTTTAATCATTGTCCTTGCCCAATAGTGATGGTATTAATGTAATGGCTCTGATGCGATGGTGTAGACTTTATTTTTATACCGTTTGTTATAAGCCCCTTATAAATTAAATCTTTTATAAACTAAGTCTTTTATTAACCAATTGAGTTTTTATGTCAGATAACGTGATATCGCCCGTCAGTGCTGTTTGCGCTAATAATCCACTAGCTGCAAAACCTGATACCACAGTGGCATATACTGATGGTGCCTGTAAAGGCAATCCGGGCGCCGGTGGTTGGGGCGCACACCTGATATTTAGTGATGGTCAAACCCAAGATTTATATGGCGGCGCGCCCGATACCACCAACAATCGTATGGAGCTGATGGGCGCAATTCAAGCACTCACGCACAGTCCGCATGAGCCTACGCTTGAGATTTGGACCGATTCAAGCTATGTTAAAAAAGGCATCACCGAGTGGGTGGTTAATTGGAAAAAAAGAGGCTGGAAAACAGCAAGCAATAAACCAGTTGCCAATCAAGATTTATGGCAGCAGCTCGATACGCTTTGCCACGCGCGCAAGGTCGAATGGCATTGGGTAAAAGGGCACGCCGGACACGCTGGCAATGAAAAGGCGGATGAATTGGCAAACCTTGGCGTGACCTCCAGTAGCGATGTTGAGAGCAGTAATTTTAATCAAAATTCATTACTCAAAGAGACTGCTGTTAAAGCCACTTCGACTGAAAACACGTTAACTAACAGCATTGCCATTAAAAAAAAAGAGCCTTCAATGTCCAATAATACTTCTCAAACAGACCACAGTGATTGGTTGTTAAACGATCCCTTAGGATTAAATATTATGGATGAGGGCTCAGAGCAGCCTGCTTCACTGCATACATATGACTCTGATACTCAATCAGACTTTACCCATAACGCACCTCTTAGCACCTCTATTTTAGAGGATTCTACATTGGCAGAAGCAGAACCAGCCTTATTAGAAGAAAAGCCACTAGAGGAAGAGTTGCCCAAGTTTGATGGTGATACCAGCCGAGCCAATCCGCATTTTCGCCCACTATTACCACAACCTATTAATCGTCATGCTGCCAATCGCCAGCTGATTATGGATACCGAAACCACAGGACTTGACCCGCTAAAAGGCGACCGCATTATCGAAGTCGGTATTGTTGAAATGATCGGGCGTAAATTTACCGGTGAAAAGCTGCACGTCTATATCAATCCGCAGCGCGGCATGGATGAGGTGGTAATACGCATTCACGGTATCTCTGAGGCATTCTTAACGGACAAGCCTACCTTTGATCAAGTTGCGCAGTCGCTATATGAATTCATGGACGGCGCTGAAATCATCGCTCATAACGCCTCATTTGATATGAATTTTTTATCTATGGAATTTGAGCGCGTTGGCATAACCGATTTTGCTGAGCGGGTGCAAGTGACCGACTCTTTGGTCATGGCAAAACAACAGTATCCTGGGCAAAAAAATACCTTGGATGCGCTGGTACGTCGTCTTGATGTCGGTAAGCAAGACCGAACCTTTCACGGCGCATTATTAGACTCAGAGATTTTAGCTGAAGTATATTTGGCGATGACCGGTGGTCAAGTAGCACTTGCCATTGAAGAGGACAGTCAAGCTGATGGCGGGCACTCAGGCAATGCACACTTTGCCAATCTTGCCACGTTATTGGTCGCATCGAGTGCTGACGAGCACGCGAATAATGAGTGGTATACCAGCTTAGCGGATGATTATCCTGAGATTAAGCATGTTATAAGCCAATGGTAATGTGCTATTTTGCCTAGCTGCTTTGCATAATTATTTTACATCGCTATTTTTATATAAAACCAAGCTAATGTTTAGCAGAAATCTGCTAAGCTGCGTCTAGATTCCTGAAGCAATCGAGCAAATTTATGCATTCACAAGGAATCATAGTTCCCTTTTATAAGCATGATATATAAATAGTGATATTAATGAATTATTATCTTGTTGCTTATTAACCGCATTTTATGGATGAAATATTATGAGCCAATCAGAGCACGACCTGTTAACCCTGCCAACATTGAGTATCACTAACTTCAACCTACCTTCTCTACATTTGTTGCATGATGAAATTATTAGCACGCTTAGGGATACCGAGTCTTACTTAAACGAGTTTACCAATGATCAACAGCAGAGCGCTTTGTTACTTGACTCAATTGAGGTATTAACGCAATTATCGCGTATCTTTGAGCTGATCTCATTGATGGGTGGACAGGTGCTGACTACTGCGATTGTACAGAGCTTGCAGCAGCTGCATGATAGTGGGGATAATACCAATACTGCCCTAATTATGGATTTATCAGAAGCGATTATGACCCTTGATCGCTATATTGAGTTTGTGCTGTTAACGGAAACGATAGAACCCTCTTTACTACTACCTATTATTAATAAGCTGCATGTCCATGCGCATCTTGCGCCGCTTGCTGCCGACTACTTTTTCGACTTCGGCAATAGTAGTGTCATTGTTGCCAATCCTGAACAAAACTTTCAACCTCTACGCGCTATGGATCTTGACGATAAACGCTTAAGCCATGCATTTCGTAGCGGATTTTCTGTCGTCTTAACCAATAATGATGGTCAACTATCAAACGCTGAACGGCAAAAATTGGTCGCTATGAGCAGTGCTTGTAATTTTATTGCAGCTCATAATAACTGTCTATTTTGGCAAGCGGCAGCGGCAGCGATGACAGATATTGAAAGCATCCTACCCTTAAATAACAGCCAAAAACACACGCTGATTTATTTAGAGCAGCAGTTTCATAGTTATTTACCCATTAACGACAGTCGGTTTGCCGAGCTGGTGAGCTTGGCATGCCAGCGAAACCATATCCAAGGACAACAATTACGCAGTCAATATGCCATCAATCAGCTAGAGACACCGCAGCGCGAGCAAATGAGACGTTTTTTATTGGGTCCTAACCGGCAGGTTATTGACACTTTGCACCAGTTAATTCAAGCTCAAATCAATCACATTAAAGAAAAAGTAGACAACTATTCGCGTGGCCATTCACTTACTGCTATTGACTTACAGGTGAACCAAATCACAAAAGAGCTGATTGAGATGAGCTCCACGTTGCGATTATTGCGCTTAAATACCGCGGCATCGGCGTTATATGAAGCAGGTAACGCTGTGATAAAATGGCAATCGCCAAGCCCTAGCGACTTTGACCATCTATTACAGGCCTTAATGAGCGCTGAAAACGCCATGATTACCATGGCAAAATTGCATACTCCAGGTATTGTTAAATTACCTCTAAATAATGAAGGCATCTCTTTACACCAGCTTGATACCGCTTATAATACCTTGATTCAAGAGAGCAGAACCACTATTGCCAGTGCTGAGCAGGCACTAAATGATTATGTTGCTGATAACGATCATGACGTACTACATATTAGAAATCTGCCAGAAATGCTGCATCAAGTTTCAGGGGCAACGCGTTTTTTACAAATGCCCATCTCTTCTAGTATGCTCAGTCAACTGACGCGTTATTTGGAGCGACGCCTCGATATCGACTACCCGCTAGACAATCACTCTCTTGAGCATATCGCTGATGTGTTGATGTCCGTCGATTATTATCTGCAAAGTTATGAGAATCATCGTCCCATCAGTCGTCAGTCATTGAATATCGCGCAAAATAGTTTGACGCAACTTTTGGCTGCTTAGCTTCTAAAATAATTAGTGACTGGCACATTATTGAATGAAAGAACGCTGCACTGGCTCAAGCCTTTTTATAATATGCGTTTGAATATTTAATTGTCTTATTATGGTACTTTAATCATCAGGCATATCCTGCCTGATTGGGAATATGAGTGATGAGTTTGACGACAAGTTTTGTACTTAATAATGAGACTGTATTGTGCCGCTATACGGGCGAAGAATGGCTGCCTATTAAAATAGATATGCCTCACGATTTTGCTAATAATAGCGAACTGTATCAAACATACCAAGTAGGCTGTGTGCCTTTACTGATAGAGGGTGAAGCAGCAGAAATAACAGAAACCATTGTAGTTAATCAGCCAGATAGCCAATCAAATAATCAGCCTATTCTTCCGGCAACATACGCCATAACCGTCTGCTATGCCAAATCTCATAATGTTAACGTACCTGCGCCAACCTTAGAGATTGGCAATGATAATAGCCATGAGAATGTCAATCAGCCGGTTACTTCAGGTAGCGTGGCTTTGGTAACCTATCGCCAGCTGGTGCCCCATTTACCTGTAGCCCTAGCCTGCCAGCTAAGCCAAGCCATACAGCTATTACGCTGGCAAGCAGATACAAAATTTTGTAGTCGCTGCGGTGACGCTGTTACGGTAGCTACCCAAGGTGAACGTGCGATGGTGTGCTCAGGCTGCGGTCTGCGCCAGTATCCTCGCGTACAACCCTGTGTGATTACCGCCATTACTCGCCCCAATCCGCTCACTGGTGAGATTCAGATTTTACTTGCTCATCATCATCGTTACGGTCGGCAGACGCCACCTTTACAATACGGGCTGATTGCAGGTTTTGTCGAAGTCGGTGAAAGTTTAGAGCAAGCGGTTATGCGCGAAGTGGGAGAAGAAGTGGGTATTAAAGTCACTGATATTAACTATGTTAGCAGTCAGCCTTGGCCGTTTCCGTCTAATCTGATGTTGGGCTTTCGCGCCTGCTATGCCAGCGGTGATATTGTGCTCCAAGAAGACGAGCTATCACATGCAGACTTTTTTGATATATCAAATTTGCCGAAAATACCGTTTAAAGGCAGTATTGCTTATCAATTGATTGAGCAAATTGCCGATGAATACGGCATCAGCCTTTAGCTGGTTTATTCTTATTTTCTATGATTAATAACGCTACTTACCTCCCTTATTTTATTTTTATGCCAGTTCATAATGACTGCTGTTAAGGTTTTTAATTTAATGCCCAATGATGTAATACGTGATGATTTAATCTTCATTAACCATAATACTCAAAGCCGCCTATCAAGTTTGCCCATTTTATTTGATACGTTAGCGCTTGATGAGCTGCCTGTCGATGTGCAAACACAAATTGCGCAGATTGACGCCTGTTTACCGCAGACGCAGTGTGGATTATGTAATCATCCCGATGGCTGTTTGCCTTATGCGACTGCTATTGTCACCAATCATGAACCGCATAATAAATGTGTACCGGGTGGACAGCCTGTCACTGATAAAATCGCCGATATTTTAGCAACTGAGCAGCATCTTGTAGCAGCACCGTCTAAATGGACAATAGAGACACACTCGCAGCGACCGCAAGAAGTGCGTGCCGTTATTCGCGAAGATGACTGCATCGGCTGTACC
This sequence comes from Psychrobacter sp. 16-MNA-CIBAN-0192, assembly GCF_040309565.1. NCBI lineage: Bacteria > Pseudomonadati > Pseudomonadota > Gammaproteobacteria > Moraxellales > Moraxellaceae > Psychrobacter > Psychrobacter sp. 16-MNA-CIBAN-0192. The sequence goes on from NZ_JBEOOX010000004.1 coordinate 203,437, forward strand.
AAATGTATTCCTGCTTGCCCTGTCGATGCTATCATTGGTACAGGCAAGCATATGCATACCATATTTACCGACTTGTGTACCGGCTGTGAGCTGTGTATTGCCCCTTGTCCGGTCGATTGCATTGACCTAGTGACTATTGAACGCGAACTTGCGCCTGTAGCACGCGCGCACGAGCAAAATGATTTGCGCCAACGCTATCACACCCATCTTGAGCGCGTTACCAAACAGCTTGCCGATACTAGTAATAGTAGACCCGTGGTCAGTATGGTTGAGGCAAAATTGAACAACGTGGCAAGCCCTACCCTTGATATCAGTGAGCAACAAGCAAAAAATACCATTGCTGCCGCTAAGCTACGCAGTAAGATTAAGAAATTAGAAAAACAACTCAGCGTGCGCGCGAATCCTGCTAAACAAGCTGAACTCGATGCGTTACATGCAGAGCTTACATTGATGCAAATATAGTTTAGTTTAGTTAAACATTATTTTTCAAACAGTTGTTAAAAATATTTATTTAAAGACGGCAACTTAAAGTAATTACACTTTAACGTAATCCTAAATAATGACAGTCAAAATACCATGAGTAAAACCGTCAAACATAAAACTGCCGATACTCCACCCTCACGGCGCATGCCCAATCGTGATGTACGCCCGTTTTTTGAAAAACTGGCGGCAACCATTGATGAGCCGGTAACCGAGCTGAATTATAAGAGCAATTTTGAGCTGTTAATCGCAGTTATTTTATCCGCGCAAGCAACCGATATCAGCGTTAATATTGCTACTAATCAGTTATATCCGATTGCCAATACGCCTGAGTCCATTTTGGCATTAGGCGAAGACGGTTTAAAATCTTATATTAAGAATATCGGCTTATACAACGCCAAAGCTAAAAATGTGATTAAAACTTGCCGCGACTTGATTGACAAGTTTGATAGCACCGTGCCTGATAACCGTAAAGACTTAGAATCGCTTGCGGGCGTTGGGCGCAAGACCGCCAATGTGGTTTTAAATACCGCTTTTGGGCAGCCAACGATGGCAGTTGATACCCATATCTTTCGGGTGGGCAACCGTACAGGGCTGGCGACAGGCAAAAACGTGTTAATCGTCGAGCAAAAACTAATCGAGCGGATTCCAGATGACTTTATCATTGACGCTCATCATTATCTGATTTTACACGGGCGTTATACTTGCCAAGCGCGTACGCCTAAATGTGGTGCCTGTCCTGTTTATGATGAATGTATGTTTAAAGATAAAGCTGCCTTTATTGAGCTTTAATATATTGTGCTTGCCAAATCCTTCTAATGGTTTATTCAGTTAAATAAGCAACTAAAAATTGAATGCTTATCTGAAATTATTGCAGTCGTTTATTTTTTATAAACGCTGTCATGAGTATTACTGGTACTACGGCAAACGCTGCTTACTAGAGTTTTAGCATATTTCAGGGTAGAATAACGCTACTTTTCAAGGTCTATCTGTCTCAGATTAAATATAAAAATTCAGATGGCTTACCTCATGATAATCGTGTGCAGATAACCAGAAGATACCGATTGACACAAGATACTGACAATTGTTGCTATTTTTAGAGCGGTAATCATAAATAGCTGTAACTACAGTCTGTAATACGGTTATATGAGCCATCTTAATGAATGCCTGTCTTGACCATTATGTTTTGTCGCGTTTATACTCACAATAATTTCTCATTCGTATTATTGTTACACCCTTTTTAGAAGTTTATTAGCCAAGCACGTTGATGCAAGGCACTTATTATCTAGAGCAGCGCACCGGCGCTATGCTTTTTCTTATTATTATTGATTCCATTAAGCGATCCCACTATGCGTGAATACAGTTTATTTACTTCAGAATCTGTGAGCGAAGGTCATCCTGATAAGATGGCTGACCAAATATCTGATGCTATCCTTGATGCCATCTTACGTGAAGACATCAATGCCCGTGTGGCGTGTGAAACGTTGGTTAAGACCGGTGCTGTGGTATTGGCAGGCGAGATTACCACCACGGCTAATATCGACTTTGAACGTATTGTCCGTGATACGGTGAATGGCATTGGTTATCATCATTCAGATTTAGGCTTTGATGGCGAAACTTGTGCGGTTATCAATATGCTGGGTAAACAGTCGCCTGAGATTGCCCAAGGCGTTGACCGCAGCGACCCTGAAGAGCAAGGTGCTGGCGACCAAGGCTTAATGTTTGGCTATGCCAGCAATGAGACAGAAGTGTTGATGCCAGCGCCTATTGAATACGCGCATCGTTTGATGCAGCGCCAGTCAGAGCTGCGCCGCGCAGGTGATTTGCCATGGTTGCGCCCTGATGCCAAAGCTCAGGTTACCTTGCAATATGAAAATAACCGTCCGTCTGCTATTGATGCAGTCGTGCTTTCTACCCAGCATGACCCAAGCATCTCACAAGCAGATTTGCAAGAAGCGGTGATGGAATCTATCATCAAGCATGTCTTGCCTGCCGAATTGTTGCATGCTGGCACACGCTACCATATTAATCCAACGGGCAAGTTTGTTATTGGCGGTCCCGTTGGTGATGCAGGCTTGACCGGTCGTAAAATTATCGTGGACACTTATGGCGGTATGGCGCGTCACGGTGGCGGTGCCTTTAGTGGTAAAGACCCCTCTAAAGTCGACCGTAGTGCTGCCTATGCAGTGCGTTATGTTGCTAAGAACTTGGTAGCTGCTGGTATCGCCGATCGCTGTGAAGTTCAAATCAGTTACGCTATTGGCGTTGCTGAACCGACGTCTATCTCAATCAATACCTTTGGCACTAGTAAGATCAGCCATGAAGAAATCATTCGTCTGATTCGCAAACACTTTGACTTGCGCCCTTACGGCATCACTCGTATGTTGAACCTGCTTCAACCTATGTATCAGCGCACCTCAAGCTTTGGGCACTTTGGTCGTACTGGATCGGACACTGCCTTTACGTGGGAAAAAACGGATAAAGCAGACATTTTGAGAGCTGACGCTGGGTTATAATGCATGAAAGTGTGCTCATTTTATCGTTATTTTTAAAGTGAGAACACACCACGCAGCAATGGTTACATTACAGGCTTATTCATCCACAACTATTAGGAGTAGCTTATGTCTGAAGAAAATACTTTACCTCTCAATGAGCAATCTGAAACTCATGCTGAATCAGGGCTTGAGATTACCCCTGAAATGCAAGGATTTTACCAACGTGCCGATGCGATTATCGGTTTGGCAAACAGTCAGCTAGGTGATAATGCTCATTCTGGACAAGTGGGCGCCTCATTATTGTATGCAGCAGCGCGTTACAGTGCCTCAGTTGCCTCAATTGGCTTTGTAAAGGGTGATGATTTTGCCAAAGAAAAAGACGATATTGTCGAATTTTATGTCAAACAATACCGTCAAATGTTAAGTGATAACCTGACAGACTATGCGCAAAATTTTGATAAATATATCAATATTAATAAGCCGTCTTAATTGTTAATACTATTAAAACATATGATGTAAGGCTGGTTAGCGGTTAACCGCCTTCAATAGCCCATTCACCTTTAAATAAAAGGTAGATGGGCTATTTTTATTTAAGCTGACTCTTTTGAGCGAGCACACAACAAGGTTACTTTTATCATATGCTGTTATTTTTAAAATGCGCTATGATTAGAGTTAAGCATCTCTACTAATAGAACGTTATAACTTGAATCAATAAGGAGTTATTATGTTTACAAATCATTTTCTGACATCATGGCGGTCTTACTGCTCGTTAGCAGCACTTTCAATGACGATGGCATTGACCGGCTGTACTAATATGCCGAACATCGATGCACCAGATACGACGCCCATTCAAACACCCGCGCACCCGCAAGCCTCTGACAATCGTGTTTTTTCAAAATGCCCCCCTTATAATCCTGAACAAAATATATGTACGGCACAATATGACCCTGTCTGCGTGACCGTTAAAAACGGCTCAACTATTAGCTATCGCACGGCGGGTAACGCTTGTTCCGCTTGTGGCTCAGCTTTAGCAGTTGGCTACGTCAAAGGCGAATGTCAGTAAGTACTTTTTATGAGTTAAAGTTGATTTATATTATTCATAAAAAATATTACTTTACATCAAAAAAACCCAGCCTATAACTAGACTGGGTTTTTTATTACTATATCTATCTTACTTATTCAGTAGGCTCATTTATCTTCGGTGGTCCTTTGAGCAGATGTTCATCAACAAATTCATTAGCCGAATTATGCTCTGCGGATTCTTCCGTGGTAAACCATTGCTGATTGCGATATAAAATCAAGCGATCCCGACTTAAACCACGCAGTAGTGAATAGAGCATCACCACGATGACAATAGCAAAGGGAAAGCCTGAGACAATCGAGGCGGCTTGCAACGCGCCAAGCCCACCAGCTGCCAATAATACCGCAGCAATCACACCCTCAGTACCTGCCCAAAATAAACGCTGTATCTTTGGCGGATTGGCATCACCACCAGATGTGAGCATATCAATCACAAAGCTGGCAGAGTCTGATGAGGTCACAAACCATAGTACAATCATCACAATAATCAGCATGGTCATCGGCTGAGCAAATGGATACAACTCCATAAGCCTAAAAATAGCACTGCCATAATCAACCTTAACCGCATCAATCAGACCCGGACTTACAATACTAGGATCTGCTGCTGCCAGTAGTTCCATATGTACGGCTGAACCACCAAACGCGGTAAACCATAAGAACAATATGGTAATTGGGATTAATAATACCCCTAGTATAAACTCACGAATCGTACGACCACGCGAGATACGAGCGATAAACACGCCAACGAATGGTGACCAGCTGATCCACCACGCCCAATAGAAGATTGTCCATGACGACTGCCACTTATCTTCGCCTGCGTACGACTCCGTCCACAAACCTAAAGGAATCACTTGATGCAGATAATTACCGATATTTTCAATAAAGCTATTAAAAATAAACTGAGTGGGTCCTAAGATAATCACAAAGCTAAGCAATACAATGGTCAAGAAAATATTGATATCGCTCAGGCGCTTAATGCCTTTATCCAGCCCCATTAACAGTGATAGTCCAGCCAATACAGTGATGAAGGCTATCAATATAATCTGTACTGTAATGTTATTTGGAATACCAAATAAAGTATCAAGACCTGCATTAATCTGTAATACACCAAGACCTAACGTAGTTACTACCCCGAACATGGTGCCAAATACCGCTAACGTATCGACCGTATGACCCCATGGACCATATATTTTTTTACCTATCAGCGGATATAACGTCGAGCGAATTGCCAGAGGCAAACCGCGGCGATAGTGAAAATACGCCAGCGATAACGCCACAATGCCATAGACTGCCCACACATGTAGACCATAATGCAAAAAGGATATGTTCATGGCTTGCTTCGCCGCAGCAACGGTTTCAGGCTCGCCTAGGGGCGGCGCCATAAAATGCTGTAACGGCTCAGCAGTGCCCCAGTAGAGCAGTCCAATACCGATTCCCGCTGAAAACAGCATCCCAACCCAAGAGACCAGATTATACTCTGGTGCCTCAGTTTGGTGTCCTAACCTGATATCACCATAGCGACTGAATATCAAATAGATACACATGACTAAGGCTAAATTGACCACCACAATAAAGAACCAGCCAAAGCGTACAGAAATAAATTCCTTTGCCTGACCAAATACTTGATTGGCCAGTTCGTTAAAGAAAGCGCCAAAAATAATAAACGCGACAATTAAAATTGCCGAGGATAAAAACACTGGTTTACTAACACGCGGAAAAGGGCCTAATCGGCCAACTTTGACATGATCCATTCATAATCTCAATTTTTTTGGGTGCCTACCTTAACAAGATATGGAGCAACTATCAAATCTAAGTAGGCATTCTAGAAGCTTGAAAAAGAAAAACTCCAAGATAAAAATTTACCTTAGAGTTTTATAATAGCAAATACAACTGACAGCGATTCAACAGTTATTAGACAATTGCTTTGTTTAATAAGATACTTAGTAACAATAATTATCTGCCATTACTCTGCATTATTAATCACCCTTAATAATCTTTGGCGGACCTTTCAATAAATGCTCATCAACAAACTCATTAGCAGAATTATGGTCAGCTGACTCTTCAGTGATAAAGTGTTGCTGAGCACGGTATAGAATCAACCGATCGCGACTCAGACCACGCAGTAAAGCATACATCATCACAAAGATAACCAAAGCAAACGGCAAGCCTGCAACAATAGCCGCAGCTTGCAGAGCAGATAGCCCCCCTGCTGCCAGTAAAATCGCAGCAATCAAACCCTCTGAAGTTGCCCAAAATAAGCGCTGAATCTTAGGTGGATTGGTATCGCCGCCTGCAGTAAGCATGTCAACCACTAAGCTGGCAGAATCTGATGACGTTACAAACCACAGGATAATCATCACCACAATCAATAAAGTAACTGGTTGCACAAAGGGATAATACTCAATAAATTTATAAATAGCGCTGCCATAATCTGCCTGAACCGCGGCAATCAGACCGAAATTGCCTCCAAGCTCCATATGAATGGCCACTCCGCCAAACGTTGTGAACCAGAAAAACAAAATCATCATCGGAATCAGCAGTACGCCAAGGGTAAATTCCCTAATGGTACGCCCACGACTGATTCGCGCGATAAACACACCCACAAATGGCGACCAGCTGACCCACCATGCCCAATAAAATATCGTCCAAGCACCTTGCCAATCTGTACCGCTATAAGACTCACCCCATGTCCCTAACGAGACCAGCGACGTCACATAATTACCAATATTCTCGATATAACTGTCAAAAATAAATAAGGTAGGTCCTAAAGCAACCATAAAGACCAGTAGAACAATAGTCAGACCAATATTTAGCTCGCTTAAACGCTTTACCCCCTTATCAAGACCCATCATGACGGATAAAGATGCTATGGCTGTAATAAAAGCGATTAAAATAAACTGCACGGTTATATTATTGGGAATACCAAACAAGCTGGTCAAGCCTGAGTTAATCTGCATCACCCCAAGACCTAACGATGTGACCACCCCAAACATCGTGCCAAATACGGCTAAAATGTCTACGGTATGACCCCAAGGACCATAGATTTTTTGACCCAATATAGGATACAAGGTCGAACGAATAGAAAGTGGTAAGCCGCGACGAAAGTGAAAATAAGCCAAAGCCAGCGCCACAATGGTATAAAGCCCCCACGCGTGCAAACCCCAATGTAAAAACGAGAGATTCATGGCTTGTTTGGCAGATTCCACACTCTCAGGCGTGCCGAGCGGCGGTGCCATAAAATGCTGTAACGGCTCAGCGGTGCCCCAATATAATAGCCCAATACCGATACCCGCTGAAAACAACATCCCAATCCAAGAAAACAAACTGTATTCTGGCGTTTCCGTTTGCGCGCCTAAGCGAATATCGCCATAGCGGCTCATAGCCAAATAAATACACAGCACCAATGCCGTATTAACTAAAATAATAAACAACCAGCCAAACTTATGGGTGATGAACTCCTGTAAGAAACCAAATAGCGCACCTGCCGTTTCAGTAAAAAATGCCCCAAAAATAATGAAGCCAAAAATCAACAGCATCGAGGTAATAAACACCGGTTTACACACTCGTGGAAAAGGTCCTAGCCGACCTACTTTTACTTCATTCATGCGGTGCTCTCATAATTTTAGGAGTATTACCTTAACAAACTGACCGCAAACTATCAAATTTTTACAAAATAAAACGTCTTAAAAACAATGGGTTCATAACCATACTATCTGAATAATTCTGAAATAAAATTGAAACTAAGTTGAGTTTATTATTTATTAAAATGCGTGATGTGGAAGTTTATTTCATTTATAATTTGGGCAAAAGATGCTAATTATTTTTAATAATATGGTGAAATACGGCCTTAAATAACATCTATCTAGTATAAAAAACAAAGTCATTACTAAGTCCAATACAAATTAGAAATCAGGTCATGTAATAGGTAGTAATCTTAGCAATCTAGCCTCATTACCATCTTCTAGCATCCAAACCTCACCATCGACGTTTAATATACTGCGTATACGCTGATCCATATCATAGCGATAACGCTCAGATGCCTCACTGTTGTTATCAAAATCAACGACAATCAGGGCTTTCGATGACAAACCACTAATAAGCGCATTGCCCTGCCATGCTGGAAAATCATTATGACGTCCGGCTGTGTATATACTGATTGAGGACGGTGATATCACAGGTGTCCATGTGATTTTGGGTGCTTCCAAATCAGGACGCGTGTCATGGTCAGGAATATTAACACCAGAATAATTTCGACCATTGGATACCAGAGGCCAGCCGTAATTTTTGCCCTTTTTAATCAAATTAAGCTCATCACCACCTCGTGGTCCCATTTCATGCGCCCACAATCGTCCATTATTATCAAAAATCATTCCTAATACGTTACGATGCCCAATACTCCAAAACTGAGCGGCAATAGCGTTAGTATTGCTATTAGTATTGCTATTAGAATTAGTATTGAGATTTTCCACAAATGGATTGTCTGCCGGTATAGAACCATCGGGATTTAATCTAATAATTTTACCCAAATTAACACTCATGTCTTGCGCTGGGGTTTTTTGTTGTCGCTCGCCTGAGCTAATATATAAATATTTTCCATCAGGAGAAAATAGCAAGCGATGGCTATAATGCCCTTGCCCGTCAACTTTTGGAGTTTGCTGCCAAATTGGCGTGATGGTTTGCAAGCTTGGAGCATTGCTATTTAATCCTGCTAGCTTGGTTTTAATAACTTTAGCGCCAAATTTATTGCTATCAGCACCATTACCTGCCTCTACATAGCTCAGATATATGTGCTGAGAGGTAGCAAAGTCAGGTGCAAGAATAATATCGCCAAGACCGCCCTGTCCACCGTATGCCACTTTGGGCACGCCAGTTACGGCTGTCTTAGCGCCTGTTGCCGTATCAATGATAAATAATTTACCTGTCTTTTGGGTGACCAGTAATATGGGTGACTCATGCCCATTATTAGGGAGTGCAGTCATTGCCCAAGGCTCATTAAAGGTAGCAATTGCCTGAGTGGTAAAGGTTGGTTTAGTAGGACTTGCTTGCGTATCAGTAGCAGAAATTTTCGCTTCTTTATATTCTTTAAGGTCTTCGTAGGTGTTTACCGCCGACTGATTGGAACAAGATGAGGTGCTAAGCAATATTGCAGCTATGATAAGCAAGGTCAAAGAGGGGATGATATGTTCCGAACGGCTTAAAATCATCTTGTTTTCTCCATTCATTAGGTCGTCATATTATTAAAGCTTCAGTCAGTTATACCATAGTAAAAAATTTAAACGGTAAAAGAATAGTAGTGCATAAAACAAAAATCCCTTACCTGCGTTTACAGATAAGGGATTGATTTCACTATAATAAATGCGAAATTCAGCACTCTTAAAATCAGTGCAGTTAGCTCATTCTAAGCTTATCAAAGGTTAGCTTATTATCAGCGCCAACATCGACCTTGATAATATCACCCGCCACAAAATCACCGGCCAGCAATTTTAACGACAATGGATTTTCAATCTCTTGCTGAATCGCACGTTTCAGAGGACGCGCACCATAAACAGGATCATAGCCTACTTCAACCAACTGGTTCATCGCCGCATCGGATAAGGTCATATCAAGCTCACGGTCTTGCAAACGACGACGTAAACGCTCCATTTGAATATCAGCAATACCCGCCATTTGAGCTTGACCGAGCGCATGGAAAACGACGATTTCATCAATACGGTTCACGAATTCAGGACGGAAATGCTCGCCTACTGACTCCATGACTTCTGCTTTAATATCCTCATAGCTTTCGCCAACCATCTCTTGAATTTTATGCGAACCTAAGTTACTGGTCATGATAATCACGGTGTTTTTAAAATCCACGACGCGACCTTGCGAATCGGTTAAACGTCCATCATCCAGTACTTGCAATAGAATATTGAACACATCCGGATGCGCTTTTTCAACCTCATCAAATAAGACAACACTGTAAGGCTTACGGCGAACGGCTTCAGTTAATGCACCGCCCTCTTCATAACCCACATAACCGGGAGGCGCACCAACCAAGCGGCTGACGCTGTGTTTTTCCATATACTCACTCATGTCGATACGCACTAGCGCATCCTCACTATCAAATAAGAAGTTAGCAAGTGATTTGGTCAGCTCAGTTTTACCAACGCCTGTCGGTCCTAAGAATAAGAATGAGCCAGAAGGACGGTTAGGATCAGACAAGCCTGCGCGACTACGGCGTACCGCATTGGCAACAGCCTCGACTGCTTCATCTTGACCGATAACGCGCTCATGGAGTTTGTCTTCCATTGCTATCAGCTTATCGCGCTCACCTTGCATCATTTTATTAACCGGAATACCAGTGGCGGCGCTAACGACTTCAGCAATCTCATTATCAGTGACTTTATTACGCAATAGCTTAATATTTGGCGCGTCCGTTTGCTCTTTTTGCTCTGCTAAATCAGATTCAGTGATACGGCGCTCAAGCTGAGGAATCGTCTCATACTGTAGCTTTGACATGGCTTCATAATCGCCTTCACGGCTGGCTTTGTCATAAGCCGTACGCGCTTTATCTAGCTCGTCTTTAAGCTGTTGACTGCCTTTAACCAGTGCTTTTTCAGCTTGCCAAATCTCATTAAGATCCGCGTATTCTTTTTCTAACTCTTCAATTTGATCATTTAAAGATTTACGCTCAGCTTGCGCGCCAGCATCTTCTTCGTTTTTGAGCACTTCGCGCTGCATTTTAAGTTGAATAAGACGGCTATCTAATTTACCCAATGATTCAGGCTTACTGTCCATCTCCATACGCAAACGACTGGCGGCTTCATCAATGAGGTCAATTGCTTTATCGGGCAATTTACGATCAGTGATATAGCGATGACTCATACGCGCAGCGGCAATAATGGCGCTGTCTTGAATATCAACGCCATGGTGCAACTCGTAGCGCTCTTTCAGACCACGCAAAATCGCAATGGTATCTTCAACCGTTGGCTCATCGACCAATACTTTTTGAAAGCGACGCTCAAGTGCGGCATCTTTTTCAATATATTTGCGGTATTCATCTAACGTTGTTGCGCCAACACAATGTAATTCCCCACGAGCAAGGGCAGGTTTGAGCATATTACCGGCATCCATCGCGCCGTCAGCTTTACCGGCACCGACCAACGTATGCAGCTCATCAATAAATAAGATGACGTTGCCTTCTTGCTTTGATAAGTCGCTCAGTACTGCTTTGAGGCGCTCTTCAAACTCACCACGGAATTTTGCACCGGCAATCAACGCACCCAAATCTAACGACAGCACTTCTTTACGGCGTAGACCCTCTGGCACATCGCCATTAATAATTTTTTGTGCTAAGCCTTCAACAATGGCAGTTTTACCAACACCGGGCTCACCAATCAATACGGGATTGTTTTTGGTACGGCGCGACAATACTTGAATGGTACGGCGAATTTCTTCATCACGTCCAATGACGGGATCAAGCTTGCCGAGTTCTGCTTGTTCTGTCAGATTAATGGTATATTTATTAAGCGCATCGCGCTGATCTTCTGCATTTTGATCATTTACAGTATCGCTCCCACGCAGCTGCTCGATAACGTCTTTTAATTTCGCGGCAGTCACGCCTGCGGTCTCAAATATTTTTTTGGTTTCACCTTGCTCAGCTAAAGTTAACAATACCCATTCAGTAGCAATAAAGTCATCGCCAGCTTTTTGTGCTTGGCGGTCAGCAAGATTCAGCACTTTAACCGAATTTGGATTAAGATTAACGTCACCCGTTGGTTCGCTAATCACGGCTTGATTTTCCAAAGCTTTTGCCACGCCATTTTTCAGGGCGGGAATAGACGCGCCCGCTTGCTGACAAATCGACAAATTGGACTCATCTTGTAATAAAGCAGCAAGCAAATGCACCGGATCAATACCGGTATGATCACGACCCAATGCCAGACTTTGCGCCTCTTGAATGGCAGTTTGCAGCTTTTGAGTGAATTTTTCGAATCTCATAATAGTGTCCTTTTATAATTAGTATGCACAGTTGTCTTATTGATAGTTATATATGGTCGCGCTTTTATTCAGTCTTTGTGAAATAGCGCTTACCATAATCTAGCATTTATATGTGGCAAACGAGGTAAAATTTCAACTCGTTTGCGTCGGATTATTACGAGTCACAACAATACACTGCATAACAATATGCTTATTATTATAAGTAGCAATACTAAACAGTGAGGCTCTTATTTATAAGAAAGGCTCTCCTAGCACAATGACATGAATCATAAATAAGCGATTAAAAAAAGTATTTCAACAGAAAATAATAACTAGCATAAGTATGAGAACTATAAGTATTAAAACGCTTAATTATTCGACAATCTCAATCGGTGTACCCACCTTTACCGCTGCCATAATCTCATCCATCTCGTCATTAGTTACCGCAATGCAGCCTTCCGTCCAGTCAGATTTTTGCGTCGCTAGTGCCGATGCGCTCATGCCATTTGTCTGTCCATGAATCATAATATCACCACCAGCATTCACGCCCAACGCTTTCGCACGTGCCTTGTCTGTAGCATTTGGATAGCTTACGTGGATTGAGCGGTAAAATTTAGATTTTTCATTTTTATAGTCCAAAGTATAGCTGCCAATTGGCGTCCGCTTGTCACCTTGACGCTGCTTATGACCGACTGGATTGCCACCCAATGCCACATTGTATGATTTAATCACCTGATTACCGCTTAATAATTGCAAGCGACGCGCAGATTTATCGACGTATACTTTATCAATAATGGGCATATCAGCCGTTATTTTCATGGCGGTTGTCGCCTTATTTTGAGTTATCGATGTTGCATTGACTGCATTACCAGCACTGACGGCGACACTTACTCCTAAGCCCGTAATCATGCTTAAACCAATGGCATGTTTTTTAAAATTCTGACGAAAAAATGACATAAATTGCAACCTTACTAGACCGTTAGTGTTCATGTAAATGACTTAAAATTGCTAATGTGAAGCACTTAAAAATCCAAGCAAAGCTTTTTCATCACAGCTTTGATACTGTTTCGTACGCCCGCGACGCGCTTGTTTATAGTTCTCAAAGAATTGCCCTGCCAAAAACTGCTCGATAATGAGCGGATGAATGTAAGAGGCGCGGCAAACTGTAGGCGTATTGCCCAATTCGTCTGCAACATTACTAACCATAGCACTAATTAAATTTTGCCGTATTTTACTATCAAGTGCACTATCTAAAATATCTGCACCTGCTGAAGATTGCAAATTATCATATAAATAACTAGCAGCAAGCACACTTGCCATCCACGTACGAAAATCTTTAGCGCTATAGAGATTGTCAGCACTACTGCCACAAGTATGCTCACGTAAATAGGTGTTAATATCGGCACTATCGACAACTTGCTTATCACCGTTTTCATCAATATATTTAAAAACCTGATAACCGGGCAGCTCTGAACACGCTTGTACAATATCAATCAGGCGCTCATCTTGTAGCTCAATATGATGGGTTTTAGCGCTTTTACCGACAAAATCAAACGCTAAGCCATTTTTAGTTTCACTCACATGCTTACTGCGCAGTGTACTAAGTCCATAGCTTTTATTGAGCTTAGCATAGCGACTATTGCCAATACGAATTAACGTGGTCTCAAGCAACTTGACCACAGCAGCCAAGACATTGGCGCGTGATAGTGGCGGCGCGTCCAAATCTTGCTCAACTTGAGCGCGCAATTTTGGTAGCGCGGTTGCAAAGCCTATCATGGCATCAAACTTGGCTTGGTCACGGACACGGTTCCATTCTGGATGATATAAATATTGCTTACGGGCTTTGTCATCGCGTCCTGTCGCTTGCAAATGACCTTTATCATCCTGACATATCCATACCTCTGACCACATTGGCGGGATGATCAATCCATCAAAGCGTTCGCGTAGCTTTTTGCAAGTTACCGTCTTGCCAGCGCTATCGCGGTAACTAAAGCCGCGCCCATGTCGCCTGCGCGTAAAGCCTGCCTCATCATCACTAACATAGCGCAGATTGGCACGCTTGGCTAATTGCTCATAATCATGCCGTAAGTCTTCCGTGATTGTTGTTTTATCAGTCATAAACACTCGCCTTGGCTTAAAATTATCAGAGCATTATTAGGAAGCTAATAGAACACCCTTAGTATGCTTTAGCATAAATAAATACCGCGATAGTTGCTGTGCCTTTGGCGCAGACAATGTGTAAAGCTGTGTAAAAAAACAGTAACGACAATCGACAATAAAAACAGTAACTATATAAACAATCACCATAAAAAAACGCCAAGCATTTAATACTTGGCGTTGATTTGTACTATTAGGCTGACTTATTAATATCTATTTACCATAAGTGCATAAATATGCGGTTTCTACCGCAACTTTAACGCCAAATTTTTGGTTGGCTTCAATAGTAAATTGCTCGCCAGCGTTAAAAGTTTGCCAGTCACTACTTTCTGGCAGCTTAACCGTTAATGCACCGCTTACAACGGTCATCGTTTCAAACTCACTCGTACCAAATTCATAGTCACCAATCTCCATTACGCCAACCGTTGCAGGTTTGATTGCCGTTTGAAAGGCAATAGAAGTCACTTTATTATCAAAATAATTATTCACGCTTGGCATCATTTTTCCTTAAATTATTATCGTTTATATTAAAAGCACTGTTATTAAAAATACGGCTATTAAAAGCTCAGTCTTGTTTTGCTAAGTATCGTTTTATAAACCAGCTTTTAGACTGGCTTCGATAAACTGATCCAAATCACCATCGAGCACTGCACCCGTATTAAAGGTCTCAACACCAGTACGTAAATCTTTAATACGCGAGTCATCAAGTACATATGAGCGAATCTGACTGCCCCAACCGACATCAGACTTACCGTCTTCAACCGCTTGCTGGCTCTCCATACGTTTTTGCATCTCAAGCTCGTAAAGCTTAGCTCGCAGCATCTTCATTGCGGTGGCTTTATTGCCATGCTGGCTTCGTTCATTTTGACAGGTAACGACGACGCCACTTGGCTCATGAGTGATACGTACCGCTGAATCGGTGGTATTCACGTGCTGACCACCCGCGCCCGATGAGCGATAAGTATCAATGCGCAAATCTGCCGGATTGATATCAATTTCGATATTATCATCAATCTCAGGCGAAACAAAGACGGCAGCAAATGAGGTATGACGACCATTATTACTATCAAAGGGTGATTTACGTACTAAGCGATGCACACCAATTTCAGTCCGCAGCCAACCAAAAGCATAGTCGCCTTTAATCTCAATCGTTGCTGACTTGATACCCGCAACGCTACCTGATGAGGTCTCAATTACCTCAACCTTAAAGCCATGTGCTTCTGCCCAGCGGGTGTACATCCGCAATAGCATCTCAGCCCAATCTTGCGCCTCAGTACCACCACTACCCGACTGAATATCTAAATAACAATTATTCGGATCCATCTCGCCGCTAAACATACGGCGAAATTCTAAATCGGCAACGCGAGCTTCTGCTTCATCTAATTCAGCCTGAACGTCAGCAAGTAACGACTCATCATCCTCTTCTACCGCAAGCTCCAGCATGGTGGACGCATCTTCCAATATAGTCTCTAGCGACACCACCACATCAATCACACCATCTAACAGGCTTTTTTCTTTATTAATTTTGGTCGCGCGTTCGGGATCATTCCACAGCTCGGGATTCTCTAACTCTAAATTGACTTCTTCTAAGCGCTCTTGCTTGCCATCGAAGTCAAAGATACCTCCGCAAGTCCTGCCCACGCTCAGATAAGTCTTTAATACGTTCTTGATACGGGTTGATTTCCATAACTATTCCTGTGTTTTAAACGATTATTCTTGAAAGATAACTGTGGCGCTATTTTAAAGGAGATTGGCGCAAAATGTACGATTGATTCATGCCAACATTTTATTAAGTTATTTTATTGACACACTTTTTGAACCAACTTATTCAACGCTCAACATGGTTAAATCGACCAATCTTCTACTGCCCAGTGATGTGCTAAGGCATGGGCATGTAGCGCATCGTCCGGTGACACGCAGATAGCCACATCCGCCCATTCAAGCAATGGAATATCATTTTTGGAGTCAGAATAAGCATAGGTTTTGGCATAGTGTAAGCCTGCCAATTGCTGCTTATTTAACCATTTATCCAAATGATAAATTTTACCTTCTTTAAAGTTTGGCTTATCGGTTAATTTGCCGGTATAACGTTCGTCTTTTATCTCAAGCGGCGTAGATAAAACATTTCCATCTTCAATACCAAAGCGTTTAGCAATCGCAGACACCACAAAGTCATTGGTCGCGGAGATAATCACCACATCGTGACCTGCTTCGACATGCTGACATAATACTTCCATCGCTTTTGGGCGAATGTGCGGTTCAATCTCACCTTTAATATAATCTTCTCGTATATCGTGCAGACGCTCAATCGGCAAGGTGGTCAAAAACTGGGCGACAAATTCATTATATTCCGTTGCATCAAGCGTACCTTCAATATATTGCTCATAAAACGCTTGGTTAGCAGTGCGATACTGCGCCTCATCAACCAAGCCATTATTGACAATGTATTCGCCCCACAAATAGTCGCTATCAACATCAAGTAACGTATGGTCTAAATCAAACAGCGCTAAGGTGCGTGTATTTTCAATGTTGGTTATATTATTGTTTATATCAGAAGTCATATCATTATTCTCGGGACGTTGTAAAGGAAGTTAGAAGGAGTTTAAATTACACTTAACGCTTACCATAGTTATAAAAATAAGTGTAATTCACATGAAGGGAATTAATATAAAAACTTAGCGCAGCAGCAAATCCGCTTCGCCTCATCTTTACTCTTATTGTCTGTTAATTGCTTTTTTAATCGGGTTGGGTAATCGGTTGTAGACCATTTTTAAAGGTTTGGCAATGAATAGCATAATGCACGGCAGAGGCGGTAATCATCTGAGCTTGCTCATCGGTTAACGTTTTAACCACTTTGGCAGGCGCGCCCATGACCAATGAATTATCAGGAATGACTTTGCCTTCGGTGACTAGTGCTTTAGCACCAATAATACAATTTTTACCGATTTTGGCATTATTGAGTACCACCGCGCCAATACCTATCAAGCTATTATCGCCAATCTCACAGCCGTGCAACATCGCTAAATGACCGATAGTAACATGATTGCCGATGGTGACAGCAATGCCTTCATCAGTATGAATCACGCTATTTTCTTGGACATTACTATAGTCACCAATATGAATACGCTCAATATCACCGCGAATCACTGCCCCAAACCAAACGCTGGCTTGATGACCCAAATACACATTACCAATCACTTGTGCAGAATCCGCCACCCAGCCGTTAAACGGACTGGCAAACTCAGGCGTCTTATCTAAATAGCTATAAATCATGGTTCATCCTTAGTATTGGCGAAACGGTTAGCAAAACGACTGGCAGCGGCAACGCTCTGATACGCGCGACTTAAATTTTTACGGATAAAACCTAACGCGCATAAGTACCGTATAACTAACGTATGAAAGCGCACTCTGATTTATTTATAATAACGCTTTATAAATGTGAGTGGTTATGCAAAATAATACAGCCGTTATAGTACACTAGCGCGAATATAACCATCTTAAGGAATAAAACTATGAACGGCAACGGATATGCATCGTTAATCTTGTTATCTACCAGTTTAATGGTGGCAGTACCCAGCCATGCTGATAATAATAGCCGTACCGAAACTGCTGGAGATATCATTGCCGTCGCCATCCCTGCCATTGCTTATGGCAGTACCTTTTATATGGATGACAAAGAAGGTCGGCAGCAGTTTTATTATGGTTTTGCGTCCAATATGGCAGCCACGCAACTTCTAAAGTCCACCATTCATAAAGAACGTCCCAATGGTAGCGATGATAATGCCTTTCCGTCGCGTCATGCCTCTGTTGCTTTTCAAGGTGCCAGCTTTATTCATAAACGTTATGGCTTAGAGTATAGTATTCCGGCATATATTGGTGCAGGATTTGTGGCGTATAGCCGCGTGAATGCTGATGAGCATGATGTTACTGACGTGCTTGCGGGCGCGGCATTGGGCATTGCCAGTAGTCTGTATTTAACCAAAAGCTATAGCGATCAGCTGCATATCGCCACTGATTTAGCCCCTGACTATTATGGACTATCGGTTCATTATAATTTTTAACTCAAACTTAAAATAACGGACGCTTAAAATTTGATTATTGATATAGACTCGGATACCTGTATAAACGTATTTCCAAAGCGTTACCTCCTTGCAATGAGTACCTTTGCCCCCATATTCTTTACTATGATAAAAGAATCGGCTGGCTATCTGCACCATTATTGTATATAATGCGCAAAATCTGTGCCTAAGCGAGCGGACATGATGCGACTTACCCATTCACTACCCTGTGAATTTTGTAGTTCTCATCTATAATGTCTCCTCGCTTTTTTGTGGAAAAAATTTGCCTTTAGCCCTTTTTCTAGACGTAATTTTAGCAAAAATTAGTCCATTAATCACGGTGACAGGCAGCTTTAGTTCATGAATAATAATGGCACTTACTACATAACAGCGGAGGCAACCCTTGAATTCATCGGCAGAAGTACAAGCAATTTTGGCACTAGCAGACGGTACGATTTTTCGCGGTGTCAGTATCGGTAGCACAGGTCATCGTGTCGGTGAGGTGGTATTTAATACAGCCATGACAGGGTATCAAGAAATCCTGACTGACCCAAGCTACGCGCGTCAGCTAGTGACGCTTACTTATCCGCATATCGGCAATACTGGTACTAATAGTGAAGATGCCGAATCGGGTAATGATCATCAAGTGTGGGCAGATGGTCTTATCATCCGTGACTCAACGATGGTCACCTCGAACTTTCGTAACTCTGAGTCGTTGACCGATTATCTAAAGCGCAATGATACCGTTGCTATCGCTGAGATTGATACCCGCCAATTAACGCGTTTATTACGTGATAAAGGCGCGCAAAACGGTTGCATCATGACCGCATCAAACGGCGAGACTATCAGTGCTGAAGATGAGCAACAAGCGATTAAACTGGCGCAAGAATTTGTTGGTATCGCAGGTATGGATTTGGCAAAAGAATGCTGCCACCCTGAAGGTTTTGAATGGACAGCAGGTACGTGGGAGTTATCAGATACGCTATTAAATCGTGACATAGCAGGCAATCATGACAGCGGTACAGGCGGCTTTTTTAAACAGTTAGGCACGCATATTGATTCAAAATATAACGTTGTTGCTTATGATTTTGGTAGCAAAACCAATATCCTGCGTATGCTCGTTGACCGTGGCTGTCATGTGACGGTAGTCCCTGCGCAAACACCAATTGCAGATGTGCTAGCGATGAATCCAGACGGTATCTTCTTATCGAATGGTCCTGGCGACCCAGCAGCTTGTGATTACGCCATTGATAGCGTGCGTCATATCATTGAAGAAACCGACATTCCAACCTTTGGTATTTGCTTAGGGCATCAGCTGATTGGTCTTGCCAGCGGCGCAAATACGATTAAGATGAAAACCGGTCATCATGGCGCAAACCATCCAGTACAAGATTTAGAGTCTGGTATTGTGATGATTACCAGCCAGAATCATGGTTTTGCCGTTGATGAAGATACGCTTCCTGCCAATGTTAAGTCGACCCATCGCTCATTATTCGATGGTACTAACCAAGGTATCGAGCTGACCAATAAGCCTGTATTTAGCTTTCAAGGTCACCCAGAAGCCAGCCCAGGTCCGCATGACTGCGCGCCGTTGTTTGATAAATTTATCACCATGATGGCAGATGCTAAAACAGCTCAGGCTTAAGCCAGTCGCAATCAATAGATAATAACAAAAAAATGCTTGGATCATTAACAGTGGTTCAAGCTATATCATATAAAACTAGTATATACCCCTCTATTAAAATATCACTTAAACGAAGGTAGCCCTAATTATGCCAAAACGTACCGACATAAAAAGTATTCTCATCATTGGCGCAGGTCCTATCGTCATCGGTCAAGCGTGCGAGTTTGACTATTCAGGCGCACAAGCCTGTAAAGCACTAAAAGAAGAAGGCTACCGCGTCATCTTGGTCAACTCAAACCCTGCGACTATCATGACTGACCCTGCCATGGCGGATGCAACTTATATTGAGCCAATTACGTGGCAGACCGTTGAGCAAATCATTGCTAAAGAACGTCCTGATGCCATCTTGCCAACGATGGGCGGACAGACCGCATTGAACTGTGCGTTAGAATTGGACAAGCATGGCGTATTAACCAAATATAATTGCGAATTGATTGGCGCGACCAAAGAGTCAATCGAGATGGCAGAAGACCGCAATCTATTTGATAAAGCCATGAAGCGTATTGGGCTTGAATGTCCACGTGCCGAAACCGCTGAAACCATGGAAGAAGCGTTTGTTACCCAAGAAAAAATGGGCTATCCATGTATCATTCGTCCGTCATTTACCATGGGCGGTTCAGGTGGCGGTATCGCATATAACCGTGATGAATTTATCGAGATTTGCGAGCGCGGTTTTGACTTATCGCCAAACCATCAATTGCTTATTGACGAGTCATTGATTGGTTGGAAAGAATACGAGATGGAAGTGGTTCGTGACAAAAACGACAACTGTATCATCATTTGCGCCATTGAAAACTTTGACCCAATGGGCGTACATACGGGTGACTCGATTACCGTTGCACCAGCGCAAACGTTGACGGACAAAGAATATCAAATCATGCGTAACGCCTCCATCGCCGTATTGCGTGAGATTGGCGTGGAAACAGGCGGCTCAAACGTACAGTTTGGTATCAATCCTGAAACGGGTCGCATGGTCGTCATTGAGATGAACCCACGCGTCTCACGCTCATCAGCATTGGCATCAAAAGCGACTGGCTTCCCGATTGCTAAAATCGCGGCAAAACTTGCAATTGGCTATACGTTAGATGAATTGCAAAACGATATCACTGGTGGCAAAACACCTGCCAGCTTTGAGCCAGCGCTTGATTATGTTGTGACTAAAATTCCACGCTTTAATTTTGAAAAATTCCCACAAGCGGATAATGTCTTATCAACGCAAATGAAATCCGTTGGTGAAGTGATGGCAATTGGTCGTAACTTCCAAGAATCCATGCAAAAAGCCTTACGTGGCATGGAAACAGGCTCCGACGGTTTTGATGAGCAAATTGACTTAACCCAAGTTTCTGCTGATAAAGCCCGCAGCGAAATCACCAACCGTTTAACCATCCCAACGCCTGAGCGCATTTACTACGTAGCTGATGCTTTCCGTATTGGCATGAGTGTTGATGAAGTGTTTAATCTCACCAAAATCGACCCATGGTTCTTGGTACAAATTGAAGATATCGTTAAGACAGAAGCGACGGTTAAAGCATTAGGCTTTGGCGGTTTAACTGAGAACAACTTACGTCGATTTAAGCGTAAAGGTTTATCTGACTTACGTTTGGCTAAATTACTTGGTATTTCACAAAAGCAATTGCGTGCTAAACGTTGGGATTTAGGTGTACATCCAGTTTATAAGCGCGTTGATACTTGTGCAGCTGAATTTGAAACCAGCACCGCTTATATGTACTCAACTTATGATAGCGAATGTGAAGCCAAACCGACTGATAACAAAAAAATCATGGTTATCGGTAGTGGTCCAAACCGTATCGGTCAAGGT
Organism: Psychrobacter sp. 16-MNA-CIBAN-0192; assembly: GCF_040309565.1. Taxonomy (NCBI): domain Bacteria; kingdom Pseudomonadati; phylum Pseudomonadota; class Gammaproteobacteria; order Moraxellales; family Moraxellaceae; genus Psychrobacter; species Psychrobacter sp. 16-MNA-CIBAN-0192. The sequence continues at coordinate 225,172 of NZ_JBEOOX010000004.1, forward strand.
ATCGAGTTTGACTATTGCTGTGTACACGCGGCACTTGCCATGCGTGAAGATGGCTACGAGACCATTATGATCAACTGTAACCCTGAAACGGTTTCAACCGATTATGACATCTCGGACCGCTTGTATTTTGAGCCAATCACGTTAGAGGACGTGTTAGAAATCGTCCGTATTGAGCAGCCTGATGGCGTTATCGTCCAATTTGGTGGTCAAACCCCATTGAAATTGGCACGTGCCCTTGAAGCAGCTGGCGTAAAAATCATTGGTACGAGCCCTGATGCGATTGACCGCGCAGAAGACCGTGAACGCTTCCAGCATATGATTCAGCAGTTAAATCTTGTGCAACCAACCAATGCCTTAGCAACTAGCTTAGAAGACGGCTTGGTGAAAGCAAAAGACGTGGGCTATCCATTGGTCGTACGCCCATCATACGTGCTTGGCGGTCGGGCGATGGAAATCGTCTACAACGAAGACGAGCTAAGACATTACCTACGCACTGCTGTACAAGCCTCTAACGAAGCACCAGTATTGCTTGATCGCTTCTTAGACGATGCCATTGAAGTGGATGTCGATTGTATCTGCGACGGTACTGATGTGGTGATTGGCGGTATTATGCAGCATATCGAACAAGCAGGCGTCCACTCAGGTGACTCAGCGTGTTCATTACCACCATATTCATTATCAGAAGAATTATGTGATGTGATGCGCGCACAAACCGTTGCCATGGCAAAAGAGCTTGGTGTTGTAGGCTTAATGAACGTGCAGTTTGCGGTAAAAGGCGAAACCGTTTATATCTTAGAAGTGAATCCACGTGCGGCGCGTACCGTACCGTTTGTTTCTAAATGTATTGGCACCTCATTAGCTAAAGTAGCTGCTCGCTGTATGGCTGGCACGTCACTAAAAGACCAAGGTTTTACCAAAGAAATCGTACCTTCTTTCTTTGCGGTCAAAGAAGCCGTCTTTCCATTTGCTAAATTCCCAGGCGTTGACCCAATCTTGAGCCCTGAAATGAAATCAACCGGCGAAGTCATGGGCGTGGGCAAAACTTTTGGCGAAGCATTCTACAAAGCCGTTATCGGTAGTAATGAGCGTCTGCCAGGCTTGCCAACTGAAGGCGAAACTAAAACGGTCTTTATCTCTGTCCGTGATAGCGACAAAGAACAAGTTGCCCCTATTGCCCGCCAGCTTATCGACTACGGCTTTAACATTGTCGCAACTACGGGTACGCAAAAAGTATTGGCTGCCAACGGCATTGACTGTAAGCAAATCAATAAAGTCACCGAAGGTCGTCCGCATATCGTTGATGCGCTAAAAAATGGCAAAATCGATATGATTATTAACACGACTGAAGGCAAGCAAGCGCAAGAGGATTCATTCTCTATCCGCCGTAGCGCGCTGCAAGGTAAAGTGTTTTATGTCACCACCTTAGGCGCAGCAGATGCCGTCTGTAAATCTTATGCTATCGAGCTGCCGTTTGAGGTCTATAAGCTACAAGATTTGCATGCACAAGCAAAGGGTCTTGACGTCGCTGAATAAATTCAGTAAATTAGACCTCACGAGTTAACTTATTAACGTCTTATGAATACCTAAAAAGCATAGTGGCTAGACAGCTACTATGCTTTTTATTACGTATGTTTATAGTGTGCGGGCATGGTACAACAATGTACCGCCACGCTTCTCTCCCATACCCATTGCAATAATATCATCATCCATCACACCATCTCATCACGAGGTGGTGTGATGGTGTTGGTTCAAGGAAAAAATATGCAACGTTACCCCATGACTCCGCAAGGACATGCGGCTTTAGAAGCCGAATTAAAACAATTAAAAAGTATTGACCGTCCTCGTATCACTGCCTCTATCGCAGAAGCACGTGAACATGGCGATTTAAAGGAAAACGCTGAATATCACGCAGCCCGTGAACAACAAGGCTTTTGTGAAGCGCGTATCCGTGATATCGAAGCCAAACTGGGCGGTGCACAAGTGATTGATCCGGCCACTTTACCAAAAGAAGGTCGTGTGGTCTTTGGCGTAAGCGTCGTCATCGAAAATATGGACACCGAAGAAGAAAAACAATACAAAATCGTCGGTGATGATGAGGCGGATTTTAAAGCCGGTAAAATCTCTGTCAACTCGCCAATTGCACGTGGTCTGATTGGTAAATCTGAAGGCGATGAAGCCCGTATTGAAACGCCAAAAGGCGTGGTTGAATATGAAGTCATGAAAGTAATTTATGATTAAATTGGGTTAGACTAGCACCTTTAACATTTATGATAACTGGTTAGCCATCACTTATATTGCCCTCGCAATTGACATTAATAATTGGTCAGTTGCGAGGGTTTTTTATAGGCTAACTGGCTATTCATCCTTATTTATAAAACATTTATAAAACGGAATTTATGACCCATATGATAATAAATAAAATCAATCAGACTCAAAAAATAACGCCTGTGTGCATCGTTAGCATGTTAGCCAGCAGCCTACTGTTTATTAGTAGCGCTCATTCTGCGCCGCAAGTTATCGTCACCCCGAATACCGCTAGCAGCACTATTATTGAGCAAACCTCTGACGGACAAGTAGCAACCATCACCACAACGCCCACCAGCATCAGTATGCAAAGCGGCATGCCGTACTCAGTCACCCAAGTGACCAACGTACCGCGTTATACGGTTCGTCAAAACGGCGTATTACAAAGCAATACTAAGCAAGTAGTGGTGAGTCAAAGCAATGTTATAAATACAGGCACAACAGTCACCACTTTACCTATCAATACCTTGCCGCTTAATACCATTCCTGTGACCAATCAAGTCACTTCGGTCGGTATTGTAACCACCCCTGTTAATAGCGTCGCCCAAGCATTACCTGTAACGACTCTACCAGTCACCACACTGCCAATTACTACCCTGCCAATCACTACCCTGCCCATCACTAATAACAATGCCATTGCGGTTACCACGACAACTTCCCTCGATACGTTGCAATTAAAGCCCGTATTTAGCACCCCAAATGTGGTTGCAGCAAATACCAAAGTGATGAAAATCCTTAAAAATCGCGAAGGTCGTGAATTTGCCGTGCCTGCTAACCATATTGCGCCCGGCGATATTATCGAATATCACACCGTTTACACCAATACCACGGCAAGACCTGTCAACGATATCAATGCAACGGTGAACCTTCCCAATGGCGTCAAGTTACTTTCGCTCAATAGTAGCCTGCCAACGCTTGCAACCACAGGTGGTAATACTTACCAAGCTATCGGACAAGTTGGCACGTCTACCGTCATTCAACAGCCTTATTCAGGTTTAAAATGGAATTTGGTTGACCTTGGCGCTAATGCTGCGCAAACCGTAGTGATTCGCGCCACTGTGCAGTAACCCTTTTTTAAGGGTATATAATCAGTAGTTAATGTTGGCAATAACGTTTTAAATTATCAAAAGGTCTTTATTATTAAAGACCTTTTTTCATGCGCCATTATTACTCTAACCAGCGACAGCAGTTGTCGTCTTATTCTGTAAAATCCGCCAGTAATACAATGACTTAACGTTAATTTTGTTAAAATAAGAACTTATTAATTGATTGATAAGATTCTATTATGACAACGATTAATTACGAACGATTGCAAGGCAAGCTCAATATTCTAGCCGATGCGGCAAAATACGATGTCTCTTGCTCCTCCTCCGGTAGCACCCGCAAAAATCAGGGTGGCGCGCTCGGTCATGGCGAAAAATCAGGCATTTGCCACAGCTATACCGAAGATGGACGTTGCGTCAGTTTACTAAAAATATTATTAACCAATCACTGTATTTATGACTGTGCGTATTGCACCTCGCGCAAAAGTAATGACACGCCGCGCGCAGCTTTTAGCGTTGAAGAAGTGGTGGAATTAACCATGCAATTTTATCGCCGTAATTATATCGAAGGTTTATTTTTAAGCTCCGGTATTTTTAAAAATGGCGATTATACGATGGAGCGCTTAGTTGAAGTTGCCAAAATATTGCGTACTCGCGAGCGCTTTAATGGTTATATTCACTTAAAAACCATTCCGGGCGCGTCAAAGGAATTGCTGATTGAGGCTGGGCTGTATGCTGATCGCTTGAGCGCCAATATTGAGATTCCAACCAAATCTGGGCTAGCATTGCTTGCGCCAGAGAAATCGCATGAACAATTAAAAATGCCAATGCAAATGGTTAGCGAGCAGATTATCACATTCCGTGACAGCCAAAAAACCCATAAGAAAGCACCAAAATTTACCCCTGCTGGGCAAACCAGCCAAATGATTGTTGGTGCCAGTAACGAGACTGATTTGCAAGTGATTCAGTTATCGAGTCACTTTTATAAAGAATATGCGCTCAAGCGGGTCTATTATTCGGGTTATGTGCCGATGTTGTCCGACAGTCGCCTGCCAGCGATTGGCACACCGGTGCCGATGGTACGAGAAAACCGCCTCTACCAAGCCGATTGGCTGATGCGCTTTTACGGCTTTGATGCCAATGAAATCGTCGAGCCGGAGTCACCATTTTTGGACTTAGATTGCGACCCAAAACTGGCATGGGCCATTCGCCACCGTGAGCATTTTCCGGTGAATATTCAAACCGCGCCTTATGCCATGATTGTCCGTATTCCGGGGATTGGCACAAAAACGGCAAAGAAAATGATTAAAGCGCGCAAGTTTCATAATCTAACGTTAGAGCATCTTAAAAAAATGGGTGCTGCGGTAAACCGTGCCAAATACTTTATGGCGATGACGGGTAAAAATGAGCATCTCGCCCATTTAACCCGCGATAACTTCCGTCAATATGTGCTGGCGCAAACGCAGACTAAGTTTAAAGACCAACGTGATGGACAACTGGCACTGTTTTAATAAATTTGGATCAGCCAGCGTGTATTAAGTATTAAGATGGTCACAATCATTTTTAATAATCACGTTTTTAGGATAAAAATGTCGATGTTGTTATTAGAAAATACTAAACACAATAAGCCAAATGCGCATACAACGCCGAGCGCGGTTATTCCGAGTATTATTCTCTACGAACCCAGCTTTGAAGGTTGGCTCAGTGCCGTTTTTTACATTTATAGCAAGCGTTTGCAAGACCATGCTGGGTTACAGCTATACGCGCAGGATAATTATGTGCCCTCGTTAATTGATCCGGCTATTTCTGTACCCAGTGACGCCGAACATGCCGAGCGCGTGCTAAAAACCCTAAATAAACTATTGGGGCGCTCAGGTATGCGTCAAATATTGTGGGGATTTTTGTCCGAAAAGCAGATTATTGGCATCATCCTTTTTGAAGTGGTTAAATACACTATTGCCTATCCGAATCGTGACGTGATGGAAGATTTAGGTAATTTACACGTTCTTGAGCTGGCGCAAATAGTAAAGTCCGTGGGACGCGAAAAACACCGTATGGAAGCGTTTGTCCGTTTTGAGCACACCACGCAGGATATCTATTTTGCCCGAATTGAGCCAGATTTTAATGTCTTGCCACTCATTGGCGCGCATTTTCATAAGCGCTATCAAGATCAAGACTGGGCGATTTATGATGTGCGTCGCGGTTACGGTATTTTTTATGATAAAAGTAAGGGTACGCCAAAGCATCCTGCACCGCTGCAAACCATCACCGATATTGATGAAGCGGTTTTGCGCCATCCTGCCAGCATTCACAGTTTAGATGAGCAGCGCTATCAGCATTTTTGGCAAGGTTATTTTGCCAATGTAAATATTAAAGAGCGTAAAAACCCACGTTTGCATCGTCAGTATTTACCGCAGCGTTACTGGAAATATTTGAGTGAAAAACAAGTGTTGCCAGATGCTGAGCATTTACAAAAACGGCGTTAAGATAAAAGTGGTGAAGAGAATGGTAGTAATATGATGATTGCCTCACCCTTTATACCTACCGTTACCTTTAAGGTTGAGTTTTAAGCGTTTTTAACTGACAATAGCAGCTCGCCTCTTTTCATGGATATTTACCGCTATTATGATTGTAATGCGCCTATTATCGTCGTTAAAACATGATGAATCCGAACGCGGTATCTTTTATCTTGGGCGAGCCTTGGTCAAAAATGGGCATACCTCTATTATTATCTCCAGCGCCGATGACGACAATGAGTTGGTCAAACGTCTAGAGCGCGATGGTAACATTTACCATCAGCTGCACATCAATAAAAAATCGTGGCTGTCGCTATTACAAATTGCGCCGCTGCGGCATCTGATTAAACAATACAATCCTGATGTCATTCATGTCCATTCACGCACGCCCGCGTGGATATTGCATCTGGCGCTACGCCATATGCGACTTAAACGCCGACCTAAATTGGTCTCCACCATGTATGGCTTTTATCCGATTAATAAGTACTCGCAGGCGCTACTGGATGTTGACACCGTGATTACTGTGTCCGACAGTGTCACCAATTATCTCAAAAAAGGTCTGCGTAATGAGACTTTAGGACCCAAATTAATCAAACGTATTTACCGTGGTATTGATATACGCCGCTATCCGTACCGTCATAATCCATCAGTCTATTGGCTACGCTATATTTTTGCAGAATACCCTGAGCTTGAGAATAAAAAATGGCTGGTTTTTCCCACCGTTATTGGCAATGAATATGGGCAAGAATGGCTGATAGATATTCTGGGCAATTTAAAACAGCAATTCCCCAATATTCACGCCATTATTATGGATGAAGATCATAGGGATGGTGATGTGGCACATGAGGACTTTCGCCAGCGCAGCAATGCTCTTGATTTGGGTGACCATATTACTTATGTTGGCAGCAAACGTAATGATATGCGCGAATGGTTATCGGCTGCCAATGTTGTTATGGCGCTTGCCAATCAACCGGAATCTATCGGCATCAATGCCTTACAAGCGATTCACTTAGGGACACCGGTCATTGGCTGGGATCAAGCCGCATTTAGTGAGATTTTAAAGCCGCTTTATCCGCAAGGCTTAGTCAAAAAATACAATGCGCATGCGTTATGTAAAGCGGTAAGAAACCAGCTAGAAGGCGTGACCCGTCCTGAGATGACAGATAAATTTACCATGCGCGAGATGATTAGAGAGACGCTAAAAGCTTACGAAAGCTTATATGAACAAGCGCTAGAAGAAGAACAGATACTAAAGGGTACGCATATTTTAGTCAATCTAAAACCCAAGCTGCCATCCAAGTCACTACCCGAACTTACCTTACCTATCGACCGTCATACCCCAAGATCTCAAGGTAAAAAGGTATCGCTGATTAAACAACGTAAACTTCAAGTTAGCGCACCACCTGCAGAAGCAATAGCGCAAGTGGCTGACGCGAATGATATTACTGATGTAATTGAGACACCTGTAGCACCTAATAAACTTATAAAAAGTGCGGATAAACACGAATAAAAAATCATCTATAACAGTGGCTATAGATGATTTTTTATTGTTTTAATGCGTTATTCTCTTAATTCAATTTTCTCTTCACATTTCTTTTCACATCTCTCAGCCCTACCACTATCAATTAGCCACTGATGTCACTACACCAGTATTTAGTCACGACATATTCTTCGATGCCATATTTTGAGCCTTCACGACCAAATCCTGATTGCTTAACCCCACCAAATGGTGCAACTTCGGTTGAAATCATGCCGGTATTATGACCCACCATGCCATACTCAAGACCTTCAGTGACTCGCCAAGCGCGCGCATAATCACTACAGTAAAAGTAGGCGGCTAATCCATAAATGGTATCGTTCGCCGCATTGATAACCTCTTCTTCAGATGAAAAGGTAAAAATCGAGGCAATAGGACCAAATATCTCTTCACTGGCAATATCCATATCTACGCTAATATCAGTAATCACAGTTGGATTAAAGCTGAGCGCTGACGCCGCATTTTTATCGCCACCAGTGACTATTGTTGCACCTTTATCAAGCGCATCCTTTAACAACGCTTGTACTTTTTCTAAACCATCTTTATTGATAAGTGGACCGATATCAACATCCTCATCCATACCATCACCAACTTTAAGCGCCGATACTTTTTTGACGAAAATATCTAAGAACTTATCTTTAATACTGTCTTGAACATAAACGCGATTGGCACAGACACAGGTTTGACCCGCATTACGATATTTGGAAGCAATCAAGCCCTCAGCGGCTTTTTCTAAATCCGCATCGTCAAACACGATAAAGGGCGCATTACCACCAAGCTCTAACGATAGCTTTTTAATGGTCGGTGCACACTGTGCCATCAAGGTACGTCCGACCTCCGTAGAACCGGTAAACGATAATTTATGAATTCGCGCATCGCCCGTTAAGATTTCACCAATAGCGGACGATTTACCAGTAACCACTTGAATAACACCTGCTGGAATGCCAGCTTGCTCTGCCAAAACGCCGAGTGCTAAAGCAGAAAATGGCGTCTCTGTTGCCGGCTTAATAATAATCGTACAACCTGCTGCGAGTGCTGGTGCAGCTTTACGTGTAATCATGGCAGCTGGGAAATTCCAAGGAGTAATCGCCGCGCACACACCTACGGGCTGTTTTAGAATAACGTAGCGCAACTGAGACTGGGTGGCAGGAATAACATCACCATAAACGCGCTTGCCCTCTTCAGCAAACCAGCGAATAAAACTGTTGGCATAACCAATCTCACCGCGCGATTCTTTTATCGGCTTACCTTGCTCAGCCGTCATAATGATTGCCAAATCTTCTTTATTCGCGTCAATTAAATCCGCCCATTTTTGTAGTAATTCTGAGCGCTCTTGTGCAGTTTTTGCTGCCCACGATATTTGTGCCTCATGAGCATAAGCCACCGCGTCATTGACATCTTTTGTAGTGAGGCTTGGAATAGCACCGATAACTTCTGCATTAAACGGATTGGTGACTTCAATGGTTTCGCCATTACTGGCACTGTGCCAGCCATCTTTAATAAAACACTGTTGCTTAAGTAATACAGGATTTGACAGGGTAAGCATGATGACATTCCTTTTTATTTTATGAATTAGTTTACTGTGATTCAAAATTTATCGTTTTATAGTCGATTGATATCAGTAACACTTTATCAATATGCGTCCCACTCTAGTCGCTATAAACGCCTTTATCTTTACTTATTTTGTTATTTTTTTGGCTTTATTCACCTACAATAATATTACGGACAGTAATGTTAGCAAGCCGTTACGCAATTTATGCCTGTCCCGTGATATCATAGGCGCAGATATACGCAGCTCTTTAATCGTTGAGCGACTGACCCTATATCGGCAGTCTGTCAGCTATTATATTCATTACTTATCGTAATGAGAGCTGCGTTTTTTATTTTTCACGTTTTCTAGTTGAGCGTTACTATGCCCAAATCTCGTACCAATTTGAATCCTACATCGGAACATAATGCCCCTTATGTGATCGGCTTGTTATTACGTTATAGCACCTTTGGCGCTGCGATATTATTGTTCGTGGCAGGGTTGTTATTATGGAATTGGTGGCTAATTGTGATTGGCGGCTTCGGGGTGGCATTGGGTATTTATGATGTGTTGCAATCGAAGCATGCCATCTTAAATAACTATCCCGTTGCCGGTCATATCCGCTACGTGTTAGAGGATTTTCGCCCTGAGATTCGCCAGTATTTGTTAGAAAACGACAAAGAACAAGTGCCGTTTTCACGCCAGCAGCGGGCGCTGGTCTATCAGCGTGCTAAGAATGTCAGTGATACCAATGCCTTTGGGACACTCGATAATTTATATGCACATGGTAAAGAGTGGTTTTTACAATCGGCTATCAGTGAACCGTTAAAAAACAAAGATTTTCGGATTACGGTAGGCGGTGAGCGTTGTTTGCAGCCGCACGATATGTCGGTGTTTAATATCTCGGCGATGAGCTTTGGTAGCTTGTCGGCAAATGCCATTATGGCGCTCAATCAAGGCGCAAAAATGGGTGGTTTCACTCATGATACCGGTGAAGGCGCAATCAGTCCTTATCATCGCAAATTTGGTGGCGATTTGATGTGGGAATTGGGCACCGGCTACTTTGGCTGCCGTGATGATAAGGGTCACTTTGATGCACAGTCGTTTGCTGAAAAAGCGGTAGACCCACAAGTTAAAATGATTGAAATCAAGCTGTCGCAAGGGGCAAAACCCGGTAAAGGTGGCGTGCTACCGAGTGAGAAAATTACTCAAGAAATTGCAGATACACGCCAAGTGCCAATGGGGCAAGATTGTGTGTCGCCCTCTTCGCATTCTGCCTTTAGCAATCCACGTGAACTGGTGGCATTTTGGCAAAATTTGCGTGATTTATCAGGCGGTAAACCGGTTGGTTTTAAATTATGTATTGGGCAGCCATGGCAATTTATGGCAATCGTTAAAGCCATGATTGAAGCCGATAATTACCCTGATTTTATTGTGATTGATGGCGCTGAAGGCGGTACGGGTGCTGCGCCTGTAGAGTTTATGGACAATGTCGGCATGCCGATGGTTGATGGATTTTTACTGGTGCACAATACCTTAGTTGGTGCCGGTATCCGTGATAAAATCAAACTTGGTGTCAGTGGTAAAATCGTCTCAGGCTTTGATATCGCGCGCATGATTGCGCTGGGTGCAGATTGGTGTAATTCAGCGCGCGGTTTTATGTTTGCCGTTGGTTGTATTCAATCGCGCTCATGTCATACCAACACTTGCCCGACTGGCGTGGCAACCCAAGACCCGTATCGTCAAATGGCGCTTGATGTACCAAGTAAAGCGGATCGAGTAGCAAGTTTTCATAAAAACACCCTGAAATCGCTTGCCAGCATTGTGGGCGCAGTTGGTTTACAACATCCTAGTCAGTTGCAGCCGTATCATATTGCGCGCCGTTTGGATGATGGGCAAATCAAACTGTTATCCAAGTTCTTTTACTTTACCGATGAAGGTGCGTTGCTCGACCAAAGTGCCCGCGCCGATGTCTTTAATCAGATGTGGGTCATGGCAAATGCGGACAGCTTCTTAGCCGATAATGATGCGCTCATTGCTTACAATCGAGACTCGCGTGATAGAGGTAAAGAAACCAAAGCACCGACCCTAGAGACAAAGCAAGAAACTCCCCTAGAGCCAAATATGGCAAACCTTTTAGAACCAACGTTTAGTAAGGTCAGCTACAGCGATGGCGGTCGATTGACTGGCAATGTCAATCATACTTCTCGTGATTTTCCCGATTCAATAGGCTAAATTGCCATAAAAATTGTTTATAAAACTGATTTATCATTCACTATCTCCACGTTATATAAGACTGACGAACCATGCTGCGTTCCTTTTTTACTTTTCCTTATTTAACCGTGTTGACGCTTGGCGTATTTGGCTTAAGTGTCAGCGCTTGCCAGCCAAGCTCTACGGACGCACCTGATATCGATGCTGAGCCTTGGTCATGTGAAGAGGCATCCGCGCCTTTTACCTATAGCGTCTGTCATATTAGTGCCGATGCCGTTGCTGACACCAACGTAAATAATGGCAATTATGCGTTACAGTTATTTTGGCAAAAGACGGATAATAAAACGCCGCTCCTTACCTTTAAGCATGTATTAGACACGTTGCCAGCATCGAAAAATTTAATTTTTGCCATGAATGCCGGTATGTATAACGAGGTTTATGCACCGATTGGCTATACGGTTATTAAGGGTAAAGAAATACGCGCGCTAAATACAAACAAAGGCGGTGGCAACTTTCATTTACTGCCCAACGGTGTAATGTGGTGGGATAAAGCCGGTAGCGTTCATATTACCGAAAGTCGTGACATGCAGCGGCAGCTGGCTAAAGGTACAAAACCTTGGTTTGCTACTCAATCAGGTCCGATGCTGGTTATCAACAATAAAATTCATCCGCAGTTTAATAAAAATGGTACCTCAACCAAGTTCCGTAATGGTGCTGGCGTCTGTGAGGATGGCAGTATCCAGTTTGTGAATAGCAATGAGCCGGTGACCTTTTATCAGTTTGCCGCTTTATTTAAAGACAAGCTAAAGTGTCCGAACGCGCTGTTTTTTGATGGCGGAATTGCTTCAGCGTTTTATGCACCAAGTATCGACAAGCACGACAAAAAAGATATGGGCGTCATCATTGGTGTGGTTAAACGGCAGTAAATAGCTGAGTAAAACCGCCCAAGAAAGCTGCCCCAGTGCGCGTTTAGTTTGCTACAATAGCGCCAATTTTTGACGTAATTTTTTATACTGAACGCTTTTCTTTTTTACTGAACGTTGATTATTGCATCTCTGCATTGTCGTTCATCTCCATTATCAAATCACTGTTAAATAACAGGATTATTACATTAATAAAGCGAGACTATTATGGGTTTTAACTGTGGCATCGTCGGTCTACCAAACGTGGGTAAATCTACTTTATTTAATGCGTTAACCAAAGCAGGTATCGCCGCTGAGAACTTCCCGTTTTGTACCAAAGATCCCAATACCGGTATCGTTCCTGTGCCAGACCCACGCCTAAAAAAATTGGCTGATATTGTCAATCCTGAGCGCGTATTACCAACGACGATGGAGTTTGTTGATATTGCAGGCTTGGTCGCTGGCGCCTCAAAAGGCGAAGGCATGGGCAACCAGTTCTTAGCCAATATCCGCGAAACCGATGCCATTGCCCACGTGGTACGCTGCTTTGATGATGACAATGTGGTACACGTTGACGGTCGCGTCAGCCCAATTGATGACATCGAAACCATCAATACTGAGTTGGCATTAGCCGACTTAGAAGCCGTTGAACGTGCCATCCACAACCAAACCAAAAAAGCCAAAGGCGGTGATAAAGACGCGCAAGCCCTACTGGATATCTTTAAAAAAGTTGAACCGTTATTAGCAGAAGGTCAAGCCGCACGCGCTGCTAACTTGGATGCTGATGAGAAAAAACTGATTAGAAGTTATGGTTTAATTACCCTTAAGCCGACCATGTATATCGCTAACGTTTCTGAGGATGGCTTTAAGAATAATCCATACCTTGATGCCGTACGCAATTATGCGACGGGCGAAGATTCTATTGTCATTGCGTTATGCAACCAAATCGAATCCGAAATTGCCCAGCTTGACGAAGATGATAAAAAAGACTTCTTAGCAGAGATGGATATGGAAGAAGCGGGTCTTGACCAGGTGATTCGTGGTGGTTACGACTTGCTTGATATGCAAACTTACTTTACCGCTGGGGTAAAAGAAGTTCGTGCTTGGACAGTTGCGGTTGGCGCAACGGCTCCGCAGGCAGCTGGCGTGATTCATACGGATTTTGAGCGCGGCTTTATTCGTGCCGAGGTTATTGCATATGATGATTTCATTGAATTCAACGGTGAAAAAGGCGCAGCTGCCGCTGGTAAAGCACGCTTAGAAGGCAAGACTTATATCGTCCAAGATGGCGATGTGATGCATTTCCGCTTTAACGTTTAACTTTTAACGTTAAATATTGGATAGCGTATTTACACAGCCTTAGCATAGCACAACCAAAAGTCAGCCTTTATGCTGGCTTTTTTTATTATACTAAATTCACTATCGTATCGAAACAGACAGCATTTAAACGGACAATATTTAAGCAGACAGCACTTAAAATAATAATAAGGAAAATGAAGTTATGAGTACTCAGTTGCATAATCCTCTTAACGCTAATGAGCATTGGGCACGCTTGTTTAGCGCTCAGCGTTTGGGCAGTGATAAACTACCACCTACGCAAAACAGCGCCCGTAGTGCCTTTCATAAAGACTACGACAGACTGGTATTTTCACACTCGTTTCGCCAACTCAATCAAAAAACCCAAGTCCATCCATTGACTAACCAATTGGGCATTCATACCCGTTTGACTCACTCGTTAGAGGTCTCTTGTATCGGACGCTCGCTTGGTATGATGGCAGCAGAAAAGCTCCATGAGAAGTTAGATAATGGCTTACCTGACGGTGTTACTCCTGCCGATGTTGGGGTGATTGTGCAAGCGGCTTGTCTCGCCCATGATATTGGCAATCCGCCATTTGGTCATGCGGGCGAATATGCGATTCGAGATTGGTTCTTGCATTCTGAGCGCGAGCGTCTTTTGCAGCATTTAAGTGTTGAAGAACGGCTAGACATCACCACTTATGAAGGCAATGCACAAGGATTTAGATTATTAGTCAATAATGAACATCATCCTGATAAAGGCGGTATGCGCTTAACCTGCGCAACGCTTGGTGCCTTTATGAAGTATCCGTGGCGCGCGATTCACAGCAATGCGCCCCAGAATAAAGAATCCCAAAGCAACGCGCAAAAATTCGGCTGCTTTTCTAGTGAAGCGGTACAATTAGAGCAATTAGCCAATTGCTTACAGTTGGCACGCTCCACACAACATAGCGGTTACGCGCGCCATCCGTTAGCATATTTGTTAGAAGCAGCGGATGATATTTGCTATGCGCTGATTGACTTAGAAGACGGTGTGCATTTAAATATGCTCAGCTATGATGAGGTTGCTGCTATTCTTTATAAATTGATTGGTGAATCCTCAGATGCTAACTATTTACCTTCGCATATGTCAGTGCGCCAAAGCCTCGCGGCTCTACGGGCACGGGCAATGATGCGCTTGGTTAATACGGTGACCGATGCATTCGTCGCCAATAGCGATGCCCTGCTCGCGGGTACATTGACTGGCAGCCTGTTCGCTCATTGTGATGCCACGGTACAAAACGGCATTAATGATGCTAAACAATTGGCACGTGAAAAAATCTTTAATCATCCCAGTAAAGTGCGTATGGAGCTGATGGCAAATCAGTGTTTGCATCGGCTGCTAGACGCTTTTATGCCGCTCGCTTGGATGGGCATCGCGCAATTACAAAGCGCGCCCATGTCATTTGAACAACAGCGTCTACTACGCTTGCTACAACCGCATCTTGATGAGCAGCAGCGCTTATTAACCGACAACCTTTATCATAACATTCTGATTATATTAGACTTTATCACCGGTATGAACGATCATGAAGCCTATCGCTTGGCACAAGAGCTGCAAGGTCATTGGGGTACTATGGTTTAAAAGATGGTCTAAAAAACCACTGAGATTTACGCTTTTAGAACTTCAATCCCATTTTTACGTTAAAATGGGCAACATACCATTTTATAAATAATATAGCTTTCTATAAATAACATATCTCCCTCTTAGGTAATATTAGATATTATGAGCAGTCGCGAACAAAAAAAACTCCAAACCCGTCACGCCTTTTTTAATGCCGTACTTGATTTATGCAT
This sequence comes from Psychrobacter sp. 16-MNA-CIBAN-0192, assembly GCF_040309565.1. Lineage (NCBI taxonomy): Bacteria > Pseudomonadati > Pseudomonadota > Gammaproteobacteria > Moraxellales > Moraxellaceae > Psychrobacter > Psychrobacter sp. 16-MNA-CIBAN-0192. The sequence goes on from NZ_JBEOOX010000004.1 coordinate 240,348, forward strand.
GACCGGACAATCCTTTAGCTCCATTAGCTTACGTCAAGTGACACGCGAAGTTGGCGTCGTACCCACTGCATTTTATCGGCATTTCGATGATATGGAGTCGCTCGGGCAAGCACTGGTGATTGAGGAGCTGGGCAGTACGCTGGCAATATTAAGTCAGGGCTTACAAATTGGACGCAAACGCAGCTTTGATCGGCAAATTGCCAAAAGTATCCAGCTTTTTTTATACACCGTGAGCGACAAGCCGCGCTATTGGCAGTTTCTGGTCAGCGAACGGTTTGGTGGCTCAGAGGCGGTGCGTAAAGCCATTGGCAATCTGATGAAATTACACGCACAAAGTTTAAGCGAAGATTTGGCATTGCAGCCAGCGTTTGCTCATATTAATGCTTATGATCGTCGATTATTGGCTGAAGCTGGCGTTAATATGTTCTTTTCGTGGATTATTGATTGGCTTGAGTTGAGCTATTCTGAGGATCATGATGATGATGCCGACTTGGCAGATATTGAAGATAAAAAGCAGTTAATGCTACATAACTGTACCCGTCAGGCACAAATGTTGTTTTATGGCGCATACAATTGGAAATCGAGTGAAGAGACGCGCTTAAATGATTAACTAGATTCCTTTAACGTGCACCATTTACCTAAAATATCATCAGCATTATGCTCTAAAAACTGGGACGAAATGCCCATGACCGTTGCGACACAACTTTAATCACTTTGGCGCTTTGCTCATTATTATTAGCATTATCGTTGCCATTAGCAGGATTATTACTCTCCGTAGCAGGCGCAGCATCGATTTTACTAATGAGTATGGTGGCAAATCGTTGCCGCGCTTTGTCATTATTGCTGCTATCCGTTGCCGTAATCAATGCCATAAACGCGCTGCTATCGACTGCCAACGATGGCGTTAAGGCTTTGCTCTGCTCGCTATCAAGCGTCATAAACGGTGGTAATTGCCAAATATCATTTATCGAAGCAATGGGCTGCTGCTCACGTAATTTTATCAGTGGCTGCAATTGCTCAGCGCTACTGCCTTCTATTAATGCCGCTAACAGCGCAGGACTTGCTGTGTTGATATTAATGGGTAAATAATAAGGAACAGCGGTCAGATAAGGACGCAGAATTGTCAATGCTTCAGTAGTCACACCGCGCACTTCTTGCAATTGCTCAATACTGACAAAGGGCTGATTGGGCAACGTGGTAGTCGTGCCAGCATTCGCCGTCTGCGTATATACCACGCTTTCATCGCCACCATCTTTATATACTTCCGCATCAGCATCTTGCCAATCAAGTATCGCAACAGCAATCTCAGGTGCTAGATTAAGCTGGGTCAATAACCGCTGCAAGACTTCTAACGCTACGGTATCCGTTTTGCCATTATGATACAGATTATTAATATTAAAACGACTGGCTTCATCGCGTAATTCAGCGCTAATGCTATGCGTGCCTAAGCTATAAGGCGGTAATGGCTTCGCCCAAATATCTTGCGCGCTGTCAGTATCATTGAGCATACTATCAGCACGAATAAGAGTGATTGCCAGTTGTTGACCGGCATTGATGTCTTGTGAGAGCTGATTTTGATCAAATAATACGCCACTGCGGCGAATGGCGATTTTTTGACTGGCAAGCATCGCCCCTGCCACCACAGTGATACTGACCACCAACAGTAAAATGGTTAATAATGCCACACCGCGCTGAGAGGTTGCTGTCATTGCTCGTATTCACTTTTTATGGATAGAGTGCCGGTCATTTAATTAATAGGGCTAGTAATATCATGATTAAGGTACAGCCGCATTGCCCGATAGTAGATTGCCTTGTCCATTACTATTGCCTTCATCATTACCGTTAGTATTATTGTTAGGGCTGTTATTAGAGTTATTACCATTCGTATTGTTGTTAGGAATGTTATTTGCGTTTTCTTTTGAATCTGTGTGGCGGTTTAAAGGAATGGCCTGCGGTGCTAACGCCCATTGCCAAGTTATCGGTAGTTCTTGGTAAGTAAAAGCAAGCCCAATACCTTTGGGAAGCAGCATAGGCGGCTTGCTATCGGCATTCTCTGCTTGACCTGATACGACGTTATTATTTTGATTGTCACTGGTTTTATTGGGAAAGGTTGCACTGATTTCCGGCAAAAAGGCTTGCCAACGACCCGCTGTAACGCCTGCTAATACGACACTATCAAGGCTAATACTTTCTATACCGCCCTGAACATTGACATATTGACGGCGAATCAACTTTTCATCGGTGAAAATATAGGCGATACGCTGCAAAATTGGACTGGTTTTATAGCGCGGGTCAGGGTCGGCAAAGCGGATAAAGCTCAACTGCTCACTATCCAAACTAATAAAGGGTTCAGGAATAACGGCAGCAACATTCGTGTTAGCACTGTTATTGGGGCTGCCATTATTGGCGTTGTTATTTGAACTATTGTTTAAATTATTATTACCCTCTTGCACCATGAGTGAATGATAAGGCACCATTTGCCCCATATCTTGCTGGATTTGCAAATAAGCATATTGTAACACCGCAAGCTGGTCGGCATGAAATTGCGCCCGTTCGCGTGCACGATTAACACTATCAAATACTTGCCAGCCAGCAATAGCAAGCACGGCAAATATCGCCATAGCTACCATCAGCTCAAGTAAAGTAAAGCCACGCTGCTGCATTTATTGCCCTACCTTTTGCCCAGAACGACCCAAATCCAAACTGCCGACTTCCTGCTTCGCATCACTTAGTATCAAGTTTATATCGTTAGCAACCGGACGCGCTTGCCCCTCAACAATGGGCGCAACGGTTATATTTACCTGTTTTAATGCAGGCGATAAGGTATCAGCCAAGGTGGTGGTTACTTGCCAGTCGCGACCTTGTTCGTTAATGGTTTGCACGCGGTTGCTGGTCAGCCAAGTCTCTTGGATACGCAAATCCGCCGCTGCATTTTGTGCAACAAAGTGGGCAAGCGTACGGGTTTTGAGCACATCCACTGAATTTAAATAGGCACTACTGGCGCGACTAGCAGCAACCGCAACTACTGCTAAAATAGCCAGCGCCACCATCACTTCAATTAAGGTAAAACCTTGCTCACGCGCCGATAGTGATAATGATGGCGCAGGTGACAATAAAGGCAGTTTTGCTGATTGCTGCATCTTTTTTAAGGTATTGGACATTAGTTATTGCTCCTGCCCAGTGATGATACTGCCATCCGGCATTATCGTAATCACCTCGCCTACCAAGCGCGATTGGTGCCGCACCTCGATGGTAACCGGCGCTGCTTGACCAGTGCCAAACCATAACACTTGCGGCACCGCTTGCCCTGTAAACCACGGCTGTAGTACGTGCGCATCTGACGCCCTATTAAATGCATTGTTCATACTGTTACTGCCACTCGACGCCTCTAAACTTTGGATATTTAAGGTAACGCCAGCTGGCAGTTCAGGTAAAGTAACATCCATTTCCCGCTCCCAGCTTGGGGTTGGTAATTGGGCGGCAGCTGTGCTAGATAATCCTGATAACCCAGACACATCGGCAGACAGCTCCATAGCATTTTTAGGCACGCCATCTTTATTATCACCTGTCTGAATCGGTGTTTGATAATGCGTATAAGGATTGGACAAGGTCGTAATAACGGGTATGACTTGACCTTGCTTATCGGCTTGTAAGCTCAGCCCCATCGGTTGCATCCGCTCAGCAGATAACAGACGGACGTAATTTAAAGAGTCGGTCAAATGCTCATAAAAAGCATGGTTTTTACGCGATTCACTACTACCAACAGATAAACTGATCATACCTGCAAAAATAGAGATGATAACGACCACCACCACGATTTCAACCAAAGTAAAGCCTGACTCTGAGCTAGATATTACTGGTTTGCGCATTTCTAAGGCTGATGATGATGGATGTATTGGCGAGCTTTTTAGCGAGAGAAAATTCTGGATATTAGGCACTAAAATGACAGGAAAAAAGACTAAGGAGGAATATGAAAAACTTTGATGCGCATAAGCTGGCAAAATAGGTGCAAAGCTGGACTGACATCGGACAGTGAGCGGCATGATGCACCTATGAATGAGTATGTAGCCAGTTATTTAAGTAAAAGCCATTGAGCTATAGCTATTTCAATATAGCCATTTTAATAAGTAGTATTACGATGCGCCTCGGATTCAGTCTCAATTTGCTCAACCAGCTCTTGCATATCGACATCTGGCACGGCTTCATGCACCTCACAAAGCGGATAATGACTGGGCAAATCAAGCATCTGCACCACCAACGCATAGCGCAAAGTATCACGGCGACCCAAATAGCGCTGATAAAAACTAGAATTCAGCAGACCTGCACCGCCCTGACCCATTGCCCAAATCGAGGACAAATAATCTCGCGTGGTCATACTGCTCTGTTCATTCTTTAAATGGGCGCTGACAATATCAATCAGACGCTTCATGCGCTGACGGCGAATATCATACAGCTCACCAAATAGACGGTTTAGACCAGTAACCGACGCAGCAAGACGTTCTTCAATTTGATTGAGTAGCATGGCTTTTTGTGGATTCAGCAACTGCTGGAAAATCATCCGCGCGACACCCGCTGATGGACAATCATCAATCCGATTAATCGCAAACAACTGCTCTTCATAACGGATAATAATGCGCAAATAAAGCTCATCTTTACTCGAAAAATGCTTATAAAGCGTACCTTTCGCCAAATCCAATTGGTCAGCAAGACTATCCAAAGTAATGTCGCCATTGCCCGACTCTAACAGCAACTGCTCCGCCATCGCTAAGATGTTCTCTTCCCGAACTTTGAACTGGTGTTGACGACTCATAACTTCTCCAAAATCCGATAAGATATTGCTACTAGCTGCTATTAGTTACCACTAGATTAGCTGCTTGACGACTGTTATTGCTAAATGACTGACTGGTCATAGCATAACGGCTTTAAACATACTGCGCCAGCAAATTCTCAAAGTTTTTTGCCGTTAATGCGCCGACTTCCTCAACGCTCATACCGTACAAATCCGCAAGACAACTTGCCACATAAGGCACATAAGCCGGCTCATTCGGACGACCGCGTTTGGGTACGGGCGCAAGGTACGGACTATCGGTTTCAATTAATAATCTTTCTTTTGGCATTCTTTGTGCAGCATCGCGAATGATTTTTGCGCTCTTAAAGCTGACAATACCTGAAAATGAGATATAGAATCCCAAATCAAGGGCTTTTTTTGCCGTCTCCCAATCTTCAGTAAAGCAATGAATAATACCGTGCTCAGCGCCTTCTGCCTTTAAAATGTCGATCGTATCGTCTTTCGCTTCACGCGTGTGCACGACCAATGGTTTTTTGAGCTGTTGGCTGGCATGAATATGGCGGGCAAGGCTCGCTTGTTGTTCGAGTTTATTGTCCGTTGACCAATAGTAATCTAGCCCTGTCTCACCTATTGCCCAGACAAAATCGCTACTTGCCAGCTCAACCAAGCGCTCGACCGTCGCCGACTGTAATACACCAATGTCTTCGCACGGATGAATGCCCACGCTCATACCCAAATTCAGTGTCTCATCACCATAGGTGCTAACAATATTAGCAATCTCATCATATTCCGCAAAGTCACACATAATCGCCATCGCACGAGTGACGTTGGCTTCTTTCATCGCGGCAATCGCGCCAGCCAACTTACCATCGTGGCGCGTTAAATCTAAACGGTTTAAATGGCAATGGGTATCGGTAAACATAAATACTCTCTATTAAAAAAATCTATTTGATGATGTCATCTCACGAGCTAATCAATAAGGTATATGAGTAATCTATAATCTGTACAATTACTAATGACTGACACAGGTTATCGACTTTCTGTTTTTATCGAATTTTAAGGAATCATGTGTGCCCATCGCACCGCTTTCATCTACAACGTCATAACCTGACGCTGTATTGTTTTTATAAACCAAAGCTATACCTTTGTCTTTGCTATTGTATTTACCATTCTTGGGCATATCCACAGTAACTAGATACTCATTACTCATTGTGCTAGAAGCACTATAATAAAAATCAGGTCTTAGCTTTAAAAAACTATTATCCTTGAATACTATAGAAAAACTCATGTAGTGAAAGTCACTATCATTAATTTCCTCTATAATTTTATCTAGTGGTATTCCAAAAGCATTTGCATTTTTAAGATAATAAGTAGTGGCAATGTTGTTGCCACCATACTTCGCCTTAACTTTAGTTTTACTTGTCTTGATGATGGAGGTTTTATATTTATTGGGTAATTCTTCCATAAGATGAAAGATACCAGAGCAACCACTTTGTAATGTAGTTAGCTCAGGCGTCCAATCTGTTGCCGCATGGGTATATGACATTATTTGCAATAGCGATATACCAAATATGAATTTTTTAATCATTCTCTTTCAACTCGTCGTTTCATAATTTAGCGACAATTGTATATCAATTTATTCACCCTTTTTTATTTTGTTCTTGATTAGTTTTTTATAAAGTAATAGATACAGCTTCCGTTATTTGCAGTTGTCCGTTTTCTATCAACCAAAAACTCACATCAACGGATTTATAGCGCATCACAAACGGTTTATGACGCTCATCATGACGGTATGCAGGGCGTGGGTCTTGGGCGATTAAATCACAGATAAGGGGAATATCTGTTTCTAGAAGTTGCTGTTGTATTATATGAATGACGGCTGACACGCGCACTTTAATGTCACTATTTTTATTCTGCTGTCCCATTCTTATAATTTGCTCAAACTGTTGCTCTGCCTGCTCAGTTATCGTCACGATTAAAGGTGCAGGCGCGATAGGTGCAAAGCCACTGTCTGCACTTGCCAGCGCATCACTATAAGCCACATACGGCTTAATATCGATAATCGGTGTACCGTCAATCATGTCGGCACCGCTGATACTCAATAGCACTCGCCCTTCCACGACTCCAATACGCTCAAGCTTAACCACTGATAGTCCTAAACCTGACGGACGATACATACTCCGGCTGGCAAACACGCCTATTTTTTGATTGCCACCAAGGCGCGGTGGACGGACTTGGGCACGAAATTTATCGTCATTGCTCACAGCCTCATTCAACGCATTGGCTTTATTAATAAAATTATGATGAAATTGCCAGCTTATCCAAATATGACTAAAATCCTCTAAGCCTACAAATGCCGCTGGCGTATCATACGGCACAAGCATTTCTATTATACTGGTAAGCGCCACTAAGTTTGGTTGTCTTGGCGCGCCAAATTTCTGTGATAATGGGGCGCGGTGATAACCAATAATCGGTGCAGCATGAGATGTATCCGAACAACAAGGCATAAACCGACTCCATAACACATTAAATAATAATGAATCAGCGATTTAATACCCACATAATGACGTACATAGAGATGCATAGACACGTATACAGAGTTTTTCGCTAACGATATTCCATTTTATCATGCTATGAGCGCGCTGCTTGGCGGATTTTTATTTTAAAGTTTGTTATGATAAGCGACCCTATTTATTGAGAATGGCTTGCATCCATATCAATATGGCGCAACTTTGGCTTTATTATCGGCTGACTAGCGTTATTACTTAAGCACGGAAGTCACTAATTAAGCACGAAAGTCACTAATTAAGCACGAAAGTCACTAAAATCTGTTTTATCGTTAATATGTTGCCAATATTATTTCCATATTTACCACGATGAAGCGTCATACCTTCTGATTTTATAGCAAACTTATTTATTATCTTATTTTATTATTATCGCCTTTAAACCAATAACGAGTAATTAACGGGGACTTTATGTCAAAACTTCGCACCGAAACGGTCACAGAGGTTCATCACTGGAATGACGCCTTATTTAGCATCAAGACCACACGCGACGATGGTTTACGCTTTCGTAACGGCGAGTTCGCCATGATTGGTCTGGTCGTCGACGGTCGTCCATTATTGCGTGCCTATTCAATTGCCAGCCCCAATTACGAAGAGCATTTAGAATTCTTCTCTATCAAAGTTCAAGATGGTCCATTAACGTCACGCTTGCAACATATTAAAGTTGGCGATGAATTATTAGTCAGTAAAAAGCCAACGGGCACGTTAGTCTTAGACGATTTATTACCGGGTAAGCATTTATATATGCTCTCAACGGGCACCGGACTTGCGCCATTTTTATCATTAGCGCGTGATCCTGAAGTTTATGAGCGCTTTGATAAGATTATCCTCGTTCATGGCGTGCGCTGTGTCAGCGACTTGGCGTATCAAGATATGTTCGAGAACGAGTTGCCAAATGATGAAATATTTGGCGAATGGTTCCGTGAAAAATTCATCTATTACCCAACCGTCACCCGCGAAGAATTTAGAAACCAAGGGCGCGTGACTGATTTAATGAAATCAGGCAAATTATTTGAAGATATCGGATTGCCACCGATGAATAAAGAAGATGACCGCGTGATGCTCTGCGGTAGTATGCCATTTAACGCAGAAGTCTCTGCCATTTTAGATGATTTTGGGCTAACAGTATCTCCGCGTATGGGCGTACAGGCGGATTATGCGGTTGAACGTGCGTTTGTTGGTTAATAAGCGGCTATTTAATTGAATAATTGCGTATTTATCATAAATAATTCTTGACGGTTAAAAATAGGCTGCTATAATACGCAGCCTATACAGTAACTACTGTAGCCCAATTAAATAATGCTTAGCAACAACCGCATTATGACCTAACACGCCGGTGTGATGGAATTGGTAGACATGACGGATTCAAAATCCGTTGCCTTTAAAAGCGTGTCGGTTCGAGTCCGACCACCGGTACCATTTTTAACAATTGAGCCTCCCGAATCGGAGGCTTTTTTGTGTCCATGATTTTTTATCAACGATTTACTTTATTATCAAATTTTAGCTTAATAAAAAGCCTCACCCGTCAGGTAAGGCTTTTTATTAATGAATGACGCTCATTTATTATGTTATTCAGCGTTATCTAACAATATATTCAGCGCGTCTATCATGTCATCATCAATGATACTGTCATCAATATATTCGACTATCTCATTAATAGTGGTTACATCCATACTGCGAATCCCTAAACCCGCTAATTGCTCATTAATGAATTGTAAACGTGCAGTTAATTGCCCGTTATCTGCTTCATTGTTAGCTTCCGTTTCCTCAAATCTATCACTAACAAACCAATACAGTTTTTCTAGTATGCTCTCTTTTTCTGGCAATACTGAATAGCTGTCACCATGAATAAATAGGTTAAAATGGTATGGCAACTCAACATCATTAATAAAGAAAGTACGTTTACAGTCTAGGCTATAAGCTTGCGCTTCACTGCCTTCCTCTTGCTCGACCTCTTCTTTTACCAATCCGCCTAGAATTTCATAGCCGCCCACTTTAACTTTATGATTATAAATGATGCAAAAATCAGCAATAGCATCAAAAATAACAGCGCCAATATCTAAGGTATGACCATCAATACCATAAAATTCTTTTAGCGCGGGTAAAAACTCTGTGATTTTATCTTCCGGCACTTCAGTGAGAAACTGTTGCTCATATATTTTAATCATGTCATCAGGGGTGTAGGTATTAGAGGTATTGGTCTCGTTTCTGCCTGTTGGCTGTAAGGGCACGAAATTATAAGGGTTGCTAGATGTCATAATGGACGACCTTGTTCAGTTGATATTCAGTTTATATAGTGAGGCGTTGACAGATTATTATCGGCTAAGTGTTACAGCCCTTAAGGACTATTGCGCGTTATCAATTTTTATGTCAGCTATTATCGCTTATTCCATCATTTTTAGATATATCGCTCTACGTGTCAGTACTTATTTACGGCTATTGAATAACAGTCATATGATGCAATTTCAGGTAAAATAACACCTATGACTGCACCTATAAAACCGACTCCCCGCAAAATTATCCATATAGATATGGATGCGTTTTATGCAAGCGTTGAACAGCGCGATTTCCCAGAACTGCGTGGTAAACCATTAGTCGTTGGTGGTGATCCCAGTGGTCGCGGTGTGGTCGCCGCTGCCAGTTATGAGGTGCGTAAGTTTGGTGTGCGCTCAGCGATGTCTTGCTATGAGGCGCGTAAACGCTGCCCTGACGTCATTTTTGTATTGCCACGTTTTGAGATATACCGCGCAGTCAGCGATCAAATTCGAGCAATCATGCTGAGCTTAACGGCACAGGTAGAACCCTTGTCATTGGATGAAGCGTATCTTGATGTCACAGGGTTGCAAGTGCATCGTGGTTCAGCTACTTTAATGGCAAACTGGGTACGGGCACAAATCTTTGAACAAACCGGTCTTACAGCGTCGGCTGGAGTGTCTTTTAATAAGATGCTGGCAAAAATTGCGTCTGATATCAATAAACCTAATGGCACAGCCATCATTACGCCAGATGAAGCCGACGCCTTTATCAGTGCGCTACCGATCGAACGTTTTCATGGCATTGGTAAAGCCACGGCAGCACGCATGCATGCGCTTGGTATTGCGAATGGCGCAGACTTACGGGCAGTATCAGCGGCAATATTGGTCGATGAATTTGGCAAGCGTGGGCAGTTTTATCATGATATTGCCCATGGTCGTGATGAGCGCCCAGTCAAAGCGGAACGTCAGCATAAATCGGTAGGTTCTGAGACTACCTTTCGAGAGAATTTAAATAATGATAAAGAATTGTTAGCCTACATTTATGAGCAAAATGCCGATGCTTTTACGCAATTGACCAGTAAACAAATGACTGCTTATACCATTAGCCTTAAGATTAAATACGCAGACTTTAGCCAAATCACGCGCGCGCATACAGTATCTTCAGCCTTTACTGACAGTGAATCGGCTCATTATTGGTTGGATAAGTTATTTGCAGATATTCCTCGCTTACTATCGATTAGATTGGTTGGCGTTACCTATTCCTCATTACGTCCTGCTAACCAGTTGTCAACTCAGCTGGATTTATTCAGCTCTTAAGATATCTACAGCCAACATAAAGCAGTTAACGATAATTTCACGGAAGCGCTATAATTTGTGAAATGACCTGCCAAATTAGCTCTATATTAGCTTTATGTTAGTAATTTTATGCTTAGGCTATTTCGAAAAAGTGGGTTTTTAGTTTAATTATTATCTTAAATAAATGCCACTAATCGGCTTAGAAATGCTGCTGATAAGACGTCATTTCTGTTACAATTGCAGCAAAATTATTTGCCATAGATTGAGCTACGATGACTGACGCCTTAGATTCTATTCCTGCTGACAATACAGATGTACAAGACGATAATGTAGGCTATTTGAGTGTCGCTGATTATGATTATGAACTGCCTGATAATTTAATTGCTCGTTATCCATTAGAGCAGCGCTCTGCATCTAAACTATTATACGTGCCAGCCAGCATAGACCAAAAGAATCTGCGTGCGCCAGAAGACCATATTTTTATAGCGCTACCTGATCTGCTTAATGCTGGGGATTTGATTGTTTTTAATGACACTAAAGTCATGAAAGCGCGCTTGTTCGGTCAAAAAGATACGGGTGGTCGAGTTGAAGTTTTGATTGAACGTTTGGTCGATGATTATAACGATGATAACCATAATGAGAGCGCACCCGCACATCACAATGTGGCACTTTGTCATGTCAAAGCCAGTAAAGCGCCAAAGCTCGGTCAGCGTTTATTATTAGCCGATGAACAAATGGGCTGCGTGATGATAGGACGTCAGGAAAATTTATTTATTTTAGCCTTTGATGCGCCTATCTTGCCTGATTTGGAAGTTTATGGTGAGCTACCGATTCCACCGTATTTTGAACGTCATGCTGATGCCACGGATAACGTGCGCTATCAGACCGTGTTTCATGACCCAGCCAAACTTGCCAGTGTTGCTGCCCCCACCGCAAGTCTACATTTTGATGACCATATCTTGACACGGTTAGCCGATAAAGGGATTAATACCGCCTTTGTGACCCTTCATGTGGGTGCTGGAACATTTGCGCCCGTTAAGACAGAAAACTTGCTGAATCACACCATGCACAGTGAATATGCGCACTTGCCACAAGCAACCGCCGATTTGATTAATCAAACCCATGCCAATGGTAGCAAAGTCATTGCCATAGGAACTACGGTCACGCGTGTCCTTGAAACGGCTTATCAAAAAACTGCTATGAATGGTCAACCACTGGCTACATGGTCGGGCGATACCGATATCTTTATTTATCCGGGGTTTAAATTTGGGGTGATTGATCGGTTATTAACCAATTTTCATTTACCAAAATCGACCTTATTAATGTTGGTATCGGCATTTGCTGGTAAAGCTGCGATTGAACAAGCATATCAGCATGCCATTACTAATCAGTATCGCTTTTTTAGCTATGGCGATGCGATGCTGCTCGATAATATTGACCGTTAATCTAACCTGTGAGCCACAACCTTAGTGATAAGCGCACTGCCCTTTTTACTGCTAGACGTCACTAACTGGCAAAATTGTGTATCGAAGTTAACGTGAGTAACATGAAATAGAAGCTTATTCTAGAGTTTTTTATTGAACAATTGTTCTTTTCAAGTTACTCTAGTATAGTTTTGCGGATATGATTGGGCGCTATACGTGTATACACCTTAACGGTTATTTTTTAACATTGGCAACAGGGTGTTTTCTTGATTGAAGTTTGCAAGGGCATAGCGTTTAAAGTCACTAATTTCAACGTTAGCATCTGAAAATTACCGTTGTCTGATTATCTGCGTTTAAAGTTCATTATCGAAAAATAAATAATTTTTCAGAATTATTAAAAGGGCGGTATATGTTTGGGTATCTACCTAGTCGTATCACGACTTCGCGTCATAGGCTTGTGGTTACACTTTGGTATTCAGTCAGCTTAATGGTGCTGCCAACTGCTGGTCATACTGCCAGCTTTGGTCAGACCACTATAAACTCAGCTCAGCATGAGCCGCTTGATGCAAGCATTGCGATAACCAATTTTAAACCGTCCAATTTTTCAGTCACTTTAGCAAATAATGATGTTTACCAGCAGCTTGGATTGATGGCGCTTGACTCATTATCAGCGCGCTTTGTGCCGACCTCAGCCACCTCTGGTAACGTTATTATTCGTACCAGCCGGCCTGTGAGTGCACCATTTGCTGATTTGGTATTGAGCATTAATGAGCAAGGGCAACAGATAATGGTACCAAAGACTTTGTTGCTGCCTTTAAGCGCTAAGGTGCGCATTCCATCTTACAACAATAACACCGATGATCGCTCTATGCTGGTGCAAGATAACCACTTGAGTGTAAGTAGCGCTTTACACATCCAGCCTTTGACCATTAACCGTGGTATACCGCCACCATTATTTACCACACCCAATGGACAAAGTGTGCAAAGACCGTTGCAAGTCAAAAAACTGACATCTGAATCCAGTTTACCTAACTTAAATCCTCATGCTATACCTAACAATCAAGAGCTAAATGCAGCTAATAACAGTGTTGACGATAATATCAATACGCCAGTTTTCCATGCCCAAAATATCCAAGTATCAGAAAATACAGCTCTTACTTTAGCAGCTGATAAACCGTTCGATACACTTAACATACAAGTTATTAGACGTATCCAACTGACCAATCAAACAATAGCCGTTGAACACGCGTCTGACCTGTCAGAACCACGGTTAATAGATATGACAGATGCCAGCACGCCATATATACTTGAAGCACGTGTTATAAAACCATACAATCAATAAAATAAAAACTCACTGCTCAGCATCGGATGCTGTGATCAGTATTGATAGGCGCGAGAATATTTATGGACAATATGCTATATATCATTGCAGGATTAATCATTATTTTAGTGATAGGCGTCTGGATACTGCGAAAAAATAAAGCGCAACGACCGACCAGCCAGCCTATAAGCGACAGCGTCCTACCTCCAGTTTCAGCCGCGCCCGTGCAGCGAGAAGCTGCCAATAATATGAATACGGCAACGTTGTTTGATGACGTTACGGTTGCTCAGCGTTTTATTGATCAGCAGCGCTATGATAAGGCGATTGAAACTTTAGAGCGCGGCTTAAGTGAAAAGCCAAATGATAGCGCCCTATCCCTAAAGCTGCTTAATGTTTATGCGCTGAGCAATGATACTGAGGCATTTTATCATACGTATGCTGCTATCAATGCGCACGGTGATAGGATCACTATCGCTCAGGCTCAGCAGCTAAAAGAGTTGTTGGATGCGGAGAAGGGCTCACAGGCGCCACTTCTTAGTCCTTCTAGTTCTAAGCCACATATGGCGGCGGATATAGGCACAGCTACTGAACCCAATCTAGCAGCACCGGTGCACGCGAATACCCATCACAGTGCTAACGACACTGATGCAGCTTTAGACTTTGACTTTGCCTCATCTACACCAGCGGCAAATAGTGACTCGGCTGTAATTGCCGCTGTTACTCAGGATATTGAGCCTTCTGATAGCCCTATCAATAGCACCTTTGATCTCACTTTAGACGATCTAGAAGCGACTGATAACGTCATCAATATTGCACCAGCGCCGTCATTAGGTACACAAGATGATACCGATACTTTAGCGGCAACAGCAACTCAATCGTCAACCATGGATACTCGGGTCGCGCAGGATGACTTAGCATTAGATTTTGAGGCTTTTAACTTTACTAAAAACAGTGAGCAACTAGCACCTATTGTCGAGAGCCCGGTTAATAATACTGAGACTCAAAGTGAAAATGAATTTCAGCTTGATTTTGATGCGTTTTTAGATGATGTTACGGATACGGCAAAGACCGAAATAGAACAAGAAGCATTACTCAATCACGATGTACCAGAAACCTTAGCCAATAATGATGATTTTGACCTTGATTTTGCTGAGTTCTCAACTTTAGAACTACAAAACGAGCCTACGTTGGACACCTCTGCGCCAAGTGTAGTAGATAGTAGTATAGATAATAGCAATGATGACTTCTTACTGTCGGCAAATGCCACAATTAGTACAGATAATTACCAATCACTGCCTATCGATATTATCTCAGAGCCCGACGCTGCGCCAGTAGCAGATACGATGCTTTCTAATTCGTCGCCAACAAATGACTTAGAGTTAATTGACTTTGATTTTGATTTCGACATTGCCACTGATACCAATGATAATCTTGAAGATCATAGCGCGCTAACCACGACCAGACCCACTGTAACCATAGTGCCTGACCGTACGCTGACGTTTGATGATGATACCGATATTGATGAGCTCAATTTTAATATAGATCTCGATGAGCAGGCTACAGAATCATCTTCTACTGTAGGGTCTGTGACCCCTGTCACTAGTCCTGTCATGACTGATGAAGCCGCAACAGACTTTGCAGAGCAGTTTGCCACAGACTTTGCATTTGTGGACACTTTAGACAGTCAGCAAGTGACTCTAGATTTAGCCGGACAATATCTGCAACTTGGTGAATACGATAGTGCCAATCGCTTGCTCAATGAAGTGGTGGCTCAAGGTAATCCGGAGCAACAAGCCCAAGCCCAAGCTTTGCTAGCCCGTACTACCTAAGCACTAATACGAGGATAGCGATATGGCAATAATCGACCTTGTAAGCGTTCACGTCTGCTAAATCTATAGACTCATGCGGCATCACAAGCATTCTATTGCTATAGAATGCTTGTTTCTATTTTTACTATTATGATTTATATTGTTCCCGTCTTCTTTTTCGCTCTTACGGTACTTTCATGCACGCGCATTCAGCTTCAATTTCTTCCCTATCCTCTCCTATCCAACTGATTTATGCTGGTGGTACTTTTGGCAGTTATGGTAAACCGCTTGCGCCTTTAGCTGCGGCTGAATTTTTACCCGCATTGCAAAACCTACTGGCTAAACATGACAAAGGTCATCAACCGGCTATTGCTTGGCTGGATAATACACTGATTAAAGACAGCAGCCAGTTCAATGCGCGTGATCTTGCACATTTCTATAACCTTTTATTAGACGCGTATGCAGTAGGGCATCGCCAGTTTGTGCTGATTACCGGAACCGATACCTTAAGTTATTTGGGCGCTTTTTTAGCAGAGGCATTTGCCGGTAGTGACTTGTGCCTTATTGTTACAGGTAGTATGCGCCCCTTACTTGATAGTGAGATTATTGACAGTTACTGCGTTGATGCCAATAGTGATGCGTGGGACAATTTTAATGACGCGCTACGCTTAGCCGCTGCTGGTGAATCGGGCGTTAAAATAAGCTTCGGCGGTGAAGCGTGGGCGGCGCAAACGGTACAGAAAATTCATAGTCATGATTTTATGGCATTTACAGGGCATTCGCGAGCGGCATATCCAGCAAACAGTTATGTCAAAATGCTACCTGAGACCCGTAAGCAGCATTGGCTCGATGATCAGCACGCTATTGTCGATAGTATTCGAGCTTGTGCTCACGAGGCGACGATTCATGCGTTATATTGCCTACCAAATGATCCAGAAGTATTGTGCCTTCAATTACAATCTCTATTAAAAAGCCCACCTTGCGGCATTATTTTATTAGGCTTTGGCGCAGGTAATATTCCTTATTCACCAGCGCTAGCAGCAGCATTGCAGCAAGCATATGACTGCGGGCATATGGTCGTATGCACAAGCCAATGTCCCTTTGGCGGGGTGAGTGATAGCTATGCAGCCGGTAGCTGGCAGTACGAGTATCAAGTGATTGCAGGCGGGCGTCTAACGATTGCAGCGATATATGCTCGCTTATTGTGGCTACTATTGCGTTATGATACGCCAGCTCGAAGACGGCAACGCTGGGCTCATACGGTCAGTCAAACCTCGACGACTATCCATAAAAATCGTTAGCCAACTTTTTAAGATTTCACTATTTTAAACCTATACTTAATCATCGCTGTGACCCTTTATGTCCAACCTTATGTTACCTGAAGCACAAACAATATCAGCGCTACCCACTCATACCCTAGCCATTGGTATTGAGTTTTTGGGTACTCATTATCATGGTTGGCAACGACAACGAGAAGTGTTGGGCGTTCAAGAAGCGTTAGAAACGGCGATTAGCAAAGTCGCTAATGAACCCGTTGAGGTTATTGCGGCTGGGCGTACCGATTCTAGCGTTCATGCCAGTAATATGATTGCCCATTTTGTCACTCACGCCTATCGACCCACCCATAATTGGTTGCGCGGGGTAAACAGCTTACTGCCTGATGATATATCTTTGCGCTGGATTCAGCCAATGCCTAGCGATTTCCATGCTCGTTTTGGTGCCATTGCGCGCCGTTATCGCTATATCACGTTAAATCAAATTCAGCGCCCAGCCATTTTAAATCATCAAGTGACCCATATTCATGAACCATTAGATTTAGCTGCTATGCAACAAGCCGCCGCCGATATCGTAGGCACTCACGACTTTAGCAGCTACCGCGCCGCCGCTTGCCAATCTAATCAGCCCGTACGCAACGTGAGTCATGCAAAATTATTCCAGCACGGCGCGTTTATAGTTTTTGATATTCAAGCCGATGGCTTTTTACATCACATGGTACGCAATCTCATGGGCACGTTATACGCTATTGGCAGACATGACTTGCAGCCCACTGATTTTCTAAATATTTTATCAAAAAAAGACCGCACGATAGCGCCGCCCACCGCCTCTGGTGACGGTCTATACTTCATCAATGCTTACTATCCTGAGCCTTATCAGCAGCTCTTGCCTGCGCTGCCACTAACCCCTATTTGGCTGAATCTTCCGGAGTAAGCTTCTTTGAACTGGCATACATAACGCTTACACGCTGTCAAGCAAAAATGATATATTTTGTTGCTTTAGCGCGCCAACTTACGTATAATATGGTCTTATTTTTCACTGATTGATATATAATTATGGCCAAAAAAGACGACATTATTGAATTTGAAGGCGAAGTCATTGACACCCTGCCAAATACATTGTTTAAAGTTCGTTTAGAAAACGGACACGAAATCATTGCGCATATTTCAGGTAAAATGCGTAAACATTATATCCGTATTTTAACCGGTGATAAGGTTAAGGTAGAAATGACCCCTTATGACCTATCTAAAGGTCGTATTACTTATCGCGGTAAAACTTAATTTACTTTATATATCATCTACTTTGTATAGTATAGAGTGAGCCTGACGATATTCCGCGTGTTTGATAACGATTTAGCATAAAAGTAATGAGTCAAAGCGGTCAGATTATTATGAACCTTAATCATATTTGTCTCTGATTTTGCCACTCTATTGCCCTATATAAAATTATGATACATAAAAAATACCGCTGATGATTAGCGGTATTTTTGTTTTTAGATTTTGAACTTTAGTAATTTTAACGAATGCAATTTATTAGGTAGTTATATAAATTCGACCGTTGCCTCATCGCTAATGGTACTTAATAACGTTAGCGCATCCCAATTGGTTAAGCGGACGCAACCCGCCGAAGCTTGACGACTGATACGCGATGGATCCGGCGAGCCATGAATACCATAAGAAGGTTCACTCAAGCCAATCCATACTGAGCCGACTGGGTTATTAGGACCTGGTGGCAAAATATATTTGCTGCCTTCTGGACTGGTATAGGTATAGTTAGGCTCGTGAACTTTCACCTTTATCGTATGCTTGCCAGTCGGTGATGGCGTTGCCGTACTGCCTACGGTAGTCGGATAGCTGGCAATCAGCTTACCTTTATCATCGTAAGCATATAATGTTTGGCTGGTTTTATCGGCTACCACGCGGCTAACTGGAGTCGCGTTGGCTCGGCTTGGGTTATAGACAGTGATGGATTCGCCGCTTACAAAAGTAGCCTTAGGATTTAAAAAACGTAAATAACTTTCATCCATCCGGAATTTCTCTGCCAACCCTTCGATGAGAGATTCATAGTACATGCCTTCAAGCTTAGACTTTTCCACCGCAGTAGTTGGAATTTCGACAGTTTTAATGTGAACATCGTTATCCGTTAAGGTGTAACTCACCAATACTGGCTGGGTGCTGAGCATAGTGTTTTTATTTAACGCTTGCCATGTTGCCTCATCTAAAGATTGTGTTACTTTCAAGCCTTGCGCTTTTTGAAACGCTTGCATGGCTTTACGCGTATTTTTACCCCAATACCCATCCACTGTTCCAACACCATGCTGATGCCAATTTAATAAGGCTTGTAATTTTGCCCCAATAACGCGGTTTATTTTTCCGCCGTTTTTCCAGCTGGCATTATTTACGTGCTGAGCGATAGCTGGCAGATTTTCAGTATGATACGGGATGACAGGTAAAAACTTATTGAGCAATCGCGTTGATTTGCGACTGTTCATCAGTTGCTGCTCAGGATTAGGCGCTACTCTAGATGCCATGCTAACATTTTCATCAGCTTCTGCATTGGTTACTGGGCTTACGGTATCTGCCATATTAGCGGCAGTTTGTTGATTGGCATCAATACTAACATCTGACGATAATTCTTTATTCTTTGGCATTTCTGCTGTAATGCTTACTGTCTGAGCATCTGCGGCTACGGCATTACTTACCAAAATATCAGCAGAGGTATTCACCGCCATCGCCTGATTCATTAATAATGCTGTGGATAAGCCAGCCAGCCCTACGGCGGTAGTTATGGTGGTTAATGGATGCACAAGGTACTCCTAACATGATTGTTATTATTGTTTAACTTACTTTTATTTAGCTTATTTTCTAAATTTTTTTAAATGGTATTTTAGGAATGATGCCATACAGTCTGATAAGCGTGTAATAGCTTTATGTTAAGAAACACTGACTGATGCGGTCACTATACGAATTTTTTATGTCATACTTTTATATAAGTCAGCTAATTTTTACCATAGATTCATCAATATAGTATGGCTTTCTTAATGACATCAACAAATATAAGAAAACTGATAAGCATAAAAAACCCATAAACTGCTGAGCAATTTATGGGTTTTCATAGGATACATATAACGATAAACAACGGGGTTATACAAAAAATGGAACTGTATAAAAAGAAGCTTACACCAACTTAGATAATACCGCTTCGCCCATTTTTTTACAGCCCACTTGAATAAGACCAGATTCATTTTTATCTAGAATATCAAGGGTACGCAGACCATCATCAAGCACATCACTAACCGCTTGTTCAATCGCCTGAGCAGATTCTTCATGTTTAAAGGTATAACGTAGCATCATCGCAACTGAAAGAATGGTCGCTAATGGATTGGCTTTGTCTTGTCCGGCAATATCGGGTGCAGAGCCATGGCAAGGCTCATACATACCTTTACCTTGCTCATCCAAGCTTGCAGATGGCAACATACCAATAGAGCCAGTCAGCATGGCAGCTTCATCCGATAAGATGTCGCCAAATAGATTGCCAGTAACCATGACATCAAACTGCTTAGGGTCACGAATCAGCTGCATACAAGCATTATCGGCATACATATGTGACAAGTTCACATCGCTATAGTCCGCTTCTTGCATCGCAGTGATGGTCTGTTTCCACAGCTCGGTCACTTCTAAAACGTTGGCTTTATCTACTGAACAGACTTTAGCAGGGTTACCTGACGCTTTGGCACGGGTTTGTGCCAGCTCAAACGCCACTTTACCAATACGCTGAATCTCGCTGGTGCTATACACCATGGTATTGTAGCCTTGCTGCTCGCCATTTTCTAACGTACGGATACCGCGTGGCTCGCCAAAATAAATACCACCAGTCAGTTCACGTACGATAAGTAGGTCAAGACCTTTAATGATTTCAGGTTTAATACTTGAGGCATTGACCAATTGCGGATAAAGCTTGGCGACGCGTAAATTAGCAAATAAGCCAAGCTCACTACGAATTTTAAGCAAACCACGTTCAGGACGTTTGCTACGCTCGATACCATCCCATTTAGGTCCACCCACTGCACCCAATAATACCGCGTCCGCTGCGCGTGCACGTGCTAATGTTTCTGCTGGTAGTGGCTCACCCGTTGCATCAAATGCCACGCCGCCGATCAGTCCCGACTCCAGCGTTAACTCTAACGCAAATTTTTCATTGACAGCTTGTAGCACATTAATGGCTTGGGTCATGATTTCAGGACCAATGCCGTCGCCTGCTAGGGTTAATATCGTTGCCATACTCATCCTTGGGGTAAATGATATAAAAAAAACGCTACTTAAAACAAAAAGGTGTCTTACCGTTTCTTTACTTTTAAACTCTAGTTGTTATTTATTAGCTGCTTTAATAGCTATTTTCGATTCTACAAATTCGCCTTGACGCTTGGCATCTAATTGCTTACAAAAACGTCTAACCACCTTGCTGCCTTGCATCAAATCAACGCATAACGGTTCAGGCGAGGCACTATCTAATAAGCTGCCTGCTTCTTGTGGCGACTTTTTGCGATAGGCACGCAGCTGATAGGTTCCCGGCTGCATAAAGTCATGTATCATCGCAAAACGTTCTACATAATCCAGATTGTTTTCAGGATAAAAACTGATGTGCACTTCACGTTTAGCTGGTTTAACGCGCGCGTAATAGTTGGTTAAACCCTTCATGCTCGAGGCAGATAACGGCACGATTTTGACTGATTTTTGGTTTAATAATGGCGTCATTGGCATTTGCGATGTAGGTTGCTGCGTTGCCGACTTTTCCTGATTCAGCTTCTCTTGATTCAGCTTTGTAACCATTGATGGATTAACAGGTTTATGCGAGTTAGGAGCAATCAGTAGCGTTTGATCAACCTGTGTGATTTCGCAATGATAAGTGCCCGCACACACGATATTTACTTCACCGGCAACCGGATAAACCTTACCTATCAACATATCCGGGCTTTCTGCCTTTTCTATTTGCTGATAGCCAGTCAATGATTGACAGCCAGATAACAAGCCGACAGCAACGACGGTACTTGTAAATAGAGCATAACGTTTTTTATTCATAATGGCGGCTACTATAGATAAGTGGTCAAAGATAAAGCTGAAAAGGCATATAACCAGCAATTACAGCCTATATATTCTGGTTCATTTTAGCCATTTCGACGTTAGAACTCAACGCTATAGACTGCCTTGTCACCTTTTATTCACCCTTATTTCCACAATTAGAATGGCAGTTATGCTGACTTATCGCATGTACCGTAACCGCTAAGCATGAACTTCATTAAATATCCATGGGGTTTGCTGTTGCATCTTTTGCTCATATGCTTTGATTGCATCCCCATGCTGTAACGTTAGATCAATATCGTCAAGACCGTTTAATAGACAATGCTTGCGAAAAGCATCAACTTCAAACGGATACTCTTTACCTGTGGGCGTAATAACCACTTGGCGTTCAAGATCCGCTGTCAGCTCATAGCCTTCAGTTGCTAACGTTGCTTTTATTAATTCATCGACGATTGCTTCATCAAGCACAATAGGCAGCATGCCATTTTTAAAGCAGTTATTATAAAAGATATCGGCAAAACTAGGCGCAATAACAGTGCGGAAGCCATATTCTGATAATGCCCACGGCGCATGTTCACGACTAGAACCACAACCGAAGTTCTTGCGCGCGAGCAAAATGTTAGCGCCTTGGTAGCGCGGCTTATTTAAGACGAAATCTGGATTAATAACGCGTTTACTGTTGTCTTGACCAGGATAGCCGTCATCAAGATAACGCCAGTCATCGAATAAATTGACCCCAAAGCCCGTACGTTTGATAGATTTTAAAAACTGCTTGGCAATAATTTGGTCGGTATCGACATTTGAGCGATCAAGTGGGCAAACGATGCCGGTTTGGATACGATAGGCTTGCATAACTGATTCCTATAATTAAAGTGTCTTATGAAAAGATAAACGGTTGGCACTGGTGACTAGCACAAATAATTAAAACGTGCGTACATCGACGAAATGACCAGCCAACGCCGCCGCAGCTGCCATTGCTGGACTTACCAGATGCGTGCGTCCGCCATTCCCTTGACGACCTTCAAAGTTACGATTAGATGTTGAGGCACAGTGTTCCTGCGGTTCAAGTTTATCGGCATTCATTGCCAAACACATTGAACAACCCGGCTCACGCCACTCAAACCCGGCATCCGTAAATAAGACATCCAAACCTTCAGCTTCGGCTTGCAATTTTACTTGCCCTGACCCAGCAACCACAATGGCTTCTTTAATATTATCAGCAACTTTACGACCTTTAATCACTGCTGCGGCATCACGCAGGTCTTCAATACGTGAATTGGTACAGGAACCAATAAATATTCTATCCAACTGAATATCGGTAATTTTTTGCCCAGCTTCCAAGCCCATATAAGTATAAGCGCGCAACCAGCCTTCTTCTTGCGCCTCATCTACGGCTTGGTCTGGCGTTGGCACTGATTGAGTGATATCAACCACCATTTCAGGTGAGGTGCCCCAAGACACTTGCGGTGCAATTTCGCTACCGTCAATCTCAATAATGCTGTCAAATACGGCATCAGCATCTGAATATAAGGTACGCCAGTAGGCTTCTGCTTGCGCCCATTGCTCAGCGGTTGGCGCGTATGGACGACCTTTTACGTAATCAATAGTGATGTCATCCACTGCAACCATGCCCACGCGCGCGCCCGCTTCAATCGCCATATTACAGACGGTCATGCGCCCTTCCATGCTCATCTCTTCAAACACTTGTCCTGCAAATTCAATCGCGTGACCTGTACCACCAGCGGTACCAATTTGGGCAATGATAGCAAGTACCACGTCTTTTGAGGTCACGCCAGTGCCCAGCTTACCATTGACTCGGATTTGCATGTTTTTCATTTTTTTGGCAATCAAGCACTGAGTTGCAAGCACATGCTCAACCTCAGACGTACCGATTCCATGCGCCAAACACCCAAGTGCACCATGCGTCGCGGTATGTGAGTCACCACATACTACCGTCATACCCGGCAATACCAACCCTTGCTCAGGACCAACAACATGCAAAATACCTTGACGCGCATCATTAATGGTAAATTCAGCAATATTAAATTTCGCACAGTTATCATCCAACGTGACGACCTGTAAACGCGATACCTCATCTTTAATACCTGCCACGCCTTCTAAGCGCTCTTTGGTAACAGTCGGTACATTATGGTCAGGGCTGGCAATATTAGCCGATAATCGCCACGGCGCTCTATTGGCAAGCTCTAAACCTTCAAAGGCTTGCGGGCTGGTCACCTCGTGCAGTAAATGACGGTCAATATAGATAAGGCTTGAGCCATCATCACGTTTGCTGACTTCATGAGCATTCCAAAGTTTGTCGTACAAAGTTTGACCGGTCATATTACTATCCTTGATTAATTGCTAATGGCTTAAAACATGATTACAGCGTATCACCTGATAAATCTACTTTTTAAGCGTTGGCGCTTGCTGCTTTTCTATATTTGGTTGTCTATATCTGATTATCAACATAATAGAGACTTTATTGATGATTTATCGTTTACTTACTAAATGCGGCGCGATGTTAGCGCAAAATAAACATCTTGATTGAATGGACAGTAAAATATCATAAAGTGAACACAATAAATATCTTAAAAACTGCCTTCTATAGCTTGTGATTATAACAGGCTAATTCTATAATAATAATTGATGATTTTTATCTATTCGCAAACTTTTATTTCTAATATATTGTTAATGGGTTAGCAAACTTTTATTCATACATTAACTGATACCTATTACCAAATAAGGACACCGGATTGAATACCACTAATCTGACAACGTTTGTAACCGTCATGCAAGTAGGCAGCATCTCGGGTGCGGCAGAAAAACTATTTATTACTCAGCCTGCAGTCAGTAAACGTATTAAAAACTTAGAAGATGAGTTTAAAATTACGTTATTTGACACCGTAGGGCGCGGTATTGTACCAACGCAGGCAGCGAATGAGATGCTACCGCATGCCAAACGCTGGCTAGATGATTACGAAAATTTTAAAATTAACTTGCAGCATTCCAAAAAAATAATCTCTGGCAAATTGGTCATTGGTACCAGTCATCATATTGGGCTGCATCATTTAGCACCAGTATTGAAGCATTTTATTCAAAGTTATCCTGCGGTACAGTTAGAAGTGCATTTTGTTGATTCAGAAGAGGCGCATAAAGCGGTGCTTGATGGTGATTTGTCCCTTGCCTTTTTGACCCTACCACCAGTCTACGATAAGCGCTTGACCTATCATACTTTATGGTCAGATCCGCTATATTTTATGACGGGCACCTTATCGCCATTGGCACAAAAAACAAAGGTAACCTTGGAGCAATTGGCGCGCTATCCCGCTATTTTGCCCTCTGCCAATACTTTTACCAGTCAAATCACCTTAGCAGAATTTGCCAAACATAACTTAAAGCCTTATGCCACTATGAGCACCAATCCTCTGGAATCTATTCGTATGTTGGTATCGGTTGGTTTAGGCTGGTCAGTATTACCGCAGACTATGGTTAGTCAGGATTTAGAGCGTATTGATATGGCAGATAATATTGAATTGCAGCGTTACTTGGGTGTCGTCATTAATCCGAAACTGACGCCTTCTAATAGTGTAACAGCGCTGCTAGATATGCTGACTCCTATTGATTAGCCTTTAATTATTAATATCTAAGCTTTGATAGTCACTAACTATTAATATATAGACGTTACTATATAAACTATTTATTCAGTTGTGATGTAAGTAATTTATCTATATCGGCATCTTCCTATAGTCGCTATTGGCGTGGTTTATCAGTCGCTTATTCGCAATTAAGATGTCTATACGTTATAATACGGGAAGATTTACTTGATAACGTACAGTTACCTTAATCTCACTGAAGATTACAATTTGCATGTTTTCAGTAAGTTAGGATAGCGTAATGGTTGTTTATGGCTTACCCGTGTTTTAATAATTGGCCCACTATTGTTAATTAAATAAAGCACCATCAACCCTATAAAATTTATTATGAATAATCAAAAAAAGCCATTACGTCTTACTTAATGGCTTTTTTTGTCTTTAGATATTGTCTTTTCAAGAGACTATCTTTTGACACTTTTCTAACATTTTTTAAGTGCTATTATTTTTACGAATATGGTTTTGCCGTTAAATATTATTACCACCAACAAGTTTGGTTAAGGACAGTTTATATGAACGGAGTTTCTAGTGGTGTGCTGATATCCCTTGGCGCCTATTTCTTAGTCATGATCGGGATTGGAATATATGCTTATTTTAAGCAGTCCAATGATTCAGAAGGCTATATGCTGGGTGGACGTAATTTAGGACCTGCTGTCACCGCGTTGTCAGCTGGTGCCTCAGATATGTCAGGGTGGTTATTGCTTGGTCTGCCCGGCTATATGTACGCGGATGGCGTGGTCAGTGTGTGGATTGCTATCGGCTTAACAACAGGTGCCTTTTTAAACTATATTATTGTTGCACCAAGATTGCGGGTGTATACCGAAATTGCGGACAATGCGATTACACTGCCCGATTATTTCGCCAATCGCTTTGAAGATAAGTCGCATATGTTGCGGGTTATCTCAGCTGTGGTTATTATTTTATTTTTTACCGTTTATACTGCTGCCAGCTTAGTGGGTGGCGGTAAGCTATTCGAAAGCTCGCTTAACTTATCTTATAGTACTGGACTTTGGGTCACTGCCGGTGTGGTGGTAGCTTATACGTTATTTGGTGGGTTCTTAGCAGTATCAATGACTGATTTTGTTCAAGGGGTCATTATGCTCTTTGCGATGGTCATCGTACCTATTGTTGCATTTACCGACTTAGGCGGCGTATCCGCAACAACAGCTGCCGTTCGAAATATCGATCCAAGCTTACTCAATATTACCAGTGGTATGACGATTATTGGTATTATTTCGTTATTGGCGTGGGGCTTAGGCTATTTTGGTCAGCCACATATTATCGTTCGTTTTATGGCTATTCGTTCGGTGAAAGACGTTCCAACCGCACGTAATATTGGTATGAGCTGGATGGTTGTTAGCTTGTTGGGCTCGTTAGCCACGGGTTTTGCCGGTCGTGCTTATGTCCAAAAAACCGCAATGACCTTAGAGGATCCTGAAACTATCTTTTTAGTCTTTACCCAGTTTTTATTCACCCCATTAGTTTCAGGTTTCTTATTAGCCGCTATTTTAGCCGCTATTATGAGTACCATTTCTTCACAGTTATTAGTGGTGTCAATTCCAACAATAAGTGTCATAATAAGGTCTTATTTTTTTGCCTACAGCATATTATTACCTAAATTAGATGTC